>SHXK01000078.1 GCA_009693335.1 Betaproteobacteria bacterium | reverse complement strand
TGGGACTTGCGCACCTTGGCAAGCGACCAGTTCGCGCGCCCATCCGGGAACATGCTGTTGTGGTCCGGATACTCGTGGTTCATCACCAGCAGACCGTGCGTGGAATTGCTGGCGCCCAGCGGCAGCGGGAAAAAAGACATGCCGTCGTGATGGGTGCCCGATTGCAGCGCCTGTTCCTCGGCGCTGTTCGAGGCATCGAAGCGGAACGCCGGCATCCCCGCCGGATCGCCCACCGGATCGCCCCAGGCGATCAGCACATCAGCGCGATAGCCCGCGGGCACGCGCACCGCGTCCGCGCTCGATATTTCGATTGCCGCAAAGCCGAGGCGCGGACCTGCGCCAGACGTCGCGCAGCCCGCGAGCCCGGTGACCATCGCCATCGAGCCCAGCGCACCTTTCAACAGCGTGCGCCGCGCGGGATTGGCGAGCAGATCCGTGAACTCGGGATTGGCGCTCGGGTTGAAGCTCAGGTCGTCGTCAGGGAATGCGGCGCTCATGGGGTTCTTCCTTCGCGCTTACGATACACCACCCTGGGTGGTGCTGATCGCCGCAACTTCGCTGACTGTCTGTATCCTCTACCTTGGCCTCGGCCGGCTGGCCGAGCGCCGCACGCAAGCATGGAGAATGACGAAATGATGAACCGCGAAAAGACTACGCGCGACCCGATCCTGCTCACCCCTGGACCGCTCACCACCTCGCGCCGGACCAAAGAAGCGATGCTGCGCGACTGGGGCTCGTGGGGCGTGGAATTCAACCGCATCACCGACCGCATCCGCACCAGCCTGCTGCAGGTCGCCCATGACGCGGGGACCCATGAATGCGTACCCCTGCAGGGCAGCGGGACGTTCGCGGTCGAAGCCGCGATCGGCACCGTAGTACCGAAAGCTGGCCACGTATTGGTGCCCATAAACGGCGCCTACTGCCAGCGCATCGCGAAGATCTGCAAGTACCTCGATCGCCGGCTGAGCACGATCGACTATGCCGAACGCGCGCAGGTCCGCGCCGAGGATATCGATGCGCGCCTCGCCGAGGATCCCTCGATCACGCACGTCGCGCTGGTGCATTGCGAAACCGGTGCCGGAATTCTCAATCCGCTCGAGGATGTCGCGCGCGTCGTAGCGAAGCACGGCAAGGGACTCATCGTCGACGCCATGAGCTCCTTCGGTGCAATTGACATCGACCTGAGAAAGTTTTCCGTAGACGCGGTGGTCGGCGCCTCCGGCAAGTGCCTCGAAGGCGTTCCCGGCATGGGCTTTATCCTCATCCGCCGCGCAGTGCTGGAAATTTGCGAGGGCAATTCGCATTCGCTCGCCATGGACCTGTACGACCAGTGGAGATACATGGAAAAGACCACCCAGTGGCGCTTCACCCCACCGACCCATGTGGTGGCGGCGCTCGACGAGGCGATCCGCCAGTTCGAGGAAGAAGGCGGCCAGCCTGCGCGCGGCGCGCGCTATGCGAGGAACTGCGAACAGCTCATCACCGGCATGCAGGCGCTCGGCTTCCAGAGCTTCCTGCCGCGCGCGCTACAGGCACCGATCATCGTCACCTTCCACGCGCCCGCCGACCCGACCTACGAATTCAAGCGCTTCTACGACGAAGTGAAACAGCGCGGCTACATCCTCTATCCGGGCAAACTCACCCAGGTCGAGACCTTCCGCATCGGCTGCATGGGGCAGATAGGCGGTGACCCGGACGGCCCCTCGGGCATGATCGGTGCCGTCGCTGCCATTGCCGACACGGTGAAGTCGATGGGCATCAAGCGCATCGCCGCAGTGACGTGAGGAAGAAAAAACTCGCGCTCTTCGATCTCGACAACACCCTGCTCACCGGGGACAGCAACGATGAGTGGTTCAACTTCCTCGCCGCAGAGGGAGCCCTCGACAAAGAAGCGGGCCAGGCGGCGAAAGAAAACATCGTGCACCGCTACCGGGAAGGCAGCGTCGGCACGCTGGAGTTCTGTGAGTATTTCCTACAGCTCTACGTGCCGCACGAAATGCCGACGCTCATCATCTGGCGCGAGAAATACGTGCGCGAGTGGATCATCCCGCGCATCCCCGATTCGGCGCGCGAGCTGCTGGACAGCCATCGCGACGGCCTGGTGGTCATCGCCACTGCCACCAACCGCTTCATTACCGAGCCGATCGCGCAGGAACTCGGAGTCGAACACCTGATCGCCACCGAGCCGGAAATGCGTAATGGCCGCTTCACCGGGAGGGTCGCCGGTACGCCGAGCCTCCGCGAAGGCAAGGTAACCCGGGTTCTCGAATGGCTCGCCACGCGCGGCCAGGCGCTCGAGGGCTTCGAGGAAAGCTGGTTCTACTCGGATTCGATCAACGACCGGCCATTGCTCGAGCGCGTGTCCCACCCGGTGGTGGTGGATCCCGACGCTCGTCTGCGTAGCCTTGCAAACATGCGCAACTGGGAGATCATTTCCCTGCGCAAAACCCTCCCCGTCTGAATTGCCCCTTGCTAGAATCGCCAGACCCCTACAGGAGAATTCCAGCATGAGCGAGGCGGCTTCGTATTCCGTTCACGACGGCGTTGCCGTCATCACCCTTAACAATCCGCCGGTCAACGGTCTGGGCAGCGTGCTGCGGCCCGGCATCATGGACGGCATCCGCAAGGCCGGCGCCGACCCGCAGGTAAAAGCGCTGCTGATCATCGGCTCGGCGAAAGCATTCTCGGGCGGCGCTGACATCCGCGAATTCAACACCCCGAAAATGAACCTGCCGCCCTCGCTGCACGAAATCATTGACGTCCAGGACGCTTGTCCCAAGCCGATGATCGCCGCCATCGGCGGCTTTGCCCTCGGCGGCGGCCTCGAACTCGCGCTGGGCTGCCATTACCGGGTCGCGCTACCCAAAAGCCAGCTCGGCCTGCCGGAAGTAAAGCTGGGGCTCCTGCCCGGCGCTGGGGGTACGCAGCGGCTGCCGCGCATGGTGGGCGCAGCCCAGGCGCTGCAGATGATGACCACCGGCAACCCGGTGTCGGCGGAGACAGCGCTGACTCTGGGCCTGGTGGACGAGATCGTGCAGGGTGATTTGCTTGCAGGGGCGCTTTCTTTTGCTCGGAAACTTGTGACCAGCGCAAAAGGCCCCCGCCGCATCCGCGACATGACGGTGAAGTTCGAAGGCGATGCGGCCGCATTCTTCGCACAACAACGCCTGGAGGTCGGCAAGGCATCGCGCAGCCAGCCAGCGCCGCTGGAGATCGTGGCCTGCGTCGAAGCCGCGCTCAACAAGCCTTTCGACGAAGGCCGCCAGGAAGAACGCCGCCGCTTCCAATCCCTGCTGGCAGGCGGCGAGTCCAAGGCGCTGCGGCACATGTTTTTCGCCGAACGCCAGACCTCGAAAATTCCTGATGTACCCGATGACACAGCGACGCGCCCGATCCGCAGCGCAGCGGTGATCGGCGCGGGCACCATGGGCGGCGGCATCACCATGAGCCTCGTTAATGCAGGCATCCCGGTCACCATCATCGAAATGCAGCAAGAGGCGCTAGCTCGCGGTCTGGCGACCATCAGGAACAACTACGCGGCGACCGTTGCCAAGGGGCGTTTGCGGCAAGAGGATATGGATCAAAGAATTTCCTTGATAAAAAGCTCCCTTCATCTCGATGACGCGAAAGACGCCGACATCGTCATCGAAGCGGTGTTCGAGCGCATGGACGTGAAGCAGGACATTTTCCGCAAGCTAGACGCGGTGATGAAACCCGGCGCGATTCTGGCGACCAACACTTCAACCTTGGACGTGAACGCCATCGCGGAGGTGACCAAGCGGCCGCAGGACGTGATCGGTACGCATTTCTTCTCGCCCGCCAATGTCATGCGGCTGCTGGAAGTGGTGCGCGGCGCGAAAACCGCCAAGGACGTGCTCGCTACCACGATGAAACTCGGCAAGGCCATCAAGAAGGTGGCGGTGGTCTCGGGCGTGTGTGACGGCTTCATCGGCAACCGCATGGTGGAAAAGTATGGCCAGCAGTCTTTGTTCCTGCTGGATGAAGGTTGCAGCCCACAGCAGGTGGACGCGGCGGCCTACCAATGGGGCATGGCGATGGGCCCGCTGGCGATGGGCGACATGGCGGGCCTGGACATCGGCTGGGCGATCCGGAAACGCAGATACCTCGAGCGGCCGAATTTCGTTTACTCCAAGGTGGGGGATCGCATCGCCGAGCTGGGCCGCTTTGGCCAGAAAACCGGCCAGGGCTGGTACCGCTATGCGTTGCCCAACCGCACGCCGATTCCCGACCCCGAGGTCGAGAAAATCATTTCCCAGTACAGAAGCGATAACAACATCAAGACCCGCCAGATCTCCGACCAGGAAATCGTCGAGCGGCTGATCTACGCGCTGATCAACGAAGCCGCCTATATCCTCGAGGAAGGCATCGCGCTCAGGGCCTCCGACATCGACATGGTCTACCTTGCCGGTTACGGCTTCCCGCCCTACCGCGGTGGGCCGATGTTCTACGCTGACAGCGTGGGCCTGCCCAAGGTACTGGCCTCGATCGAAAAGTTTCAGCAGGGCTACATGGGCGAAGTGTGGAAACCTGCGCCCCTACTCATCAAGCTCGCCAAAGAAGGCAGGAGATTCAATGACTGATGCCGTGATTGTTGCCACTGCCAGGACGCCCCTGTGCAAGAGCTGGCGCGGGGCACTCAACATGACGCACGGCGCCAAGATGGGCGCTCACGTGGTGCATGCCGCGCTGGAACGCGCGCAAGTCGAACCGCAGGAAGTGGAAGACGTGATCATGGGCTGCGCCACGCCCGAGGGCGCGACCGGCGGCAACATCGCGCGCCAGATTGCGATCCGCGCCGGGCTGCCGGTGACCGTCTCGGGCATGACAGTGAATCGCTTCTGCTCCTCCGGCCTGCAAACCGTGGCGCTCGCCGCGCAGCGCATCATCGCGGGCGAAGCCGATATCTTTGTCGCCGGCGGTGTCGAATCGATATCGTTGGTGCAGAACGAGGTCAACCGGCACCACGGCGAGGACGAATGGCTGCACCGGCACAAGCCCGAGCTGTACTGGCCAATGTTGCAGACCGCGGAATATGTGGCGAAGAAATACCAGATTCCGCGCGACAGGCAGGACCGCTATGGTGTCGAGAGCCAGTTGCGGGCCGCTAAGGGACGCGCCGAGGGCAAGTTCAAGGAGGAGATCGCGCCGATCACCACCAAAATGAAGGTCGTCGACAAGGCCACCGGCACCGAAACATTAAAAGAAGTCACCACCGAGCATGACGAGGGCATCCGCCCCGATACCACCTACGAGGGCGTGTCGCAGATCAAGCCGGCCATCGAGGGCGGCGTGATCGCGGCGGGTAACGCCAGCCAGTTTTCTGACGGCGCCTCGGCACAGGTGGTGATGAGCGACAAAGCGGCAGCGCAGCGCGGACTTAAACCGATGGGTATATTTCGTGGTTTCGCGGTCGCTGGTTGCGAACCGAACGAAATGGGCATCGGCCCGGTGTACGCGATTCCGAAACTGCTCGATCGCAGCGGCCTGAAAATCGCCGACATCGGCCTGTGGGAGCTGAACGAAGCCTTCGCGGTGCAGGTGCTCTACTGCCGCGACAAACTCGGCATCCCCGACGAGCGGCTGAACGTGAACGGCGGCGCGATCGCGGTCGGCCACCCTTACGGCGTCACCGGATCACGCCTTATCGGCCACGCGCTGATCGAGGGCCGGCGCCGCGGCGTCAAATACGCGGTGGTGACGATGTGCATAGGCGGGGGCATGGGGGCTGCCGGGCTGTTTGAAGTGCTGCTGTAGGAGTTTTTCCTACATGGCGTAGGCGCAAAGCCTGACGTTTTTATAGCGTTTCGCTGATGGCGCTGGACTTTGAGGGCGGGCACGATGCAGCCATCAAAGGAGAGCGGCCATGACACTAGACGACGTTTACGGCAGCGACTTCGACCGGTTCCCGTTGGAACAGGAAGCGGCGGGTTGGCAAGAGGATGATGTGGGCCTGGTCTGGGACGAGACCGAGGTACGACGCCTCGCCACTCAGTACGGCACCGATCGCTTCGAGCTTCATTGACCCCCCCATTGAGTCGCTATTGAGCCTTCTTCACATCTGACGAACCCCTTCAAGCCGGTCGCCTCCCTGGGCGGATTCCTCCCTCCGGCTTGACCTCCCGGCCGGCCAATTAACTTTGGCCGGCCTTTTTTTTTGCCCTTCCGCTTACACTTATGGTCTATCCACGGAGGAGGAGACCTGATGAGAAAAGTTCTGCTGTCGCTGTCTGCACTGGCGTTTTCGGGCGCGCTGTTTGCGCAGGCCTACCCCAACAAACCGATCCGAGTGATCATTCCCTGGCCACCGGGACAGGCGACCGACCTTGCCGCGCGCCTGGTCGGCGAGAAACTCTCGCAGCAGCTCGGTCAAAGTTTCATCATGGATAACCGGCCCGGCGCGGGTGGGCAGATCGGCACCGATGCGGTGGTCAAAGCGACGCCCGACGGCTACACACTGCTCGCCTCGTCGAGCGGCCCGCTGTCGATCATGCCGAACCTGCAGAAAACGTCTTATGACGCGCTCAAGGATCTGGCACCCCTGAGCTTGACGGCACGGGCGCCTTTCGCCCTGATTGCGCATCCCTCGTTTCCGGCCACGAATGCACGCGAGTTCGTCGCGGTCGTCCGGGCCAACCCGGGCAAGTACACCTTCTCTTCCTCTGGCACCGGGGCCACCGCGCACCTCTTCGGCGAGATGTTCAACTCGGCTGCCAAGTTGAGCGCAGTGCACGTGCCCTACCAGGGCAGCGCGCCTGCCATGACCGCGCTGATCGGCGGCCAAATCCACTACTCGGTAGAAACCGTGCTCTCGGTGGTCGGACACATCAAGAACGGGCGCCTCAAAGTCTTCGGGGTTACGACGGCAACACGAACCGCCGCCCTACCCGAAGTGCCGACGCTTGCCGAGGCCGCTGACCTCCCGGGATTCGAAGCCGCCGCCTGGATCGGCTACTCGGCGCCGGCCGGCACGCCGCGCGAGATCGTCATGCGCCTTGCCACTGAGATCCAGAAGGTCATGCAAACGCCCGATATCAAGGAACGATACGTGACGCTGGGCCTGAACCCGGTCTCCAGCACACCGGACGAGTTCGCAGCCTTCATGCGCGGCGAGCAGAGTCGCTACGCGACCATCATCAAGGACGCCGGCATCAAGATCCAGCAGTAAGATCGACTAGAAAACGATTACGCCGCGGGCGTTCTTGCCGGATACCAGATCGGCGAAGGCCTGCGGCGCTTCGTCGATCTGGTAGCGCCTGGTGATCAGTTCGTCCAGCTTCAGCTTGCCCGCCATGTAGAGCTGCAACATGCGCGGGAAATCGATGCGCGGTACGCAAGAGCCGAAATAACTGCCTTGCAGCGTTTTTTCCTCGAACACCATGCCCATCGGCTTGATCGAGGCCGCCTCGGTCGGTCGCGCCACACCGACAATCACCGCTTTGCCGCCACGCCGGATCACCCTGTAGGCAAGTTCGGCCAGCGCCCCGGAACCTACGCATTCGAAAGCGTAGTCCGGCCCACCGCCGGTAAGTTTCTTGATCTCCTTGGTCGGGTCCTGGCCCGCTATCGTGAGCAGGGTATCGGTGGCGCCGAATTGTTTCGCCACCGCCAGCTTGGAAGGTAGGGTGTCGATGGCAAGGATGCGCTCGGCGCCCGCAATCGCCGCGCCCTGGATCGCGTTCAGGCCCACCCCGCCGCAGCCAAACACCGCGACCGTCGAGCCAGGCTCCACTTTAGCGGTATTGAACACGGCACCCACCCCGGTGGTCACTGCGCAGCCTACGAGGGCAGCGCGATCGAGCGGAATTTTCGAGTCGATCTTCACCACATTGTCCACCGACAACGTGGCGTATTCGGCCATCACGCCACAACCCGAGAAGATATTGAGCGGTTTGCCCTCCTGATCCCTCACCCGTGGCGTGCCTTCGGGCGGTGTCAGCAGCGCTTTGCCCTGCTCGACGCACAGCACCGGGCGGCCGCCCGCGCAGTAGCGGCATTTGCCGCACATGTAGATAAAAGAGGTGACCAGGTGGTCCCCCACCGCGAAACCAGTAACGCCTTCGCCTACTTCAACCACCACGCCCGCGCCTTCGTGTCCGAGCACCAACGGCGGCGGCAGCGGGATGGTGCCGTTGGTCGCCGAGAGGTCCGAGTGGCAAACGCCGCAGGCAGCAAGTTTGATCGTCACCTCGCCGCGCTTGGGACCGTCGACGGTGATGGTTTCCACGACCACCGGCTGGTCAAGCTGCCGGCAGATCACGGCTTTTGAGGTAAAGGTCATGGCGGAAAGTATAGCCTGAGGCCTCAGCTAAAATAGCCGCGGCTAACTAGGAGCAAGCATGATCGTGCGCGACAGGTTTTTCATCGACGGCCAGTGGGCCACTCCCGTTTCCGGGGAAACCATCGATGTCCATAACGCCGGCACCGGCGCCATCATGGGCAAGGTTCCGGCCGGCACCGAGAAGGACATTGACGCCGCAGTTGCCGCGGCGCGCGCGGCATTCGAGAGCTGGAGCGCGACGCCGCCGGCCAAGCGCGCGGAGTATCTGCAGAAAATTGCCGATGGCCTGAAAGCGCGCGCCGTCGAGTTGGGCTCGACCATCGCGCAGGAAGTCGGCATGCCGATCAAGCTCTCCGGCCGTATCCAGGCAGGACTGCCGATCGCCAATTTTTCAAATTATGCAAAATTACTGAACGACTTCCAATTCGAAGCGCGCCTCGAAAATTCGCTGGTGATTCGCGAACCCGTCGGCGTGGTGGGTGCCATCACGCCGTGGAACTATCCGCTGCACCAGATCGCGCTCAAGGTCGCGCCCGCGCTCGCCGCCGGTTGCAGCGTGGTGCTGAAACCCTCCGAGATCGCGCCTTTCAACGCTTTCATCCTCGCCGAAGTGATCGAAGCCGCCGGTCTGCCGAAAGGCGTCTTCAACCTGGTGACCGGGCTCGGCCCAACCGCGGGCGAAGCGCTGGTCAAGCATCCGCAGGTGGACATGATCTCCTTCACCGGCTCAACGCGCGCCGGCAAACGGATTTCGGAACTCGCCGCGCAGACCGTGAAACGGGTGGCGCTGGAACTGGGCGGCAAGTCTGCCTCGATAATCCTGGAAGATGCCGACCTAGTTGTAGCGGTGAAGGGTACGGTCAGTGGCTGCTATCTCAACTCGGGCCAGACCTGCACCGCACTGACGCGCATGCTGGTGCCGGCGTCCCAATACGACGAAGCGGCGAAGCTGGCGGTGGCGGCGGCCCAGGGGTTCACCCTCGGCGACCCGATGTCGGAGACGACGCGACTCGGACCCTTGTCCTCCCATCAGCAACTAGCCCGGGTGCGCAGCTACATCAAGAAGGGCATCGAGGAAGGCGCAGAACTTCTCACTGGCGGCGCGGACCAGCCCGAAGGCTTGGCGGGCAGCAAGCTGGCGGGTGGCTATTTCGTCCAGCCCACCATCTTCGGCAAGGTGCACAACTCAATGACCATCGCGCAGGAGGAGATCTTCGGGCCGGTGCTCTCGATCATCCCCTACCATGACGAAGAAGACGCGATCCGGATCGCCAACGACACGCCCTACGGCTTGGCGGGCGCGGTATGGTCGAAGGACGAGGCGCGTGCCCAGAAAGTCGCGCGCCGCATCCGCGCCGGACAGGTGGACGTGAACGGCGGCGCTTTCAACATGCGCGCGCCCTTCGGTGGTCATAAACAATCCGGCCATGGCAGGGAAGCAGGGGTCTACGGGCTGGAGGAGTTCCTCGAGTACAAGTCTCTTCAATTGAAAGGCTAGGTTTTCAATGAAATTTTTCATGAAAGCTGTATTGGCCGCGCTCACTTTCGTCGCTGGACATGCACAGGCCCAAAACTGCCCTGACAAAAACCTCAACTACTGGCAGGCGTTTCCGTCCGGCGGCGAGTCCGACCTCTCGGGCCGCCACCAGCAGGTGGTGCTGAAAAAACGCTGTCCGTCCATCGAGACCATCATCCAGTACAAACCGGGCGCGGGCGGCAGCCTGATGTGGTCGCAAATGAACGCGCTCGCCGGCGACGGCAGCCATATCATCGGCATCAACCTGCCGCATATCGTGTTCCAGCCGATCGAGGGCCAGGCGCAGTACAAGACCGACGATGTGACACCGGTGTTCTGGTTTCACTACACGCCGGACGCCTTGGTGGTTCTGGAATCGAGCCCGATCAAGACCATGCAGGATTTCGTCAAAGCCGCCAAGGAAAGCCCCGGCAAGATCTCTCTGGGGGGCTCGGGCCTCAACTCCGCCAACCATGCCGCGCATGAACGGATCAACGCCGCTTTCGGCTTTAAGACCACCTACATCCCCTTCAAAGGCACGGGCGACATGACCACCAACGTGCTCGGCGGCCATGTCGGCGGTGCGATCTCCTACACGGCCTTCGCGGTCAACAATAAGGGCAAGGTGCGCGCGCTGGCGGTAGCGATGGAGAAACGCCATCCGCTGCTGCCCGAGGCGCCCACCTTCCGCGAACTTGGCATCGACTGGGTGGACGGCGCTTACCGCGGCATCGGCGTGCCGAAAACCACGCCGGCAAACGTGAAAAAGCGGCTGTCCGATCTTTGGCTGGCGCTCAACACCGATCCCGAGATGAAGGAGTTGGCGACTAAAAGCGGCTTCGAGCTCGTCAACGTCGGCGTCGGCGAGATGGACGCCTTCATGAAGGACAAGACCAAGCTTTATACCGAGGGCGCCAAGCGTCTGGGACTCGGCAATAAATAACCGGGGTTGCCAGATGAACGCTAGAACTTTGGTCACTGCGACGGTCTGCGCGCTTGCGGCGCTGTACGCCGCGGGCGCGACGGCCCAGGCCTGGCCGGCAAAGCCTATCCGCTTGATGGTGCCGTTCCCGCCCGGCGGCTCGACCGATATCGTGGCGCGCATCGTGGCGCAGAAGCTCTCCGAGCGGCTCGGCCAGGCCATCGTCATCGAGAATCGCGGCGGCGCAGGCG
>SHXK01000077.1 GCA_009693335.1 Betaproteobacteria bacterium | reverse complement strand
ATTACTCCCACTCGATGGTGGCGGGCGGCTTGGAGGAGATGTCGTAGGTCACACGGTTGATGCCGCGCACTTCATTGATGATGCGGCTAGCCACCTTCGCCAGCAGCTCGTAGGGCAGCGGCGCCCAGGCGGCGGTCATGAAGTCCGAGGTCTCGACCGCGCGCAAGGCCACGACATGTTCGTAGGTACGCCCGTCGCCCATGACCCCCACCGACTTGACCGGCAGGAATACCGCAAACGCCTGTGCGGTTTTGTCATACCAAGCAGAATTTCTCAGTTCATTAACGAAAATGTCGTCCGCGCGCTGCAGCAGTTGGACGTATTCCTGCTTCACTTCCCCGAGTACACGCACCCCCAGCCCCGGCCCGGGGAATGGATGGCGGAACACCATCTCGCGCGGCAGGCCAAGGGCCAAGCCTAGCTCGCGCACCTCGTCCTTGAACAGTTCGCGTAGCGGCTCCAGCAGTTTCAGGTGCAGGCTTGCCGGCAGGCCGCCGACGTTGTGGTGAGACTTGATGGTGGCCGCTTTCTTGGTCTTGCCACCTGCGGACTCGATCACATCCGGGTAGATAGTGCCTTGCGCGAGCCAGCGCGCATTGGCTATTTTTTTCGATTCTTTCTGGAACACATCCACAAACAGTTTGCCAATGATCTTTCTTTTTTGTTCGGGATCGGTGACCCCTTTGAGTGCTGCAAACATCTCGGCGCTGGCGTCGACGTGGACCACCTTGACTTGCAGGTGCTTGGCGAAGGTATCCATCACCTGCTGCGCCTCGTTCAGGCGCAACAGGCCATGGTCCACGAACACGCAGGTCAACTGCCGGCCGATGGCCTGGTGGATCAGCGCCGCGGCGACCGAAGAATCGACGCCGCCCGACAGGCCGAGGATGACTTCATCCTCGCCTACCTGTGCTTGAATTTTTTGAATCACTTCAGAAACATAATCCGGCATGCGCCAATCGCCGCGGCAGCCGCAGATGTCGCGCACGAAGCGCTGCAACAGCTTGCTGCCCTGTGGGGTGTGCGTGACTTCCGGATGGAACTGCACCGCATAGTAGCGGCGCGCCTCATCCGCCATGCCGGCGATCGGGCAGGCCTCGGTCGAGGCCATCAGCTTGAAGCCCGGCGGCAGGTCGACCACTTTGTCGCCATGGCTCATCCAGACCTTCAACATGCCGTGGCCTGCCGGCGTACGAAAATCCTCGATGCCCTCCAGCAGGCGGGTGTGGCCACGGGCGCGCACTTCCGCGTAGCCGAATTCGCGCAGCTTGCCGGCCTCGACTTTGCCGCCTAACTGCTGGGCCATGGTCTGCATGCCATAGCAGATGCCGAGTACGGGGACGCCAAGTTCGAAAACCACCTTGGGCGCTTGCAGGGTGGCTTCCTGGTAAGCCGACAGATGGCTGCCTGAGAGGATCACGCCCCGCAATTTCCCGTCCGAGGCGAAATCACGCACGAAGGCGTCGCTCACGTCGCAGGGATGGATTTCGCAGTAGACCTTGGCTTCGCGCACGCGGCGCGCGATCAACTGGGTGTACTGCGCGCCGAAATCGAGGATCAGGATCTTGTCGTGCAAGGCGCCGCTTTCCCCCTGCGTGTCCTGCCTATTCGACCCGGTAATTCGGCGCCTCCTTGACGATCTGCACGTCGTGCACATGTGACTCGCGCATCCCGGCAGAACTGATTTCGATGAACTCGGCGCGCGCGTGCGTCTCTTCGATCGATGCGCAGCCGATGTAGCCCATGCTGGCGCGCAGGCCACCGATGATCTGCTGGATCACCCACACCACGCTGCCCTTGTACGGCACTCGGCCCTCGACGCCCTCGGGGACCAATTTATCGGTGTTCATTTCGGGGTCCTGGAAATAGCGGTCTGCCGACCCCTGCTTCATGGCGCCCAGCGAGCCCATGCCGCGGTAAGCCTTGTAGGAGCGGCCCTGGTAGAGCTCGAGCTCCCCCGGCGACTCGTCGGTGCCGGCAAACATCGAGCCCAGCATCACGCACGCAGCGCCTGCCGCCAGCGCTTTGGCGACATCGCCGGAATAGCGCACGCCGCCATCGGCGATGCATGGCACGCCGCTGCCCTTCAGGGCTTGCGCGACATTCATAATCGCTGTGATTTGCGGCACACCAACGCCTGCCACCACCCGAGTGGTGCAGATGGAGCCGGGGCCAAGGCCGACCTTGACGCCGTCGACGCCTGCCTTGAGCAAGGCTTTCGCACCCTCGGCGGTGGCAACGTTGCCACCGATCAACTCCAGCTTCGGATAGTGTTTCTTGACCCACTTGAGACGATCCAGGACGCCCTGTGCATGACCGGTTGCCGCGTCGACGACGATCAGGTCCACACCTGCATCCGCCAGCCTTTCAATGCGCTCCTCGGTGCCGCGCCCCACGCCAACGGCCGCCCCCACGCGCAGTTTGCCCTGCTGATCCTTGGCCGCGTCCGGGTGCTCGGTCGCCTTGAGGAAATCCTTGACCGTCACCAGCCCGCGCAGCCGCATGTCTTTGTCCACTACCAGCACGCGCTCGAGGCGATGCTGGTGCATCAATTCCTTGGCCTCCCCGAGACTGGCGCCCTCGCGCACGGTAACCAGCCGCGAGCGCGGGGTCATGATGCGCGAAACCGGCTGGTCAAGCTTGGTCTCGAAGCGCGTGTCGCGGTTAGTGACGATGCCCACCACACGGCCGTCCTTGACCACTGGCAGGCCTGAGATCTTGCGCTCGCGAGCGAGCGCGATCACCTGGCGCACCTTCATGTCTGGCGTCACCGTGATCGGATCGCGCAGCACGCCCGACTCGAAACGCTTTACCTTGACGACTTCGGCCGCCTGCTCCTTTGCCGTCAGATTCTTGTGCACTATGCCTATGCCGCCCTCCTGCGCGATGGCGATGGCAAGACGCGCCTCGGTCACCGTGTCCATGGCGGCGGACACCAGAGGAATGCTCAGTTCGAGCCCGCGGGAGATGCGGGTTTTCAGGGACACTTCACGCGGCAGGACGCGCGAGTAAGCGGGCAGGAGGAGGACATCGTCGAAGGTCAGCGCCTTCTGGATCACCCGCATGGCCGTCCCTGCTCTGAAAAAAGCATTATACGCGACTCAAGTGCCAGACCGACGCCCGCGGGTACGGCGCGCGCGCCCGCGTCGCGCCTCGTTGGGGTCTGCTGTCAGCGCCCTGAGGATTTCCACCCGATCGCCTTCGCGTAGTGTTTGCGCGGGCGCCACCCGTTTGCCGAAGATCCCCAGCTGCAGGTCGGAGACAAGCAGCGCGTGGCGCTCGATGAGGCCACTCGCTGCGAGCGCCTGGCCTGCCACGCTCCCTCCGGCCAGCTCGAGGACCACGATCTCCTGGGCGCTGGCTAAGGCGTAAACCACTTCAATGCGCAAGCGGGTCATCCCGGCGCGCTTGCACCCGGCGCGTAAACGCCTCCACGGTACTGTCGGCGAGGCGACTAAATGCTGGCCCCAGCGCCGCCGAGATCAGGCGATTGGAGAATTCGTACTGCAGCGAGAACTCGACCTTGGCTGCGCCCGCTTGCAGCGGTGTGAAGCGCCACGCCGCGGCAAAATGTTTGAACGGCCCCTCAATGAGACGCATGTCGATGGAGCGCCCTGGAAGATTAGTGTTCTCGGTGGTGAAGGAGTGTCTCAGCCCCGTGACGCGCAGGGTGAGTCTGGCCACGGTCCGCCCGGGCGTCCGCTCGCGGACCTCGGCCGCCGTGCACCAGGGCAGGAACTCCGGGTAGGACTCTATGGCCTCGACCAGGGCGTAGAAATCCATCGTGTCGCACTCGACGATTGCTGAGCGGCAAATGCGCTTCATGGGAGAATCGGGGTCAGAAATCGATCATTACCATGTCGATCACCGAAAACCGCAAGGCCTTCCACGATTACTTCGTAGAGGATCGCTATGAGGCCGGTCTGGTGCTCGAAGGCTGGGAGGTCAAGGCGATCCGCGCCGGTCGGGCGCAGATCAGCGATGCCTATGTGATCGTGGATGAAGGCGCACTCTGGTTGCTGGGCTCGCATATCAGCCCGCTGGGCAGCGCCTCGACCCATGTCACGCCGGACCCGACGCGCACCCGCAAACTTCTCATGCACACCGAGGAAGTCCGGCGTCTGGTGGGCAAAGTCGAGCAGCGCGGCTACACCCTGATTCCGCTCGATCTGCACTTCAGCAAGCGGCGCATCAAAATTCAAATCGCGCTTGCCAAAGGCAAGCTCAAGCACGATAAGCGGGCGTCGGAGCGTGATAAGGAATGGCAACAGGAGAAGACCCGCCTGTTGCATCGGCGCTAAGCGCAGGCGCGTTACTGCTCAACGCTGGCGCGTGACTGCTCAGCGCAGGCGCCGCCACTCAAGGCAAGCCAGGTGGAGACCACGGTGTCGGCATTCAGCGACAGGCTCTCGATCCCCTGCTCCATCAGCCAGCGCGCGAAATCGGGATGGTCGGATGGCCCCTGACCGCAGATGCCGACGTACTTGCCCTGCTTGCGGCAGGCCCGGATCGCCATTTCGAGCAAGGCTTTGACTGCCGGGTCCCGTTCGTCGAATGCACCGGCAACCAGCCCTGAGTCGCGGTCCAGGCCGAGCGTAAGCTGGGTCAGGTCGTTGGAGCCGATCGAAAAGCCGTCGAAGAACTGCAGGAATTCCTCGGCGAGGATGGCATTGGACGGCAGTTCACACATCATCACCAACCGTAAGCCGTCCCGGCCGCGCTGGAGGCCGTTGGCCGCCAACAGTTGCACCACGCTGCGCGCCTCGTCCAGGGTCCGCACGAAGGGCACCATCAGTTCGACGTTGGTCAAGCCAAGCTCATTGCGCACCTTGCGCAACGCCGCGCATTCGAGATCGAAACAGCCGCGAAAATCTGCTGCCAGATAACGCGCCGCGCCACGAAAACCGAGCATCGGATTTTCCTCTTCCGGCTCGTAGCGCTCGCCACCGATCAGTTTGCGGTATTCGTTCGACTTGAAATCCGACAGGCGGACAATCACCGGCTTGGGCCAGAATGCGGCGGCGATGGTGGCGACGCCCTCGACCATTTTTTCGCGGAAAAACGAGCGCGGATCGGGGTAACCGCGCGCGGCGCGCGCCACGCTGTCTTGCAGATCTTTGGGCAGTTCGGGCCAGTCGATGCAAGCCCTGGGATGAACGCCGATTTCGTTGTTGATGATGAATTCGAGCCTCGCCAGACCGACGCCGGCATTCGGCAGTTGTGCGAAGGCGAACGCCAACTGCGGGTTGCCGATGTTGATCGCGATTTTGACGGGGATAGCCGGCAAGTCCCCGCGCTTGCTAGCGGTGACCTCGAAGGCTACGGCGCCCGCGTATACATGGCCGGTGTCGCCTTCGGCGCAGGAGACCGTGACCGACCCGGCGTCCAGCAGCCGCGACATCGCATCGCCACAGCCGACCACGGCCGGAATGCCCAGTTCGCGGGCGATGATCGCCGCATGGCAGGTCCGGCCGCCACGGTTGGTGACAATGGCGGCAGCAAGCTTCATCACCGGTTCCCAATTGGGATCGGTCATGTCGGTGACCAGAACATCGCCTTTCTTGACTCTCGACATCTCCGAGGCATCTTTCACAATACGCACCGGGCCAACGCCGATTTTCTGGCCGATGGCTCGCCCGCTGACGAGCAACTGGCCTGTTCCGTTCAGCCTATAGCGTTCATCGCTACGGGCGCCGAGGCTAGCCCCTTCCCGGGAGCGCACGGTCTCGGGCCGGGCCTGCAGGACATGGAGGCTGCCGTCCACGCCGTCCTTGCCCCACTCGATGTCCATCGGACGGCCATAGTGTTTCTCGATCGCGCAGGCAATCCGTGAAAGCTCGAGTACATCGCTGTCAGTCAACGAAAAGCGGTCGCGCTGCGAGGCCGGCACGTCTTCGGTGCACACCGAGCGTCCTGCCGAGGCCTGGTCGGAAAAAATCATCTTTTGCAATTTAGATCCGAGTCGCCGGCGCAGGATGGCCGGCTTGCCGGCTGCCAGCATCGGTTTGTGGACGTAGAACTCGTCCGGGTTCACGGCGCCCTGCACCACCATTTCGCCCAGTCCCCAGGAGGAGGTGATGAACACCACGTCGCGGAACCCCGATTCGGTGTCGAGCGTGAACATAACGCCACTCGCCCCCAGGTCGCTGCGCACCATCCGCTGGACCGCCGCCGAAATCGCCACCGCACCATGCGCGTAGCCCTGGTGGGTGCGGTAGGAAATGGCGCGGTCGTTGTAGAGGGAGGCGAAAACACGCCGGATTGCGGTGAGCACGTGATCTGCTCCCCGGATGTTCAGGAAGGTTTCCTGCTGGCCTGCGAAAGAGGCATCGGGAAGGTCTTCGGCGGTTGCCGAAGAGCGGATAGCAAATGATGTTAGTTCTGAAGTTTCTTTAACAAGTGTATGATAATATGATATTATTTCTTTTTCTACTTCCGCTGGAAAAGGTGCTTGCTCAATCCAGCACCGAATCTCCTCACCACACTTCGCCAAAGCCTCGACGTTCTGTGGATCAAGCGTTTTGATGCGCTCTGCAATGCGCTGGTCGAGGCCATCGGCAGCAAGGAAAGCCTGGAAGGCCTGGGTGGTCGTGGCGTAGCCCCCAGGCACCCGAACGTACGCCCGGGAAAGCTCGCCTATCATCTCGCCTAGGGACGCATTTTTGCCGCCGACCCTGGGCAGGTCGGCAATGCGGAGATCTTTTAGCCACGCGACATACATTTCCTTGGTATTTTATCCGCCATGCCACTACGCCGCACCGTGTTCTTCGTCTCCGATGGCACCGGCATCACCGCACAGATGCTGGGCCATAGCCTGCTCACCCAGTTCGAGGGGGTGGAGTTCAACCAGGTGACCCTGCCATTCGTCGATAGCGTGGACAAGGCCCGGGATTGCCTGGATCGGATCGAACGGGAAGTGCTGCGTGGCAACGGCCAGCCGATCGTCTTTTCCACCCTGGTGAATAACGATCTGCGTGAGGTTGTGCGCCGCGCCAATGCGCTGTTTGTGGATTTTTTCGAGACCTTCATCGGCCCGCTCGAGGCCGGGTTGGGCGTCAAATCGAGCCATACCATCGGTCGATCGCACAGCGCCACCGACAAGCAGGAATACAAGCAGCGCATCGAGGCGATCAATTTCACGATGGCGCACGACGACGGCGCTTCGCACCGCGAGCTGCGCGACGCGGACGTGATCCTGGTGGGCGTATCGCGCAGCGGCAAGACACCTACCAGTCTCTACCTGGCGCTGCAGTTCGGCGTCAAAGCGGCCAACTATCCGCTGATCCCGGAGGATTTCGAGCGCAACCGTCTGCCCGAAGCGCTGCACGCCTGCAAACATAAACTCTACGGCTTGAGCATCGCGCCGGACCGGCTGCAGGAAATCCGGCACGGGCGTCGACCGGGCAGCCAGTACGCGAACCCCGCCAACTGTCGGTTCGAAGTCGCACAGGCCGAAACGCTGATGCGACGCGAGGGCATACGCTGGATCGACTCCACCACCAAATCAATCGAGGAAATCGCCACCACCATCCTGCGCGAACTCAAACTCAAGCGCCACGTCTACTGAACGCGTAAAAGAGAATCGCGGCGGCGGCCGCAACGTTCAGCGATTCGGCGCTACCCGGCATCGGGATCGTCACTGTCAGCGTCGCCCGCGCCGTCAACACGTCGCTCACACCCTGCCCTTCAGCGCCGAAGATCCAGCCGACCCGCCCCGCAAGGTCCGCAGCGCAGAGTGCGATGCCACCGCGCGGCGCCGTGCAAACCACCTTGCCGCCGAAATCGTCGATGTCAACAGCAAGATCGTTGCTCTCGGCAATGCGCATGGCGAAATGCGCGCCCGCTGCGGCGCGCAGCACCTTGGGCGACCAGACATCTGCGCAGCCCGGGCCGAGCACCGCGTCCCTGATGCCAAACGCCGCTGCGCTCCTGAGGATCGCGCCGACATTGCCGGCGTCCTGGACTGCCTCGAGAAACACGCAGGCTTCGACAGTTTTCAAATCCTGCGTGGCGGATGGGATGACGATTTCGGCGGCGATACCCGCAGGTGTTTGGGTAGCAGAGATATGACGGAACAGGGCATCAGTAAGCAGAACCGGTGTTTTGCCGGATCGCTTCGCCAGTGAAGCAAGTTCAGGCCGCTGGGAGGCGGTTTTGCTGAGGATCAGGTCTGCAAGCGAGTGACCCGACTGGAGAAAAGCCAAAATCATCTTCTCACCCTCGATCAGCACACACCGCTGCGTGCGTCGCTCGCGTGCATCGCACATCAGCGCCCGCCAGCGGCGTACGCGTGCATTGTCGCGGGAAGCGATGAAAGTCATCTGGGTTCGAGCAAGCGTCGTACAGGCGCGAAACTGCGTCGGTGACTCTCGCTCGGCCCATGGCGCTCGAGGAGCGCAAGGTGCGTCGGCGTTGGATAGCCTTTGTGCCGGTCAAAACCATACTGGGGAAAGCGCGCGTGCAAGCGGCGCATTTCCGCATCGCGTGCAGTTTTGGCGAGGATCGAGGCTGCCGAGATCACCGGATGCAAGCGGTCCCCACGCACGATGGCGCGCGCCAGACAGGGGAGATCCGGGCAGTGCTGACCGTCGATCCAGGCTTCGTCCGGCCGCATGCCCAGCGCATGCACGGCGCGCCGCATCGCCAGCAGGGTTGCCTGCAGGATGTTAAGACAGTCTATTTCCTCCACCGAAGCATAGGCGATCGCGTAGCTCGTGGAATTTTTCAGAATCAATGCCGCAAGTTCTTCCCGGCGGGAGGCACTGAGCAGTTTTGAATCCTTGAGACCCTCGATCGGCTTAGCAGGATCGAGTATCACCGCAGCAGCGAAAACCGGCCCTGCCAGCGGACCTCGCCCGGCTTCGTCGACGCCACACACGCAAGCGGCTCGTCCGCTTGCGTCCTGCCGATTAACTTTGCCCTGCATCCAGCACCGCCAGCACCGCAGCCGCGGCCTTTTGCGCCGTGTTCTGCCGCAAACTGACATGGATCTCGTGGAATTTATCGACTTGCCTGCGCTGCGCGCCGGCATCCTGCAGCAACTCGAGTAACGCCTTGGCCAGCTTCTCCGGAGTAGCTTGGTCCTGCAGGAACTCAGCAACCAGTGGTTCTCCCGCCAGGATGTTCGGCAGGCCGATGTACGGCAGATAAAGCATCCAGCGCATCAGCGCCCAGGTGAACGGCGACTGCCGGTAGGTGATCACCATGGGCGTCTTCAATAGCGCGCTCTCCAGCGTCGCCGTGCCACTCGCCACCAGAGCGATGTCGGCGGCGGCCAGAGCCTCGTGTGAATGCCCGAACAGCAGCGTCAGCGGCAGCTGAGTCGCTTCATGGCGGCGCAAGGCCGCTTCGAACATCTCGCGTGTCGCCCGCGAGGCGGTCGGACAAACAAAATACGCATGCGGCAGATCCTGCAACAGGCGGCGCCCAGTAAGCACGAACAGGTCGGCCATGTAATGCAATTCCGAACGCCGGCTGCCCGGCAGCAGCGCCACCACGCAGCGGCCCTCTGGGATGCGCAATTCGGTGCGCGCTTTGGCCTTGTCCGACGCCATCGGGATCACGTCGGCGAGCGGATGGCCGACATAGGTGACGGCAAGCCCCGCTTTCTCGTACAGGGCCGGTTCGAACGGGAAGAGGGCCAGCAGCTGGGTCACCGAGCGCACGATCCGGCGGGTGCGCCAGCCACGCCACGCCCAAATGGAGGGGCTGACGTAATGGATCGCAGGAATTCCCGCGTCCTTCAATGTGCGTTCAAGAGCCAGATTGAAGTCCGAGGAATCGACGCCGATGAATAACGCCGGGCGCTCGCGTAGCAGGCGCTCAGCAAGCTGCCGTCGGATGGCCATGATTCCCCGGTAGTGGCGCAGCACCTCCGCGTAGCCGCGCACCCCGAGCTTGTCGATCGAGACGTGCGACTCGAAGCCCTGCGCGATCATCTTCGGGCCGCCAATGCCGGAGAAGCGCAACCCCGAACGGCGCGCCTTCAACGCGGCGATCAGGTGCGCAGCCAGCAGGTCGCCCGAGGCTTCCGTAGCCACCATGCCGATGTGGACGCTGGCTGGCGTGTCTAGAAGCTCCGTTGGGACGAGCTCCGTGGGTACGGGCTCCACGGACACTAGCGTATGAAGCCGCGCTTGGAGGCGTTGAGGAAATCGGCCAGCAAACGCACTTCGGCGCAGGCAGCGGCCTGTGTCTCGAGCGCATGCCGCGCCTCTTCCAGACCGAGTCCGCTGCGGTAGAGGGTGCGATACGCCAGTTTTAAGGCATCGATGGTCTCGCCCGGCATGCCGCGCCGCCGCAGACCCACGCTGTTGATGCCGTAGGGCTGCGCCATGTTGCCTGCGGCCCGGACGTAGGGAGGAAGATCCCGATCCAGGTAGGTACCCATGCCGGTGAAACTGTGCGCGCCGATGTGCACGAACTGGTGCACCAGCGTACTCGCGCCCAGGATCGCCCAATCGCCGACCTGGACATGACCGGCCAGCTCGCAGGCATTGGCGAAGATGGTGTGGCTGCCGATCTGACAATCGTGCGCAAAGTGCACGTAGGCCATGATCCAGTTGTCATCGCCGACGCGGGTCACGCCCGCATCACCTATCGTGCCGCGGTTGATGGTCACGTACTCGCGGATCGTATTGCCGTCGCCGATTTCCACCGAGGTATCCTCGCCCGCGTACTTCTTGTCCTGCGGCGGGCCACCGAGGCAAGCGAACTGCGAGATGCGGTTGTGGCGTCCGATCTTGGTGCGCCCCTCGATGACCACGTGCGACCCGATTACGCTGCCCTCGCCTACCTCTACCTGCGCACCGATCAGCGCGTAGGCGCCAACCGAGACATTCGCCGCCAGCCGGGCGCCACGTTCAACGATCGCCGTGGGATGGATCATTGCGCGCCGGCGACAGCCGGGCGGACAGTGCACAGGATGTTGGCCTCAGCGACGAGCGTATCGCCGACGCGCGCACTGCAGCCGAATTTCCAGACCCCGCGCTTAGAGCCGAGGATAGAGACTTCAATCATCAGTTGGTCGCCGGGCTCCACCGGTCGCTTGAAGCGCGCCTTGTCGATGCCGGCGTAGT
>SHXK01000006.1 GCA_009693335.1 Betaproteobacteria bacterium | reverse complement strand
GCATTGCCCAGGCCGCCGCCGCACAGCACCACTGTCTCGCCGCTGACGATTTCGGTCGGCGTGCCGGTGGGCCCCATCAGGATCACCGGTTCGCCGGGCTTGAGCATGGCGCACAGGTCGCTGGAGCCGCCCATTTCCAGCGCGATGATGGACACCAGCCCCTGCTCGCGGTCCACCCAGGCGCCAGTCATGGCCAGGCCTTCCATCTGCATGCGCGTGCCAGCGCGCGAGTGCGCTCCTGCCACTACGGGCGCCAGGGTCTCGAAATTCTGCAGACGGTAGAACTGGCCGGGCTGGAATTTCTTCGCCGCCAGCGGCGCGCGGATCACCACCTCCACGATGGTCGGGGTGAGGCGCTCGACTTTATGGACGCTGGCAAGGAGTTGAGCGGAAAGTTGCTTGAAGAATTCTTCCCGTGCCAGGGAAGAAGCGGCGGCTCGCGCCTGCAAAACCTTCGAGACAATGGGATATCCCTGTTTTGCACTGCCCATCGCTTTCACCACGTTGCCGAAGTAGGAAGGATGAACGTCGCCAAAATAGCTGACGAAGCGCCCGTCGGGCTGCTTAGCGAGCAGCACGTTGGCGCTGGCTGGCTTGGCGGTGGCGTATTGCGGGGTGAGCGGATTGCCGTCCTCGTCACAAGCGGCGAAGTATTTGCCCTCGAGACTGAAGTGCTGCGCGTCCTCGCGCGCTAGCACGGTATTGGGCTGGGTGCCGGCGGCGACGAACACGGTGTGCGCCGGGAGCCAGTGCGCGCGGTCCTTGCCTTTGACGCGAATGCCGCAAACCGCGCCGAAATTGTCCACCTCCACGCCCACGGGGGTGAGTTCTTCGGCGAACCAGATGCCTTCCTCGAGTGCTTTTTCCACCTCTTCGTGGTTCAGGGTATAGGAGGGGCTATCCACCAGACGCCGGCGGTAAGCGATGGTGACGCCGCCCCAGTGCCGCAGCAGTTCGATGTGCTTTTCCTGGGGCGTTATTCTTAAGGTTCTCGCATGCGCGAGAAACTCCTCGGCGATCTCGCGTTCCTGGTCGTCCCAGCTGGCGCGCACTGCGTCTTCGCCGATCTCCCCGGCCAGCGTTTCGTAGCGCTCGAGGAATTTCTTTACCTGGACCACGTAGTAGGCGAGCGATTCGGTCGCGGTGTCGATGGCCGTGAGCCCGCCGCCGATCACCACCACCGGCAGACGCAACTGCATGTTAGCCATCGAATCCTCTTTGGCGGCGCCAGTGAGTTGCAGCGCCATCAGGAAGTCCGATGCCGCGCGCACGCCGCGCGCCAGGCCGTTCGGAATATCGAGTACCGTGGGCTTGCCCGCACCGACACACAGGGCGACGTGGTCGAAGCCCATCATCATGGCGTCTTCCAGGGTCAGCGTGCCGCCGAAGCGCACGCCGCCGAACAGCGCGAACTGGCTGCGGCGCTCGAGCAGCAGGCGGATGAGCTTGAGGAAATTCTTGTCCCAGCGCACTGTGATGCCGTACTCCGCGACACCGCCGAAGCCGGCCATGACGCGCGCCTCGAGCGCTTCATAGAGCGTGTTTACGTCTTGGATGGGGGTGAGCGGAATCTGGAGCGGTTCCAGCTTCAAGCCGTCGATGCCGACCACCGCATGGCCGTCGTTCATCAGGTGGTGCGCTAGCGTAAAGCCCGCGGGGCCCAGGCCGACCACCAGCACCTTGCGCCCACTCTCGGGCAGCGGCAGGGGGCGGCGCAGGTTGAGCGGATTCCAGCGCGTGAGGAGCGAGTAAATCTCGAAGCCCCAGGGCAACTCCAGCACATCCTTGAGGGTGCGTGTTTCGGCCTGGGGGATATCAACCGGCGCCTGCTTCTGGTAGATGCAGGACTTCATGCAATCGTTGCAGATGCGGTGGCCGGTGGCAGCGACCATCGGGTTGTCGACGCAGATGATGGCCAGTGCGCCCAGCGCTTCGCCGCGTGCCTTGACCAGGTGAAACTCCGAAATCTTCTCAGCCAGCGGGCAACCGGCGAGTGGCACGCCGAACTGGCTTTTCTTGAATCCTGCAACCGGAGCAGCACCGTCCGCTGCGGCCTTTGTCGGCGCTTTCTCTTGCAAACCCTTGGCGCACGAATCCTTGCCTTGTTCATGGCACCAGATGCAGTAGTTCGCTTGGTCGAGCGCCCCGCTGAGGTCGGTGCCCTGGTCCGTGAGTGCGAAGCCCTTGCGTTGCCGTAAATGCTCCAAGCTGTGGCGCGCATAGCCTTGCGAGCTATCGGTGTGCAGCGGAATCAGGCGCATGAAATCCAGCTTGGTCGGCGTTTTGAACAGCACCCCCGCGTGGTGCTTGGCTTTGCCTTCGGTGGTGGTCGTCGCCCAGGCGGCGTAGCGTGCCGCGCCTTCCAGCGCAGCGGCATGGGCGGTTTCGTCCTGCAGCCAGGCCGTGACCTGTTTTGCGAACGCCAATTCACTGGAAAAAGAAAAACCATCCGCGCTCGCATCCCCGGGCTTCACTTTGTGCAAAGCCCGCCGTTGCACGAACAGGCGCTTCACCGAGTAGAGCGGCGCCAGTTCGTGGTGGCGTGCGGCCAGCGCCTGGACTTCGCTCTCGATACCAAACAAGCGGGCGAGGAAATCCTCCAGATGCGGCGCGAGCGCGATCAGCAGTTCGGATTCCGCTTTGCCTGACGTAGGCGTTGCTCTGGCGGCCAGCAAGCGCTCGAGCAACGGCGGGTTGATCTCGTTTAGAAAACTCAAAAAAGCAGCATCCACGCGCAACAAACCAGCGCGTTCGTAGAGATCGGGAAAAGCCAGACCGAAGCGCAGTTTCATTGGGGGACCGGAAGTGCGGCGCGGCGCATGGGTAAAATTAACCTTTTCGGGGGGAGAGTCGACTTGCAGATCAAGAATAGCGTATTCCTGATAACCGGTGGCGCTTCGGGACTGGGCGCGGCAACCGCACGCATGGCGGCGGCTGGCGGCGGCAAAGTGGTGATCGCCGACTTGCAGGCCGATGCGGGCGAGACCCTGGCCAAGGAACTGGACGGAAAATTCATCCGCTGCGATGTGAGCGCCGAGGCCGACGGCAAGGCCGCAGTCGCAGCAGCAGTCCAGGGCTTCGGCGGTCTGCAGGTGCTCGTCAACTGCGCGGGTATCGGTGCGGCCGAGCGCACCATCGGCAAGGACGCGCCCCACGATCTCGCCCGTTTCACCAAGATCGTCAGCATCAATCTGATCGGCACCTTCAACATGATTCGTCTCGCAGCCGAGGCGATGGCCAAAGCCGGCCCGAACGCGGCCGGCGAGCGCGGCGTGATCATCAATACCGCTTCCGTCGCCGCCTACGATGGTCAGATCGGGCAAGCCGCTTATTCCGCCTCTAAGGGCGGAGTGGTCGGCATGACCCTGCCCATCGCCCGCGATCTGGCGCGTAACGGCGTGCGCGTGGTCACCATTGCGCCGGGCCTGTTCCTTACCCCGATGCTGCTCGGCCTGCCCAAGGAAGCGCAGGATTCGCTTGGCAAGCAGGTGCCGTTTCCTTCGCGTTTGGGCAAGCCCGAAGAATATGCAGCGCTGGCCAAACACATTGTCGAGAACGAGATGCTCAACGGCGAGACCATCCGCCTCGACGGCGCGATCCGGATGGCGCCAAAATAACTCTGCGCACCGAAGGCGGCGGGTGTGCGCGTCTTTCGAGGCGACGCTCGCCAGACTAGATGCATTGCATCGAGAGGCGCATTGCAGCGTCAGGCCAGCGCCCACCACGGGAATTCCATGCGTCACAGCGAATCGCTATTTTTCGAGATCCGGGGCCTGCGTTACCACGTCCGGCACTGGAGGGGAAAGGCTGAACGGAAAATCGTCCTCCTGCACGGCTGGATGGATGTCTCCGCCTCGTTCCAGTTCCTGGTGGACGCGCTGGCGTTGGACTGGGACGTCTATGCGCCCGACTGGCGCGGCTACGGGCTCAGCGCCTGGTCCGGCGCCGACAACTACTGGTTTGCGGACTATCTCGGCGACCTGGATGCGCTGCTCGAGCGCATCCAGCCCGCAGCACCCGTCAATCTGGTGGGCCACAGCCTGGGCGGCAATGTCGGCGGACTGTATGCGGGCATCCGTCCGGAGCGCATCGCGCGCTTCGTCAACCTCGAGGGCTTCGGCATGCCCGAGACCAGGTCACAGCAAGCGCCGCAACGCTATGCACGCTGGTTGCAGGAGCTGCGTCTAGCGCCCGTCTTGCGACCCTATGCGAGCTACGCCGAGCTCGCCGACCGACTGCAGAAGAACAATCCGCGCCTGGCGCGCGAGCGGGCCGAGTTCCTTGCTCGCCACTGGGGAAAAGATAGCGACGGCGGCGTGGTCCTGCGTGGCGATCCTGCGCACAAACTTATCAATGCCGCGCTCTATCGGCTCGACGAAGCGCACGCCTGCTGGCAACGCGTCAGTGCGCCGGTGCTCTGGATAGACGCCGCCGAGTCGGACGCCATGGTGCGTATGAAGCTCACGCCCGCAGAACTCGCCCAGCGCCGGGCAGCTTTCAAGCATCTCGAATACCGGACCGTGGCTGAAGCGGGGCACATGCTGCACCACGACCAGCCGGAGCAGGTGGCCCGTCTGATCGAGGATTTTCTGGTCTGATAAAATTTTCGCCTCGATGGATGTCAGCAACTTAGTTCAAACCGTCGCCATCTATGCGCTCCCGGTCCTTTTTGCGATCACGCTGCACGAGGCGGCGCACGGTTACGTCGCGCGCCACTTCGGCGACATGACCGCTTACGCGCAGGGGCGCATCAGTCTCAATCCTGCGCGGCATATCGACTTGGTGGGCACCATCCTGGTGCCGATCGCCATCCTCATCGCTACCAAGTTCGCGGGCAGCAGCGGATTCCTGTTCGGCTGGGCCAAACCGGTACCGGTAAATTACTCGGCGCTGAGGCGCCCGCGCCAGCATATGTTGTGGGTGGCGGCGGCGGGTCCGGCCTCGAATCTGCTGATGGCGATTGCTTGGGCAGCGCTGTACAAGCTGAGTGCTGCGTTTGCGCCGAACGACTACCTGACGGCCTGTAAGCTGATGAGCGTCGCGGGCATCGAAGTCAACGTGGTGTTGATGGTGCTCAATTTGTTGCCGATCCTGCCTTTGGACGGCGGCCGGATCGTGGCCAGCCTGCTGCCGGCCAGAATCTCATGGCGATACGCCAAGCTCGAAGCCTGGGGCTTTCCGATTCTGCTGCTGCTCATGTTCTCTGGTTATTTGGGCGTCATCCTTGGGCCGATGGTGCAGACTTCTTTCAGCGTCATCGGCGCCTTGTTCCACTTTTGAATCCTCGATTGAGCCATGTTTGAAACTCGCGTTTTGTCCGGCATGCGTCCCACCGGAGCGCTCCACCTCGGGCACTATCACGGCGTACTCAAGAATTGGGTCAAGCTGCAAGCCGAGTATCCCTGTCTCTTCTTCGTCGCCGACTGGCACGCGTTGACGACGGACTACGAGAAACCGGGCGTGTTGCGGGATGTTGGCGCCGACATGCTGATTGACTGGTTGGCTGCTGGAGTGGATCCGAACCAAGCGACCCTTTTCGTGCAGTCGCTGGTGCCCGAGCACGCCGAGTTGCATCTGCTGCTGTCGATGATCACGCCGCTAGGCTGGCTGGAGCGCGTGCCCACCTACAAGGAGCAGCAGGAAAAGCTGGCTGACAAGAATCTCTCGACCTATGGCTTCCTCGGCTATCCGCTCCTGCAGGCGGCGGACATCCTGATCTACCGGGCGCAATACGTGCCGGTCGGTGAAGACCAGGTGCCGCATGTCGAATTCACCCGCGAAGTGGCGCGTCGCTTCAACCACCTGTATGGCCGCGAGCCGGGTTACGAAGACAAGGCCAAGGCGGCGGTCAAGAAAATGGGCAGCAAGAGGGCGCGCCTGTTCAACGAATTGCGCACCAAGTTCCTCGAAAGCGGGGACGGGGAGGCACTCAAGCGCGCCCAGGCGCTGCTGGACGAACAACAGAACATGCCGCGTGGCGACTGCGAACGCCTCTACGGCTGGCTCGAAGGTGGTGGCAAGAAAATCCTGGTGGAAGCTGAGGCGCTGCTGACGCAAGCCTCCAGGCTCACTGGCCTGGATGGACAGAAAATGTCCAAGTCCTACGGCAACGCGATCGCGCTGCGCGAAGAACCGGAGTCGGTGACGAAGAAAATCCGCACCATGCCTACCGACCCGGCGCGCGTCAAACGCAGCGATCCGGGTACGCCGGAGAAATGCCCGGTCTGGTCGCTGCACTTGGTTTATTCGGACGAGGCCAAGAGGCAATGGGTGCGCCAAGGCTGTACCACCGCCGGCATCGGTTGCCTAGAGTGCAAACAGCCGGTGATCGACGGCGTGCTGGCCGAACTCGCGCCGCTACGCGAACGCGCGCAGCCTTACCTGGACGATTCGACGCTAGTGAAGAATATCCTTGCCGACGGTTGCGACAAGGCGCGCGCGCTCGCCACCGAGACCATGCGCGAGGTTCGTGAAGCCATGGGCTTGTCGTATTCATGACGACTAGTCTGGAACCGGTGGCCAGAATCTACGGCGAGCCGCTGGCCCAGATGCCGGTCGATCTCTACATCCCGCCGGATGCGCTGGAGATCCTGCTCGATGCTTTCCACGGACCGCTCGACCTGTTGCTGTATCTGATCCGCAAGCAGAACCTGGACGTGCTCGACATTCCAATGGCGCCGCTGACGCGCCAGTACCTGGAATATGTGGAGGTGATGCGCAGCAAGAACCTCGAGCTCGCGGCCGAGTACCTGGTGATGGCGGCGATGCTGATCGAGATCAAGTCGCGCATGCTATTGCCGCGCCCGCCGTCAGTGACCGAGGAGCAGGATCCGCGCGCCGAACTGGTGCGCCGCTTGCTCGAATACGAACAGATGAAAAACGCGGCGCAGCAGTTGGATGCCATGCCGCAGGTGGGGCGCGACGTGCTCGCGATCTCGGTGCTCGTCGAGCGCACCGCCCTGGCACGCCTGCCCGAGGTGCAGGCGCGCGATCTCGCCGAAGCCTGGCGCTCGCTGCTCTACCGCGCACGCATGAGCAAGCACCATCGCGTCTCGCGCGAGGAACTCTCGGTGCGCGAGCACATGAGCCAGATCCTGCGTCGGCTGAAAGCGAGCCGGGTGCTCGAGTTCACCGAGTTGTTTGATCCCTCGTTGGGGATCGCGGTACTGGTGGTCACCTTTCTCGCGCTGCTTGAACTCGCGCGCGAGACCCTGATCGAAGTCACGCAGTCGGCGGGCTACGCACCGATTTATCTCAGGATCGTCCATGTCGAATCTGTCTGAAACCAAGCACATCCTTGAGGCGGCGCTGCTGTCCTCGCAGGAGCCGCTTTCCCTCGCTGATCTGCAACGGTTGTTCGAAGAGCAAATCGACCCCGCTACCCTGGGCCAACTGCTGGATGAGCTGGGCCAAGACTGGTCGGGCCGCGCGGTGGCGCTGGTCAACACCGCGAGCGGTTGGCGTTTCCAGACGCGGGCCGAGTTCCAGCCCTTCGTCGAGCGCCTCAATCCGGACAAGCGCCCGCGTTACTCGCGCGCCGTGATGGAGACGCTGGCCATCATCGCTTACCGGCAGCCGGTGACGCGCGGCGATGTCGAGGACATCCGTGGCGTGGCGGTGTCCACACAGATCGTCCAGACGCTGGAGAGTCGCGGCTGGATCGATGTCGTTGGCCACCGCGATACGCCAGGCCGGCCGGCGCTCTACGCCACCACCAAAGCATTTCTCGACGACTTGGGCCTCCTTTCGCTGCAAGAGCTGCCGCCGCTAGAGGAAATCGCCCGCACCCTCCAGCTTGAGTCCACGACCTCCCAAGCTGCATCCAACGAGCCAGCCAACGAACCCGCGTCACTCGCCAGCAGCGTCGGTTAACAAGACGGCGACTGCCGCTGGGTCCCCCGGGGGGGCGGCGGCTTCCGACGGGGCCGCGGTGGGGACGGCGGCTACCAATGGGTCCACCGGTGAGCGGCTGCAAAAGCTGCTTGCCGCCGCCGGCTTCGGCTCGCGGCGCGAGATCGAGACCTGGATCACCGCGGGGCGGGTCACGGTACGCGGCCAGGTGGCCAAGCTGGGCGATCGCGCGGTGCCTGGGGATTTGATTTTTCTTGATGGCAAACAAATAAAAATAGCTGCGAGCAAAGGCAATCCCCGCGTCATCCTCTATCACAAGCCGATCGGCGAACTGGTCACGCGCAGCGACCCCGAAGGCCGGCCGACAGTGTTCGACAAGTTGCCCAAGCTGAGTCCCGGGCGCTGGGTGGCGATCGGTCGGCTGGACCTGAATTCCTCCGGCCTGTTGTTGTTCACCGATTCCGGCGAACTTGCCAACCAGCTCATGCATCCACGCCAGGAAATCGAGCGCGAGTACGAAGTGCGCGTACAGGGCGGATTGTCGGAGGACGCCGTGCGCCAACTGCTCGCTGGCATCGAACTGGATGACGGTCCGGCCCGCTGCAAGCGTCTGGAGCCGTTGAAAACGCGCAAGGACTCGGGCAGCAATCGCTGGTATCGGGTGGTGCTGGCCGAGGGGCGCAATCGCGAAGTGCGGCGCATGGTGGAGGCTGTGGGCGGCAGGGTCAGCCGCTTGATGCGCGTGCGCTTCGGGTCGGTCATCCTGCCAGGCCATTTGTCGCCGGGCCGCTGTGTCGAGATCGAACCCGCTCAGCTCCGCGCACTTGTGAGCGAACGTCAAACATAGATTACCCGAGCTTCCAATATCTCTATGAACGGTAGAGGCGCCAGAGTAGGTTTATCTCTCGTTCATTTCCCAGAGTGCCGTATAATCTCCTTTGGAGGTATACGTCATGCAGACCAAACTGACGCTTCGCGTTGACGACCGTCTGGTGCGCCAGGCCAAGGCCTATGCCGAGCACCGGGGCAAGTCGGTGTCCAGCATCGTGGCTGATTACTTTGCGCGCCTCGGCACCCAAGCCGCGCCGACGCATACGCCGCTTTCTCCGGCTGTCCGTTCCCTGTCCGGGGCGCTGGCCGGGAAACGGCTCTCTAAAGACGACTACCGGCGTTTCCTGCGTGAGAAGCACCGTTGAGGGTACTGTTCGACACCAACGTCGTTCTTGACGTTCTGCTCGAACGCGCCCCACACGCTTCGGCGGCCACCTTGCTTTTCGAGCATGTGGCACGCCGTAACCTAGCAGGCCTGCTGGGCGCTACCACCGTGACCACTATTCACTATCTTGCGGCCAAAGCAGTCGGGACGAACAAGGCGCAGCGGCATCTTCAAACGCTGCTTTCGCTATTCGAGGTCGCACCGGTCTCCCGTGCGGTTCTGACGGATGCGTTGGCCTTGGTCTGGTCTGATTTTGAAGATGCGGTGCTGCTGGAAGCCGCGCGGCATGCGCGTGCGGATGGGCTGGTGACCCGCGACCCGGCAGGGTTCAAATCCAGCCGCCTGCGCGTCTATGCGCCGGACGAGTTACTGAACCTTCTGGCGGCAGCGCCGACCATCGGGGAAAACGGTAAACCTTAGGCGAGTGCAATGCTTGTCGGCAATCGCATACGGCGATTGTCCACAAGGCAAAAAGCTGTTAAACTTCAATTGATTCAGATGCAAATGGGCCTCGGCCCATTTTTTGTTTGCGGGGTCGTAAAAGGACGTAGCGGCAGGGCATGGCGGCGATGGCAGAGGTGGTGGAAACGACCCTGGCAGGCATGGGGTTTGAGCTGGTCGATGCACGGGCCTCTGGCCACGGGCGTCTGCTGGCAATTTTCATCGACCGGCCCGGTGGTATTACACTGGAGCACTGCGCCGAGGTGAGCCGGCAGTTGTCGCGGGTGTTCGCGGTCGAGGGCATCGACTACGAGCGCTTGGAAGTGTCGTCGCCGGGGCTGGACCGGCGGTTGCGCAAGGCGGCTGATTTCGTGCGCTTCGCGGGCCATCAAGTGGACGTGAAGATGCGCACGCCGGATGCCAGCGGCCGCAGGCGCTACACCGGCCTGTTGCGCGGTGCGCAGCAGGGCGTGGTCACAGTGGAAGTGGAAGGGCGCGAGGTAGCGCTGGAGCTAAACGACATCGACAGGGCCCGACTGGCGCCGGACCTCCCGGCGGTAACTGGGCCTCCCAGGCGGGTAGCCGGGACTGCACGGAAGGAATAGGGATGAGCCGGGAGATTTTGTTGCTGGTGGACGCGCTGGCGCGCGAAAAGAACGTCAACCGAGACGTGGTTTTTGGCGCCCTGGAGTTGGCGCTCGCCTCAGCCACCAAGAAGAGCTTCACTGAGGACGTGGACGTGCAGGTCGCGATTGACCGCGACACGGGCGACTATCAGACGTTCCGCTGCTGGCGGGTGCTGCCGGACGACGCGTCCGACTGGATCAACGCGCAGATGCTGTCAGTCGAAGAGGCGCAGGACCGCGAGCCCGACGCCAAGCTGGACGATGTGATCAAGAAACAGATCGAGAACGTGCCGTTTGGCCGCATAGGCGCGCAAACCGCCAAGCAGGTGATCCTGCAACGAATTCGGGATGCGGAGCGCGAGCAGATCCTGAACGATTTCCTGGCGCGTGGCGACGAACTGGTGACCGGCACCGTCAAGCGCATGGAGCGGGGCAGCGCGATCGTCGAGTCCGGGCGGCTGGAAGCGCAGTTGCCGCGCGAGTACATGATCCCGAAGGAAAACCTGCGCGTTGGCGACCGGGTGCGCGCCTGGGTGATGAAGATCGACCGTGGCGCTCGCGGCCCCCTGTTGATCCTGTCGCGAACCGCGCCACAGTTCATCATGAAGCTGTTCGAGCTGGAAGTGCCGGAGATCGAGGAAAAGCTGCTGGAGATTAAATCCGCCGCGCGCGATCCGGGTGTGCGCGCCAAGATCGCAGTGCACAACAACGACAGGCGCATCGATCCGATTGGCACCTGCGTCGGCATGCGCGGCTCGCGCGTGCAGGCCGTCACCCAAGAGTTGGCCGGCGAGCGCGTGGACATTGTGTTGTGGTCTGCTGACCCGGCGACTTTCGTCATCGGTGCTCTGGCGCCGGCCGAGGTGAGCTCGATCCTGGTGGACGAGGAGAAGCACGCCATGGACGTGGTGGTGGACGAGGAGAATCTCGCCATCGCCATCGGCCGCAGTGGTCAGAACGTCAGGCTCGCCTCCGAGCTCACCGGCTGGACCATCAATCTGATGTCGCAGGAAGAATCCACCAAGAAGCAGGAAGAGGAAGGTGGCCGGGTCAAGACCCTATTCATGGGGAGTTTGGATGTTGACGAGGACGTCGCCGATATCCTGGCCCAGGAAGGCTTCTCCACGCTGGAGGAGATCGCCTACGTGCCGATCACCGAAATGCTGGAAATCGACGCCTTCGACGAGAACACGGTGAACCAATTACGCAGCCGCGCGCGTAATGCGCTGCTGGTGCAGGCCATCGTGAGCGAAGAGAGTATCGCCGGTGTGCAGCAGGACATGCTGGGGCTTGAAGGCATGGACAACCAGCTCGCCGGCAAGCTCGCGGAACGGGGCATCAAGACACGCGATGACCTGGCGGATCTGGCGGTGGACGAACTCTTCGAGATCACTGGCATGGAAGAGGAGCGTGCCAAGCGCCTGATCATGACCGCGCGCGCACACTGGTTCGCCGATGAACCGGCAGCGACCCCTGTGACGCCACCAGCGGTCGCGGCGCAGCCTGCTCTAGCGCAGAAAGAGGCCCGATAACGTGGCCCAGACCAGCATTACTCAGTTTGCCACCGAATTGAAGATTCCGCCTTCGGTGCTGCTCGATCAGTTGCGCGCCGCTGGCGTCGAGAAACGCGTCGCCGAGGATTCCCTCTCCGAGCAAGATAAGGCAAGGCTGCTCAAGTATCTGCGCAAATCGCATGGTTCGGTTGAATCCAAGAACAAGATCACGCTGACGCGCAAGCACACCAGCGAGATCAAGAAATCCGACGCCACCGGCAAGGCGCGCACCATCCAGGTCGAGGTGCGCAAGAAGCGCGTCTTCATTAAGCGCGATCCTGCCGAGTTGGACGCTGTCGCGGCTGTGGCGGAGATGCCGCCACCCGTGGCCGTGGCTGCGCCTGTGCCGACGCCCGCAGCGGCGCCTGCGCCCGTGGCTGCCCCGGCAGGGCCGGGCACGAAGGAATTGCAGTTGCGCGAAGAGGAATACCGCCGCCAGCAGCAGTTGTCGGATATCCAGGCCAGAGAACTGCGCGAGAAACAGGAACGCGAGAAGCGCGAAGCGGAACAAAAGCAGGCCGAGCGCGCGTCACCGCCCCCGCCCGGCGTTGCCGCCAAGGATGGCACGCTGCATGTGCCCAAGGCAGGCGAGCCCAAGGGCGACAAGAAGGCAAAGAAGGTCAAGCAGACGACCATCCTGCGGGACGATTCGGTGCGCCGGCGTACCATCAAGACCCGTGGCGACATGGGCGGAGGGGTCGGTGGTTGGCATGGCAGGGGCGGATCGCGGCAGCGCTCCGGCGGGGCGAGCAGCGCAGAGCCGGCGTTCGCGCAGCCTGCCGAGCCGGTGGTGCGGGAAATCGCAGTTCCGGAAACGATCACCGTGGGTGAGCTCGCGCACCGCATGTCGGTCAAGGCGGTCGAGGTCATCAAGACGCTGATGAAGCTGGGTTCGATGGCGACGATCAACCAGGTCCTCGATCAAGAGACCGCTATGATCGTGGTCCAGGACATGGGGCACACCGCCAAGGCGGCCAAGCTGGATGACCCCGAGGCCTTCCTAGTGGATGATACGGACGCTGCGGTCGCCGAGGCGCTGGCGCGGCCGCCAGTGGTCACGGTGATGGGGCACGTCGACCATGGCAAGACCTCGCTGCTCGACTACATCCGCCGCACCAAAGTGGCGGCGGGCGAGGCGGGTGGCATCACCCAGCATATCGGCGCTTATCATGTCGAAACGCCGCGTGGTGTGATTACTTTTCTCGACACCCCTGGTCACGAAGCATTCACCGCGATGCGTGCGCGTGGCGCCAAAGCCACCGACATCGTGGTGCTGGTGGTGGCCGCGGACGACGGGGCGATGCCGCAGACCATCGAGGCGATTGCCCATGCCAAAGCGGCCGGAGTGCCGCTGGTGGTGGCCATCAACAAAATCGACAAGCACGAAGCCAATCCGCAGAAGGTCAAGCAGGACCTGTTGCAGCATGGCGTGGTGCCCGAGGAATTGGGCGGTGATTCGCCGGTGGTGCCGGTATCGGCCAAGACCGGCGAGGGCATCGATACGCTGCTGGAGCAGATCCTGCTGCAAGCCGAGGTGCTGGAGCTGAAGGCCCCGGTCGATGCGCCCGCCAAGGGCGTGGTCATCGAGGCCCGCTTGGACAAGGGGCGCGGTCCGGTGGCGACCTTGTTGGTGCAGTCCGGCACTTTGAAACGCGGCGACGTGGTGGTCGCGGGCGCGGTGTACGGCCGGGTGCGCGCGATGCTCGATGAGAACGGCAAGCCGGTGTCCAGCGCCGGTCCGTCGATTCCGGTCGAGATCCAGGGCCTCTCCGACGTGCCCCGCGCCGGCGAGGAAATGGTGGTGCTCGCCGATGAGAAAAAAGCGCGCGAGGTCGCCTTCTTCCGCCAAGGCAAGTACCGCGAGGTCAAGCTCTCGAAACGACGCGCGGCCAACCTGGAGAATCTACTCAACAATATGGGCGAGGGCGGCAAGAAAACCCTGGCCTTGCTGATCAAGGCCGACGCGCAGGGTTCGCAGGAAGCGCTGGTGCACGCCTTGACGCGCCTGGCAACCGAAGAAGTCAAAGTCAGCGTGGTGCACGCGGGGGTGGGCGGGATCACGGAGTCGGATGTCAATCTGGCGCTGGCGTCGGGCGCGGTGATCGTCGGCTTCAACGCACGCGCCGATACGACCGCGCGTAAGCTGATCGAGTCTGCCGGCGTGGACGTGCGCTACTACAACGTCATCTACGACGCGGTCGAGGAAGTGAAGGCGGCGCTCTCCGGGCTGCTGGCGCCGGAAAGAAAAGAGAGCATCATCGGCCTGGTCGATGTGCGGCAGGTGTTTCGCATCTCCAAGATCGGCACGGTCGCCGGCTGCTACGTGCAGGAAGGGTTGGTCAAGCGTTCCGCGCAAGTGCGGGTGCTGCGCGACAGCGTGGTGATCCATACCGGTGAAATCGATACTCTCAAGCGCTTCAAGGATGATGTGCGCGAGGTGAAGAGCGGCTTTGAGTGCGGCATATCGCTGAAGAGCTTCCAGGAACTGAAGGATGGCGACCAGTTCGAGGTCTTTGAGATCCTCGAGGTCGCCCGCAGCTTGTGAGACAGGGGTGGTTCACGCTTGAGCCGAAGGCGGACCACAGCATGAGCCGAGGGCGGACCACAGCATGAGCCGGGGCCGACCGCGAAAGATCGCCGACCTGATCCAGCGGGAGTTGGCCGATTTGCTGCGTCGCGAACTGCACGACCCGCGCGTCGGCATGGTGACGCTGACCGCCGTTGACGTCTCCCCCGACCTGTCGCACGCCAAGGTTTTCTTCACCCTCCTTGAAAAAGAAAAGCAAAGCGAAACCACCCGCGCTTTGCAACGCGCGGCGGGTTTCCTGCGTTCAAAATTGGCGCAGCGCATGAAGATGTATACCACCCCGGAACTGCGTTTCTCCTACGACGAATCGGTGGCGCGGGGCGACCATCTATCGCAGCTCATTGATAGCGTTGTGCCACGCGAGCCGCCGAAGCACTAGCAGCAAAATGCAGCACTACAAGCTGGATGGGGTGTTGCTGCTCGATAAGCCGGTCGGGCCGAGCTCGAACGCGGTCCTGCAGGCGGTCAAGCGCCTGCTGGAGGCCGAGAAAGCCGGACACGCAGGCACCCTCGATCCGCTGGCCTCCGGCCTCCTGCTGCTGCTCTTCGGTGAGGCCACCAAGTTCGCCCAGTTCGGTCTCGATGCCATCAAGGAGTACCGCGCGCAGGTTCAGCTCGGTGTGGCCACGGTGAGCGGCGACGCCGAGGGGGCGGTTATCGAGCGCCGGCCGGTGTGCGTGGATGAGGCCAGTCTGGCGCAGGCGCTGGCAGGTTTGCGCGGTGCGATCGAGCAGGTACCGCCGATGTATTCGGCGCTGAAGCACGCCGGGCAACCCTTGTATGCACTGGCGCGCGCCGGCCAGTCGGCGCCACGCGTAGCTCGGCAGGTGACTGTGCACGAGCTTGAATTGCTCGAGCGCGCCGGCGATGTGTTGCATCTGCGGGTTAGATGCAGCAAGGGGACCTATGTGCGCCAGCTGGCCGTCGATCTTGGTCTGGCGCTGGGTACCGTGGCGCACCTCTGCGGGCTGCGCCGTACGGCAATCGCTCGTTTCCGCTTGGACCAGGCGGTGGCGCTGGATGACCTGCAGGCGCTCGATGCGCAGGGCCGGCGCGCATGGCTGCTGCCTCCGGAACGCTTGCTGGAAGACCTGCCACGCCTTGAGCTTCCTGCGCCCCTGGCGGAGCGATTTCTGAACGGCCAGGCGGTCGTGCATGCGGCCGCGCGACCTGGCCCCTGCCGTGTGTATGCTCAGGCCGGCGCCCTGCTAGGCGTCGGTGAGGCTGGACCGGGTGAGCAACTACGCCCAGCCAGATTGTTTGCAAGAGTCTGAAAAAACAAGAAAAAGCTGTTGTAAGCTGGTGGCAATATCGCTAGAATGCCCGCCTCACACAATGAGCCTAAAAAGAGAGAAAAGCGTATGAGTTTGCAGGTGGCGCAAAAAGCGCAGGTGGTCAAGGAGCACCAGCGTGCCGGAAACGATACCGGTTCCCCGGAAGTACAGATCGCGCTCCTCACCGAGCGCATCAACAGTCTGGCCGGGCACTTCAAGTCCCACGTCAAGGATTTCCATTCCCGGCGTGGCCTGCTGAAGATGGTCAGCCAGCGTCGCAAGCTTCTGGATTATCTGAAGCGCAAAGACGCCGACAAGTACCGCTCGCTGATCGAGCGGCTCGGGCTGCGCAAGTAGTCGCCACGCAGTTCCTGTCCATTTTCCGCATGCCGTAGCAGGAAAACGCTCATCGCACCGATGCGCGTTTTTTGCTGCGTCCCCAAACAGAGGATTCCCTTTGAACCCGATCAAAAAGACATTTACCCTAGGCACGCAGCAAGTCACCCTGGAGACTGGCGAAATCGCCCGCCAGGCGCACGGCGCAGTACTCTGCACTGTTGATGACACGGTGGTGCTGGCCGCGGTGACGGCGTCGAAAGCGGCCAAACCTGGGCAGAGTTTTTTCCCGCTGACCGTCGACTACGCCGAGAAGACCTATGCCGCCGGCAAGATTCCCGGCGGCTTTTTCAAACGCGAGGGACGCCCAACCGAGAAAGAGATCCTGACCTCCCGTTTGATCGATCGCCCGATACGACCGCTATTCCCGGACGGTTTCTACAACGAAGTGCAAGTCGTGGCGCAGGTTCTGTCCCTCAATCCTGAGGTGGACGCCGACATTCCGGCGATGATCGCGGTGTCCGCGGCGCTCACGCTGTCTGGCATTCCGTTCAACGGTCCGATTGGTGCTGCCCGCGTTGGCTATCTCAACGGCCAGTACGTTCTTAACCCGACGCTGTCCCAGCTGAAAGAATCGCAGCTCAATCTAGTGGTGGCCGGCACCAGCCAGGGCGTGCTGATGGTCGAGTCCGAGGCGCTGGAGCTGCCCGAGGATGTGATGCTGGGGGCAGTGGTCTATGGCCACGAGCAGATGCAGGCGGCGATCAATGCCATCGAGGAGCTTGCGGAAGTGGCGGCGAAACCGGCTTGGGACTGGAAAGCGCCGCCCAAGGACGAGGCTTTGGCGGCGAAAATCGTCGACCTCTCGGAAGCCGACTTGCGGCTGGCTTTCGCCATGCGCCAGAAGGGCGCACGCTCGGAGGCGATCGACGCAATCTGGAAGCGCGTGTTCGAGGCGGTGGGCGTGGGCGCGGTAGGCGGCCCGGATGCCAACACCGTGAAAGACCTGTGCTTCGCGGTGGAATCCAAGATCGTGCGCAACCAGATACTCGATGGTGAGCCACGCATAGACGGCCGCGATACGCGCACTGTGCGCCCGATTACCATCCGTACCGGCGTGCTGCCGCGCACCCACGGCTCGGCGCTGTTCACGCGCGGCGAGACGCAGGCGCTGGTCACCGTCACCCTGGGCACCGGGCGCGACGAGCAGATCATCGACGCGCTGGCGGGCGAGTACCGCGAGCGCTTCATGTTCCACTACAACTTTCCTCCGTATGCGACCGGCGAAACCGGTCGCTATGGATTTACCAAGCGCCGCGAGGTCGGCCATGGCCGACTGGCCAAGCGTTCCCTGGTGGGCATGCTGCCGCCGGCTGCGGATTTCGGTTACTCGTTGCGCATCGTGTCGGAGATTACTGAGTCGAACGGCTCCTCCTCGATGGCCTCGGTCTGCGGCGGCAGTCTGGCGCTGATGGATGCTGGGGTGCCGATCAAGGATCACGTCGCGGGCATCGCCATGGGGCTGATCAAGGAAGGCAAACGCTTCGCGGTGCTCACCGACATCCTCGGCGACGAGGATCACCTTGGCGACATGGACTTCAAGGTCGCGGGCACCGACAAGGGGCTTACCGCGTTGCAGATGGACCTGAAAATCGAGTCCATCACCAAGGAGATCATGGGCGTAGCACTAGCGCAGGCGCGCGAAGGGCGCTTGTCGATCTTGCAGCAGATGCGCGATTCGATCGGCGGCTCGCGCACCGAGCTCTCCACGTTTGCGCCGCGCATCATCAAGATAAAGATCAACCCGGACAAGATCCGCGACGTGATCGGCAAGGGTGGCGTGGTGATCCGCGGCATCCAGGAAGAAACCGGCACTACGATCGAGATCGAGGATGACGGCATGATCTCCATCGCCTGCGTCTCGCCCGAGGGCGGGGAAGCGGCGGCCAAGCGGATCAGAGACCTGACCGCCGACGTTGAAGTGGGCAAGGTTTACGAGGGTACGGTGCTGCGGCTGCTCGATTTCGGCGCCATTGTGCAGTTGCTGCCGGGTCGTGACGGCCTACTGCACATCTCACAGATCAGCCAGGAAAGAGTCAACGCCGTATCCGACCACCTGAAGGAAGGCCAGACGGTGAAGGTCAAGGTGCTGGAAGCCGACGACAAGGGCAGGGTACGCCTGTCGATGAAGGCGGTCGGGGCCCCCGAAGCCGCGAAGCAGGGCTAGTAGGGTTTTTTACTCAGAATTACTTGGCCACCTGCCGCTCGCGCATCTCATCGAGGGTCTTGCAGTCGATGCAGAGCGTAGCGGTAGGGCGCGCTTCCAGGCGCTTCAAGCCGATCTCAACCCCGCAGCTCTCGCAGTAGCCGTATTCGTTGGCGGCAATGCGGGCGATGGTTTCGTTGATCTTCTTGATTAACTTCCTTTCGCGGTCGCGGTTGCGCAGCTCCAGCGCCATGTCGGATTCCTGGCTGGCACGGTCGTTCGGGTCCGCGAACACGGTCGCCTCATCCTGCATGGTGTGGACGGTACGGTCGATCTCCTGGGACAACTCGGCTTTGAGGTTGTCGAGTATCTTGCGGAAATGGGAGCGCTGCTTGGTATTCATGTACTCCTCGCCCTTTTTAGAGGCGTAGGGCGTGAAACCATTTTTCTTTTGTTCCAGTGGCATTGCGAGTATCAACTAAAAAATGAAGGCAGACTTTTTAGCAGAAATGCGCTCCTGCCGCAAGCCGAAAAAGAGTATTATTGCGCCCTGTTTTCGGGGTGTAGCGCAGCCTGGTAGCGCGCCTGCTTTGGGAGCAGGATGTCGGGAGTTCGAATCTCTCCACCCCGACCAGACCTGCCCCGGCACCTGCAGGTGAAACTGCGAGGCAGAAAGCAGCCAATCTGCCCGTAGCTCAACCGGATAGAGCACCAGCCTTCTAAGCTGGGGGTTGTGGGTTCGAGTCCCGCCGGGCAGGCCAGTAGAATAGAGATCGCAATGGTGGCCGTAGCTCAATGGTAGAGTCCCGGATTGTGATTCCGGTTGTTGTGGGTTCGAGTCCCATCGGTCACCCCAGCTGATGCAAGTGCGCTTGGCTTATTGGCGAGTTGTGCTGCAGGCATTTCCCGGCAGTTGCGCCCTGCGCAGGATGAACACGCTGCCGGGATCGCTGGTTTCCGGCCAGGTGAATTCGATCTTCGGATAGGCGCGTTCCAGCGCCTTGCGGTTGCCGCCGATTTCGCAGACCAAGAGGCCATTCGGCGTCAGATGGGGCTTCGCCTCGACGAGGATCCTATGCACCAGGTCGAGGCCGTCCTTGCCCGCGGCGAGCGACATCGCCGGTTCATGCCGGTACTCCTTGGGCAACTTGCGCATCGAGCGCGCGGTCACGTAGGGCGGGTTGCTGATGATGAGATCGTATTTTTGTTCTCCAAGCGCGCCGAACAGGTCTGAACGGACGGCGCGAATGCGCTTGCCTAGGTCATGTTGCTTGATGTTGATGCGCGCGACTGCTAGCGCTTGCGGTGACAGGTCGGCGGCATCGATCCTGGTTTTTGGAAATTCAAGCGCCAGCAGGACGGCGAGGCAACCCGAGCCGGTACACAGGTCTAGTGCCCGTTTCGGTTCGCGCAGCAACCACGGTTCGAAGCGCTCGCGCAGCAGTTCGGCAATGAAGGAGCGCGGCACGATGGCGCGCTGGTCGATATAGAAGGCATGCTCCCCTAGCCAGGCTTCCTTCAGCAGGTAAGCCAGCGGAAGGCGTTGGCGTATGCGGCGCCTGACCAGCGCCTCGATCTTCTGGCGGGCAGTTGGCGCGACTTCTTCCTCCAGCAGGTAGCCCAGCACCGAGGAAATAAGCCAGGCCGCTTCTTCTTTCGCGTTGTGCGTGCCGTGCCCGTAATGCAGCCCAGCATGCGAGAAACGTTGCGCGGTTTCACGCAACAAGCGCGATACCTTCAAGGCAGCAGCGAGCGCAGGATGTCGAGATAGATGCGCGGCAGTGTTTCGAATGCGGCGAGTTCGATGTGCTCGTTCAGCTTGTGGATGCTGGCGTTGACGGGACCCAGTTCCACGATCTCGGGGCAGATGTCGATGAGGAAGCGGCCATCCGAGGTGCCGCCAGCAGTGGACAATTCAGGCAGCAGCCCGGTTTGTGCCTGCACCGAGCGCTGCACTGCCGCGGTCAGTTTGCCCGGCTTGCTGAGGAAAGGCTTGCCGCCGAGCGTCCAGGCCAACGAATAGTCCAGCTTGTGCTTGCGCAACACTGCGGCGAAGCGCTCTTTAAGGGAAGTTTCGCTGCTGGCGGTGGAGAAGCGGAAATTGCAGAGAATTTCGACTGAACCAGGGACTACGTTCTCCGCACCGGTGCCGGCATTCAGATTGGAGACTTGGAAACTGGTCGGCGGGAAAAATTCATTGCCTGCGTCCCAGCTGGTTGCCACGATCTCGGCCAGTGCGGGCGCCAGCAGGTGGAGCGGATTTTTCACCTGTTCGGGATAAGCGACGTGCCCCTGCACGCCGCGTATTGTGAGCCTGGCCGACAGGGAACCGCGTCTACCGACCCGTACCGTGTCACCCAGAGTTTTAGCGGACGATGGTTCGCCTACGATGCAGTAATCCAGCGTCTCGCCGCGTGCTTTGAGGCGTTCCACGACGCGCACGGTGCCGTCCACGGACGGTCCTTCCTCATCCGAGGTGAGCAGCAAGGCGATCGATCCCTCGTGCGTGGGGCGCTCGCGCGCGAAGGCCTCGACGGCGACGACGAAGGCAGCGATCGAGGATTTCATGTCCGCCGCGCCACGCCCGTAGAGACGACCGTCGCGTAGCGTGGGCGTGAAGGGATCGCTCAGCCATTCGGCGAGCGGTCCGGTCGGCACCACGTCCGTATGGCCGGCAAAGCAGAGCAGGGGCCGGGCATTGCCACGTCGGGCCCACAGGTTGCTCACCGAACCGCAAGTGATGAACTCACACTGGAAACCCGCCGCGGACAGGCGCGAGGCGAGCAAATCCTGGCAGCCCCCATCGTCAGGCGTGAGAGAGCGCCGGCTTATCAACTCCTGTGCAAGTTCAAGCGTCCCTAGCAAGGCGGCGGTCCTCGGCGCTGGTGAGTCATTAAGCGCTGGCGTCGATTTTGAAATCACTGAAGGTTGTGTCGATATTGGCGGGGCCAGGGAGGATGCGGTCCTGCTTCTGGTCCTGCTTTCTGGTGGCGGGCGCGCCCGCCACCACCGAGGATAGGGACCCGGCAGTCGCCTGGTTGATCAGCCACAGCATGTTGGTGGCCGAATCGGCGTTCGCCATGCATTCGTCTTGTGTGATCACACCTGCCATGAACAGGCTGAATAGCGCTTGCTCGAAGGTTTGCGAGCCGGGCGAGAGGCTTTTCTCCATCGCTTCCTTGATTTCGTTGATCTGGCCTTTCTCGATCAAGTCCGCGATATGGCGCGTGTTCAGCAGCACTTCCACGGCAGCGCGGCGGGCGCCGGTCTTGGTGCGCACCAGGCGCTGCGAGACGATCGCCTGCAGCGCAGCCGACAGGTCGAGCAACAGCGTCGGCCGATTCTCCAGCGGATAGAAGCTGATGATCCGATTCATCGCATGGTAGCTGTTATTGGCGTGCAGCGTGGCCAGCGTCAGGTGGCCGGATTGCGCATAGGCGAGCGCCATGCCCATGGTCCGCTGGTCGCGGATTTCACCGATCAGGATGCAGTCCGGCGCTTGCCGCAACGCGTTCTTCAGCGCCGCTTCGAAGCTCTTGGTATCGGTGCCCACTTCGCGCTGGTTGACGATCGATTTCTTGTTCTGGAAGATGAATTCGATCGGGTCTTCCAGCGTCAGGATATGGCCGGATTTTTGCTCGTTGCGCAGATCGAGCATCGAAGATAGCGAGGTGGACTTGCCCGAGCCGGTGGCGCCAACCATCAGGATCAGGCCGCGCTTTTGCATAACGATTTCCTTGAGGACCGCCGGTAGCCCCAGGGTGTCGAACACCGGCACGCTGCCGGGGATGTAGCGCACCACCACCGCTGGCGAGCCCTTCTGGCGGAAGGCGCTGATACGGAAGACGCCGACGCCTTCCAGAGCAAAGGCCGTGTTCAGCTCCATCTGCTCTTCGTATTCCTTGATCTGGAGCTCGCTCAGCACCTCGTAGAGCAGCGCCTTGACCGCATCCGCGTTGAGTAGGCTCTGGTTGACCGGCATCGCGAGGCCGTTGATCTTGATGTTGATGGGCGAGCCGACCGACAGGAAGATGTCCGAGGCCTTTTTACTGGCCATCAACTGGAACAGGCGCTTCATCGCGGCCATAGCTGCGCTCCCCTAACGAGAGGGCCTAGTTTAGCCCTTAATCTCCACGCAGGAGTTCGTTAAGGCTGGTCTTGGCGCGGGTCTTGGCATCCACCCGCTTGACGATTACCGCGCAGTATAGAGCGCAGTTGCCCTCTGCCGAAGGCAGCGTCCCGGCCACCACCACGGAACCCGAGGGGACGCGGCCATAGAAAATTTCACCTGTTTGCCGGTCGAAAATCTTGGTGCTTAGGCCGATGAAAACACCCATCGAAAGCACGCTGTTTTCTTCGACGATCACGCCTTCGACAACCTCCGAGCGGGCGCCGATGAAGCAGTTGTCCTCGATGATGACCGGACCGGCTTGCACCGGTTCGAGCACCCCGCCGATGCCGACGCCCCCCGAGAGGTGGACGTTCTTGCCGATCTGTGCGCAAGAGCCGACCGTGGCCCAGGTATCCACCATGCTGCCTTCATCCACGTAGGCGCCGATGTTGACGTAGGAAGGCATCAGCACCACGTTCTTGGCGAGGAAGGCGCCGCGGCGCGCCATGGCAGGCGGGACGACGCGATAGCCTCCTTGTTTGAATTCTTCAGAACTAAAAGACGCGAACTTCGATGGCACTTTGTCGTAGTAGTTGGTCGAGCCGCCCGGCAACACGCGGTTGTCTTCGAGACGAAAGGACAGTAGCACCGCTTTCTTGATCCACTGGTGCGTGATCCAACTGCCGCCGATCTTCTCGGCGACCCGCAGTGCACCGGCATCGAGGCCGGCAATGACTTCCTCAACAGCGTCGCGCAGGTCCTTGGACGCGGTGGCAGGGGTCAGAGCGGCGCGGCCATCCCAAGCTTCCTCGATCGTTTTTTGCGTGCTATCCATAGAGCCTCGAAGTTTAGCCGTGAATTCAGGCGCGATTTAGTTTTTTGGTTTCCAGCCGCGCTTGCGGTGCTCGACCACGATGGCCGTAATAATTCCGCCGCGCACGTTGAATTTTGCGCTCAGCCGCATATAGCGCGGTTGGGTGGCGCGCACCAGGTCTTCCAGGATGCGATTGGTCACCGCTTCATGGAATGCGCCCTGGTCGCGGTAGGACCAGACATACAGCTTGAGCGACTTCAGTTCCACGCAGCGGCGGTCGGGAATGTACTCGAGCGACAGGCTGGCGAAATCGGGCTGCCCGGTCAGTGGGCACAGACAGGTGAATTCAGGAATCTCCATGCTAATCCGGTAATCGCGCCGCGGCGACGGATTAACGAAGGTTTGCAGACTTTGGCTAGGACGTGAGGGCATTTAAAAACTCAAAAACATGACGGAAAACGAGAGCAAGCGTGCCAGCGGATGGTATCATTTTCAAAAGCTGAAAATGTCGCCGAAATACTCCACATTAAGAACCAGCCCCACGCTGCACGGTACCCCTCTCACGTGCGTCTGACGCTGGTAAAGCTCGCGGGCTTCAAATCCTTCGTCGATCCGACCGCGATTCACGTTCCCGGTCAGCTGGTCGGCATCGTCGGCCCGAACGGATGCGGCAAGTCCAACGTCATCGACGCTGTGCGCTGGGTGCTGGGCGAGTCACGCGCTTCGGCCCTGCGCGGCGACTCGATGCAGGATGTCATATTCAACGGTTCAGGAAACCGCAAGCCGCTGGCGCGCGCCAGCGTCGAGTTGATTTTCGACAACACGCTGGGCCGCGCCGCCGGCCAATGGTCGCAATACGCTGAGTTGTCGGTCCGGCGGGTGTTGCAACGCGACGGCGAGTCGTCTTATTTCATCAACGGCGCGCATGTCCGACGGCGCGACATCACCGATCTGTTCCTTGGCACCGGCCTGGGGCCGCGCGCCTACGCCATCATCGAGCAGGGAATGATTTCGCGGGTGATCGATGCCAAACCCGATGAGCTGCGGGTCTTTCTGGAGGAAGCTGCCGGCATTTCGCGCTACAAGGAGCGGCGCAAGGAGACCGAACACCGTCTTGCCGATACGCGCGAGAATCTGGCCCGCGTAACCGACATCCGGGCCGAGCTGGGCGCGCAGATTGAGAAGCTCGAGGGTCAGGCCAAGATCGCCACCCGGTACCAGGACCTGCAGCAGGAGCTGCAGTTGAAGCAGCATCTGCTCTGGTTCCTGCGCCGCAAGGACGCGGCAGCCGAGCGCGAAAAGCATGCCAAGGAAATTGCCGGCGTCAGCAACGAGGTGGAGGCCGCCACCGCCCGGTTGCGTGAAGTCGAAAACCATGTCGAGAGCGCGCGTGTAGCGCATTTCGCGGCGGGAGACGGGCTGAATGCAGCGCAAGCCGCCCTATACGCGGCTAACGCCGAAGTGGCGCAGCATGAATCAGAACTGCGGCATGTCGAAGAGAGCCGTCACCGCTTGGAGAGCCAGCACACCGAGCGCCGCTCGCAACTCGGTTCCTGGCGGGAGCAGCGTTCGCAGCTGACCCAGGCGCTGCATATGTGGGCTGCGCGCTCCGGTGGTGCAAAACAGAGGGTGACCGAGGCGCAGACCAGCTTGGCGGCGGAGAACCTGCGTCTTCCAGAGTCCGAGTACGCCTATCGCGCGCGGCAGGAGCAGTTGAACGAGACGCGCAGCAAGCTGCTGCAAACCGAAAGTCGGCTGCTGCTCGAGCAGCAGAAAGTTGCGCACCTGGAAGGTAATCTCCAGTCGCTGACGCGGCGGCGCGAACGGCTGGAAGCCGAACTGCAATCGCTTGCCGAACCCGATCCGGCCGGCATGCACGCCGCCAACGAGCGCGTTTTGCAGTTCGACCGCGCGATGGCCCAGGCCCAAGCTGGCGTGGATGCCCTCCAGGTGGAGACCGAAACGCTGGCGCTGACGAGCGCGGCGGCCGCGGAAATCGATGCGCAGGCGAGCCGTGAGCACACCGCAGCCGATGCCCAGTTCAACACCCTGAAGCAGGTGCAAGCCGCTGCCGAGGAAGAGCCCCCCCTGCATGCATGGCTGGAGCGCCATCATCTCGCTGCTTTGCCACGCTTCTGGCAGAAAATCCGTATTGACCACGGCTGGGAAACGGCGGTGGAATCGGTGCTGCGTGAGCGTTTGCATGCGCTGGAGCTGGGCGACAGTAGCTCCCTCGGGGCAGACCGCCCGCCGGTGAAAGCCAACCTGTTCGGGCCGGGTTCGAGCCACGCTACTGCCGCGCTGCCCGGACTTACGCCGCTGCAGGACAAAGTGCACGCCATCGACGACAAACTCGCTGGGGCGCTGGCGGACTGGTTTGCCGGGGTCTACCTCACCGAGGCCACGCCCACGGCCGAACAGCGGGCCGCGCTCCCCGCCGGGGCTTCGCTGGTCAATCGCCAGGGCGACCAGTTCACGCGACATACGCTCAGTTTCCATGCGCCGGATACGGCCGATGCCGGAATTCTCGCGCGCCAATCCGAGATTGAGAGTCTGGAACAACGCTGCCGCGTTTTGTCCGATAGAGCCGTGGCCAGTGCGCTCGAGGCGAAACGCATCGAAGGCCAACTGGCGCAAGGCAATGCGGCGCTCGAACAGGGGCGCGACGCGGTTGGGGCGAGGCAGCAGGAGAAGCACGACGCGCAGATCGAAGCGCTCAAGCTGGGTCAGGCGCTGGAAAGGTATCGCGAACGCACCACGCAGATCGGCGACGAAATCGGCCTGCTCCTCCAAGAGGCCGGGCGCGATGGTGCGCAATTGACCGAGGCAAGGGAGGCAGCAGCGCGCATAGAGGAGGAAATTCCAGAGGCCAAGCAGCAGCTTGCAGCGGTGCGGGCGGAATATGTCGCGGCCGAGAGCGCGCTCGCCGGGCAACGCATACGCACTCAGCAGGCCGGGCGCGAGGCGCAGGACGCGGTATTCGGGGAACGTGAGATAGCGGCGAAAATTACCGAGATCGACAATTCGGTGCGCATCATCGATCAGCAAATCAGCCATGCCGAAGTGGAAGTCGCGCGCCTTACCGAGGAACTCGCGGTAGATCCTGTACCGGCGGTGCGCAGCGCCCTTCATGCCGCCGCCGAATCGAGGATGGGGTGCGAAAAGACGCTGGCCGCTGCGCGCGATACCGTCGAGGTCGCCGCCAGTGCGTTGCGTTCCCTGGAGGAAGATCGCCTCAAGATCGAAAATTTGATCGCGCCGCTGCGCGAGCGCATCAACGAACTGCGCCTGAAGGAACAGGCGGCGCAGATCAATCACGACCAATACGAAATGCAGCTGCACGAAGCGAGCTCTGACGAAACCCTCCTGGCGGAGCAGTCCAAAAGCGCAGCCCGGCCCTCGGTGCTGCAAGGCGATATCACGCGGCTCACGCAGGCAGTGAGCGAACTAGGGGCGGTCAATCTGGTGGCCTTGGATGAATTGGCGAGCGGACGCGAGCGCAAGGGCTTTCTTGACGCGCAGTCGGCGGACCTGGAAGAGGCGATCACGACGCTGGAGAGCGCGATTCGGCGCATCGATCGCGAGACGCGCGAACTGCTACGGCAAACCTTCGACAGCGTGAACCGTCATTTCGGGTCTCTGTTCCCGGTGCTGTTTGGCGGTGGCGAGGCGAAACTGATCATGACCGGTGAGGAAATTCTGGATGCCGGCGTACAGGTCATGGCCCATCCACCTGGCAAGCGCAATGCCAACATTCACCTCTTGTCCGGCGGCGAGAAGGCCTTGACCGCCATTTCGCTGGTGTTCTCGATGTTCCAGCTCAATCCGGCGCCGTTCTGTCTGTTGGACGAGGTGGACGCGCCGCTTGACGACAGCAACACCGCGCGCTTCTGCGAACTGGTGCGAAAAATGTCAGCGCAGACCCAGTTTCTATTCATCAGCCACAACAAGATCACCATGGAAATGGCGACCCAGCTGATCGGGGTGACGATGCCGGAATCCGGCGTTTCACGGGTGGTCGCGGTGGACATCGAAGAAGCGCTGCGGATCCGGGAGGAACTCGCCGCCTGAGCCTCGCTTGGGTGCCCCAGTCGCGCAGATGATACGGCCATGAGCGAACTTCAAATTGGCCTGCTGGCGATCGGTGCGCTGGTGGTGGCTGGCGTGCTGATCTACAACTGGTCCCACGAACGCCGCGCCAAACGCGAAGCGCAGCGGGCATTTGGCTCCGGGCATGACGATGTCCTCCTGGCGCAAACGGTCTCATCGCACCGATCAGACTACGCTGCGCAAAACGCTGCGCCTAGCACGGCGGCAGGCACGCTGGAACAGAACTGCGAATCGGCGCAGCCGGATCCGGTCATCGATTACATCGTCGCTTTCGCCGCCGAATATTCCGTAGCGCCGGGCACGCTGCGCGAGCAATGGAGCGCCATCGAGCGCCGGCATGCGCGGCGTGCGCTGCTGACCGGATCCGCTGATGGCAGGTCGTGGCGTGCCGGGCTGCAGCTTGTTTCCCGCGACGGTGCCATTGGCGAGGCCGACTTGATCGAATTTCGTTCCGCGGTCGAGACCCTGGCTGCTTCTGTCAGCGCCACAGTGTCAGCGCCGGCAATGCGGGAGGCAGTCGAGGCGGCGCGCGCACTAGATGAATTATGTGGTGTATCGGACCTGCAGGTGGTGCTACACGTGACCGGGGGGCCGTTCGCGGGGACCAAGATCCTCTCTGCGGCGCAAGCCAGCGGCCTAGTCTTGGAGGCAGACGGTAAATTCGCTTTGCGCAACGACGAGAAGCAGCTGGTCTATACGCTGGGCGCCCAGGACGGCGCTGCGTTTTCCGCAGCCACGCTGCGCGACGCTATGCCACTGGGGCTTTCGCTCTCGCTCGATGTTACGCGCGTGCCTGATACCCAGCGCGCGTTCGAAAGCCTGTCTCGGCTCGCGCACCAGCTCGCCTCGGTGCTGGGCGGGGCGATCGTGGACGACAACGGCAAGGTGCTGGACGAGCGCGCCGTGGCCGCCATCGCTCTGGAGCTCGATGGGGTGCGCGCCAGGCTGGAAGCGCGTGGCGTGACGCCGGGCAGCCCGACCGCGCTGCGCCTGTTTTCCTGAGATGGGCGCGGCAAAGCAGCTTCGCGACCGAGCCGCGCTGCTGCGCCAGGACCTCGATCACCACAATCACCGTTATTACGTCCTCGACGATCCGGAAATCGATGATGTTGAGTACGACCGTCTGTTCCGCGAACTCGTACAGATGGAACAGGAACATGAGGATCTGCGTCGCACCGATTCGCCGACCCAGCGCGTGGGCGCAGCCCCGCTGCCCGCATTTGCCGAAGTGCGGCACCGGGCGCCGATGCTGTCGCTGGCGAACGCTTTCGCAGAAGACCAGGTGCATGCTTTCGACCGCCGGGTACGCGAGGCGCTTGGCCCAGCGGTGTTGGATGGCGCAGTGGAATATGTCGCCGACCCCAAGTTCGACGGTCTTGCCATCAGCCTTGCCTACCGTCAGGGCGTATTCGTGCAGGGTGCGACGCGCGGCGATGGCGCGACCGGGGAAGATGTCACGCCCAATTTGCGGACCGTGCGCTCCATCCCCTTACGCCTGCCCGAGGGGCCGGATACCGAGGATCTGGAGGTGCGTGGAGAAATCCTGTTCTACAAAAGCGACTTCGAGAAGCTGAATGCCCGGCAACGGCAGGCAGGTGAGAAGGTGTTCGCGAATCCGCGCAACGCTGCGGCCGGTAGCCTGCGGCTGCTCGACTCGCGGATCACGGCGCAGCGCCCGCTGCGCTTTTTCGCCTATGGGATTGGACCTGCAGGGATTGGACCTGCAGGAGTCGGCGTGGCGGCAAAAGTGCATTGGCAGACGCACAGCGAAACCCTCGACCGGCTGGCGGCGCTGGGTTTTCCCGTTTGCGCGGAGCGCCGCATCGCCAAGGGCCTCGAGGGATTGTTGGCTTTCTACCGGGACATCGAAACCCGGCGCGACCAACTTCCCTACGCCATTGACGGCGTGGTTTACAAAGTGAACCGGGTGGATTGGCAGGAGAAACTAGGTTACGTGGCACGTGCGCCGCGTTTTGCCATGGCGCACAAATATCCCGCTGAAGAACAAATGACGGAAGTCCTGCGTATTGAAATTCAGGTGGGCCGCAGTGGCGTGCTGACGCCGGTTGCTCGTCTTAAGCCGGTGGCAGTCGGCGGCGTCACGGTGAGCAACGCGACCCTGCACAACGAGGACGAGCTGCGACGCAAGGATGTCTGGCCCGGCGACACAGTGAGCGTGCGCCGCGCCGGAGACGTGATCCCGGAGGTGGTGGCGGTCCGCCAGAAGGGGGCGCGCAGGGCCGCAGAACGCTTTTGCATGCCGGAGCAGTGCCCGGTGTGCCAGTCGCCTGTGGTGCGCCTGCCGGGCGAAGCGGCGACCCGCTGCACCGGCGGTCTATATTGCCGGGCGCAACGCAAGCAGGCGATTCTGCATTTCGTCGGGCGGCGCGCGATGGACATCGAAGGCATGGGCGAGAAGCTGGTCGAACAGTTGGTCGATCGCGAGATGCTGGCCAGTCCGGCCGACCTGTACCGGCTGGACCAGCAAGCGCTCGCCGGACTGGAGCGCATGGCGGTGAAGTCGGCGCAGAACGTGCTGGACGGCATCCAGCGCTCGCGCAGCATGGACTTAGCGCGGTTCGTCTTCGCGCTGGGCATGCCGGGCGTCGGCGAAGAGGTCGCCAGGATCCTGGCGCGGCATTTCGGTTCGCTGCCTGCGCTGCTGGAGGCAGACTGGTCGGCGCTGGCGGCGCGCAAGGAAGCGTTGCGCAAGGAAAACGCCAAGCGCAAAAAGAATAGCCAGCCGCTGATCGAGGTTCCGCTCGAAGGTATCGGCCCGGAGATCATGGATAGTGTCGACAAATTCGTCCACCAAGCGCATAACCGCGAGGTCATCGCCAGTCTGCTTGATCCGGCTTGTGGCGTAGCGCTCAGGGACAGCGTTGCGGCCAAGGCCGTCACCAAAGCCAGCAAAACCTTCGTGCTCACTGGTATTCTTCCAAGCATGAGCCGGGATGAGGCGCGTGCGCTGATCGAATCGCTGGGACACAAAGTCGTCGGCGCGGTATCGAAAAAAACTGACTATGTGGTGGCCGGAGACGAAGCGGGCGGCAAGCTGGAGCAGGCGCGCGCCCTCGGCATTGCCGTTCTGGATCAGAGCGGACTGACGCAGTTACTCGGCAAGCACTAAGCGGATGCAGAGAAAAATCACCAAGGCGGTATTCCCCGTGGCGGGCCTAGGCAGGCGCTTCCTGCCGTTGACCAAGGCGAGCCCCAAGGAAATGCTGCCGCTCGTTGATAAGCCGCTGATTCAATACGCGGTCGAGGAAGCCGCCGCCGCCGGTATCACCGAGATGATCTTCATTACCGGCCGGACCAAGCGTGCGATCGAGGATCATTTCGACCGCGACCTCGAACTCGAGCGCGAACTGGCGGAGCAGGGCAAGCGTGAGCTGCTCGAAGCGGTCAAAACGATCCTGCCCAAGGCTTGCCACTGCGTCTATATCCGCCAGCCCGAGGCGCTGGGACTCGGGCACGCGGTGCTGTGCGCTCAGCCTATCGTGCGTGACCAGCCCTTCGCGGTGCTGCTGGCGGACGACCTGATCGACGCGAATCCACCGATGATGGCGCGCATGACGGCTCGCTTCGAAACCGAGGGCTGCTCGTTGCTCGGCATCGAGGAGGTGCAGCGCGAGCAGACGGGCAGTTACGGCATTGTCAGCCCCGCGGATGCGCGTGCGGAAGTGACCCAGGTGCAAGCCATCATCGAGAAGCCCGCGCCTAAGGATGCGCCTTCGACCTTCGCCGCTGTCGGGCGCTATGTCTTGACGCCGGCGATTTTCGAGTTTCTGGCGGCCGCCAAGCCGGGCAAGGGCGGGGAAATCCAACTGACGGACGCGATAGCTGCACTGCTCGCCCACGAGCGTGTGCTGGCGATGCGTATCGGCGGCAAGCGCTATGATTGCGGCAGTAAGCTGGGTTACCTGAAAGCGACCGTGGCACTGGGCTTGCGCCACCCCGAAATTGGTAAGGATTTTGCCGAATTTCTCGCCCAGCGTGAGCGCTGACCTATCCAGCATGAGCGCTGAGAGGCCTGATCTTCAGTTGTCCTGGGCTTTTCTGGAGCACTCGGACTTGGTGGCAAGCGCTGCGCAAGTAGAAGCGGCCATCGCCAAGATGGCGGTTGAAATCCAGAAGCATTTCAAGGATAAGTATCCGCTGGTGCTGGTGGTCATGGGCGGCGCGGTGGTGTTCGCCGGTCAGTTGCTGCCGCGGCTGCGCCTGCCACTGGATCTGGATTACATCCACGCCTCGCGCTACGGCGCCGCGACCGTGGGCGGCGGCATCGATTGGCGAGTTGAGCCGCCCCGCGGCGTACGCGGACGGGCGGTGCTGGTGCTCGATGACATCCTCGATGGCGGACACACGATGTGCGCAATTCGTGAGCGAGTGCTGGAGCTGGGAGCAGAAAGTTTTTCCTGCGCTGTTCTTGTCGAAAAAATCCTACCAGTAGAAAAACCCCTGACTGCCGATTTTATTGGCCTGCGGATCCCGGATCGTTTTGTGTTCGGCTGCGGCATGGACGCGAAAGGATACTGGCGCAATCTGCCGGAAATCCGTGCCATGCGCGGATCCTGATGCGCGCCATGCGCGAAGTCTGATGCTGGCGATCCTAGGCGGCAGTGGCCTGTCGCAACTCTCATGGCTGGAAAGCGTGCGCCGCAAGACGGTGATGACAATGTACGGCGAACCGTCGGCGCCGCTTACTTTAGGCCGGATCGGCACGCGCGAACTGCTGTTCCTTGCGCGCCACGGCGACGGCCATACGATAGCGCCACACCAAGTGAACTATCGGGCCAATATCCAGGCCTTGAAGGACGCGGGTGCACAGGCGATTGTTGCGATCGCCACCGTCGGCGGCATCCGACGGGAATTCGGGCCTGGCGTACTGGTGATCCCCGACCAGATCATCGATTACACCTGGGGCCGGCCGTCGACTTTTTTTGAAGGTCCGGGGGCGAAGGTCACGCACATCGATTTCACCGAACCATACTCGGCGGCTCTGCGGGCGCGACTGTTAGCGGCGTCAGCAGCTTGCGGTGAAGCGGTGACCGATGGCGGTGTTTACGCCACCACGCAGGGGCCACGACTCGAAACCGCTGCCGAAGTCAGAAAATTGGAGCGCGACGGCGCCGACCTGATCGGCATGACCGGGATGCCTGAAGCGGCGCTGGCTCGTGAAGCCGGTATTCCGTACGCCGCCATCGCCGTGGTTGCTAACCATGCCGCTGGGCGGGGCGACAGCGCGCACGCGATCTCACTGGAGCGGATTGAGGTGGTACTTGGCCAGGCAATGGGTCGGGTGCGGCGCATCTTGGTACAACTGGCCGCGGACCCGGACAGCGCATGATCCGCGAGGTGCTGAGGATGGGCGATGAGCGGCTGTTGCAGAGGGCTGTTCAAGTCGAACATTTCGGCACCCCGGAACTGGCGGTGCTGCTGCAGGACATGCGCGATACCATGGCGCATCTGAACGGTGCTGGGCTGGCCGCGCCGCAGATCGGCGTTGGCTTGCGGGTGGTGATTTTCGGCGTCAGCGCGAACCCGCGCTATCCGAATGCGGAGGAAGTTCCGGACACGGTGCTGATCAACCCGGAGCTGACGCCGCTGTCGGACGAAATCGACGAGGGTTGGGAGGGTTGCCTTTCGGTGCCGGGCATGCGCGGCTGGGTGCCGCGCTGGCGCTCCCTGCGCTATGCCGGCTGCGACGAACAAGGTCAGCGCTTCGAGCGCAGGGTTGAGGATTTTCACGCCCGTGTGGTGCAGCACGAGTGCGATCACCTGGACGGCATCCTCTACCCGATGCGCATCCGCGATCTCGCCAAGTTCGGCTTCAATGAAGCGCTGTTTCCGGGGCAGGAACTCCCCGTCGAGGAATAGCACTCTCACCTTCGAGTAACATAACCGCATGAGGGCCATTTTCCTTTGCTTATCGCTGCTGGTCAGCGGCGCGCTTCAGGCGCAGGACGCCTGGCCATCAAAACCCGTTCGCTTGATCGTGCCGTCCTCGCCCGGCGGCGGCACCGACGTCTACGCAAGGTTGCTCGCCCAGGGGCTGAGCGACGGACTGAAGCAGTCGTTCCTGGTCGACAACCGTCCCGGCGCCAGCGGCAACATCGGTGCAGCGGCGGCGGCGAAGTCGGCGCCCGACGGCTACACCTTTCTGGTCTCGGCCAATCCGGCACTCTCCGTCAATCCTAGCCTCTACCCGGATCTGCCCTACAACGCTGAGCGCGATTTCACGCCGGTAACGCGCGGCGTGATGGCGCCCATGGTGCTGGTGGTTCACCCTTCGCAATCGAAGTCGCTTGCCGAATTGGTGGCGACCGGAAAGTCCCAGCCCGGCAAGCTCGCTTTCGGTTCGGCCGGCACGGGTAGTCCGACCTTCCTGGGGGTGCGCATGCTCGAGGAGAACAGCGGCGCGAAATTTACCCATGTGCCGTACAAGGGCGTCGGCGCTGGTTACGCAGACCTGCTGGGCGGTCAGATCCAGTTCATGTTCCCGGACGTCGCCTCCGCCCTCTCTCACATTCAAGCTGCGAAGCTGCGTGCGCTGGCGGTGACTCAGGCCACCCCGTTGCTCCCCGGGGTGCCTACTCTTGATATGGCGGGCTTTGCGCTCGAGGTCTTCACCTCGTTCAGCGTGGTGGCGCCTGCGGGGACACCAGCGCCGGTGGTGGGGCGTATGGCTGCCGAGATCACCCGCGCGATGCGCTCGCCATCGATCGCCGAAAAGCTGAATGCGCAGGTGCTGGTCCCAGTGTTCGACACTCCCGAGCAATTCGCTGCCAGCCTGAAGAAGGAACGCGACGGTTGGGCGGCGTTCATCCGCCGCAACGCCATCCAGCCGAATCAGTAAGCGGGCGAGCGGTTGAAGCCGATGGACATCCTCATCGTTGGCGCCGGTATTGGCGGTCTTACCGCAGCTGCCGCGCTGCTGCAGCGCGGCCACCGGGTGCGCGTATTCGAACAGGCGCCGCAACTGGCTGAGGTGGGTGCCGGCATCCAGATGAGCGCCAACGCCGTCAAGGTGCTGGATAGCTTGGGGCTACGCGCGGCCTACGAGGCTAGCGCGGTGCGGCCCAAGGCCTTCGAGTTCCGCCGCTTTGACAGCGGCGAGTTGTTACATCGTATGCCGCTGGGCGAGCAGCACGAGCAGCGCCACGGCGCGCCTTACTTCCAGATCCACCGCGGCGATTTGCATGACGCGCTACTCCAGGCGGTGCGCGCACTTGACCCCCAGGCGATTGCGCTGAACGCGCGCGCCACGGTCCTGGAGGAAGACGAGGAGGGCGCCACGCTCCACTTCGATACGCTGGCGCCGGTGCGTGCCGAGCTGGTGGTGGGCGCCGACGGCATCAAGTCGACGGTGCGGCGCTACATCCTCGGCGACGACCGGCCGGTATTCACCGGCCAGGTGGCATGGCGCTGTACGGTGGCGACAACGCGCATCGCGCCTGCGCTGCGCACCGACATCGTCTCCACCATCTGGTGTGGGCCGCATAACCATGCAGTGATGTACTACCTGCGCGGCGGTGAGCTGCTCAACTTCGTGGGTTGCGTCGAGCGCCCGGCGGAAGAGGAGTCATGGACTGCGCGCCGTCCCTGGGCCGAGCTTGACGAGGACTACCGCGGTTGGCACCCGATGGTGCGCGCGGTGATCGAACACGTCGAGCGCGATCAGTGTTTCCGCTGGGCGCTTAACAACCGCGAGCCCAGCCTGCGCTGGAGCAGCGCGCGCGCCACCATGCTCGGCGACGCGGTGCACGCCACCTTGCCCTACATGGCGCAAGGTGCGGCGATGGCGATCGAGGACGCCGCGGTACTGGCGCGCGCCCTCGAGCTGCCCGGGACGCTCGCTGACCGGCTGCGACGTTATGAAGCCCACCGCGCACCGCGCACCGCGCGCGTGGTGCGTGAATCCACCGAGATGGGCGAGCTCTATCATATTGGTGATGCCGAGACGATGCGCCGCGCCTTTCATGACCGCGACATCGCCCGCTCGCGCAACGAGTGGCTCTATCCCTACGACCCGTTGCAGGTTGCGATTGCTTGATGGCCTGCATAGAGGGGGCGAATGATGGCTAAGCACACCACAGCGCATTATTTTCTTGAAGGCCTGGTCGAGCTGGGTATCGACTACCTGTTCGCCAATTTCGGCACCGACCATGTGTCCTTGATCGAGGCGCTGGCCGAGTGGGACCGCGCAGGGCGGGCACATCCGCGCGTGCTTATCTGCGCGCACGAAAATGTCGCCGTACACATGGCCGGCGGCTATGCCGCGCTGACCGGCAAGGGCCAGGTGGTGATGGTTCATGTTGATGCCGGCACGGCCAATGCCAGCATGGGCATGCACAACCTGTTTCGCGGCCGGCTGCCGGTATTTCTGATGGCCGGCAAAGCGCCATACACGCTGCATGGCGAGTTGACCGGCTCACGCGACAACTATGTGCATTTCGTGCAGGACCCCTACGACATCGCTAACCTGGTGCGCTCCTACGTGAAGTGGGAATACTCGCTGCCCTCGGGCGTGGTTGCCAAGGAGGTGCTGCGGCGCGGCCATAGCATGATGCAAAGCGATCCCCAAGGCCCGGTGTTCCTCACGCTGCCGCGTGAAACGCTGGCCGAAGAGTGGGACCAGAAGACCATCAAGGCCTACCCGGAATCTCGCTACGGACCGGTTAGCGCAGGCGGCACCGATCCTGTCGTGGCGGCAGGCATCGCCGAGCGCTTACTGGCGGCAAATAACCCGATCGCCATCACCGCTTACCTTGGGCGCAGGCCCGAGGCGGTCGCGCTGCTCGACACGCTGGCGGGCGAATGCGGCATCCGCGTATTCGAATTCAACCCGATTTATCTGAACATCCCACGCGACTCAGCGTGCTTTGGCGGTTACGACGCCAAGGCAGCGATGGCCGCGGCCGATGTCGGCCTGCTGCTCGATGTGGATGTGCCGTGGTTGCCCAAATACGTTGCTGACAATCCGCGCTTGAGTTGGATCCAGGTCGATGTCGATGCGTTGAAAAAGGATTTCCCGATGTGGGGTTTCCCTACCGAGCTGCGCGTGCAGGCCGATTGCGCGACGGTGCTGGCGCAGGTGCTGGCGATCGTGCGCGCCAAGGCCAATGCCGGTTTTCGTGAGCGTGCGGCGAGACGGATCGCTGGTTGGGCCGCAGAGAACGCCGAACGTAAAGAGCGCAACCGCGCCGCCGCAGCCAAACCCGGCGCGCTCGGCGCCATTAGCGCCGACTACCTCTGCGCCGCATTGCATACGCAATTAAGCCAGAACGACATCGTCGTCAACGAGGCGATACGCAATACCTTTGCGGTACTCAATCAGATCGTACGCAGCAAAGCGCAGACCTATCTCGGTCTGTCCGGCGGCGGGCTGGGGTTCAGCGGCGGTGCGGGGCTGGGCGCGAAGCTGGCCAGACCGGATTGCCGCGTGGTGCAACTGGTCGGTGACGGCAGTTTCCATTTCTCCGCGCCGACCGCGGTGTACGCGCTTGCGCAGCAGTATGGCTTGCCCATTTTTACGGTAGTCCTCGACAATGGCGGCTGGCAGGCGGTGAAAGAAGCAGTGCTGCGGGTATATCCTGACGGTCAGGCGGCACAGTCCCAGCAGTTTCAGGCTAATCTGAGCGGTGAGCACCGGCGTTTCGAACAGGTGGCGGCTGCATTTGGCGCGCATGCCGAGGCGGTGGCGGATCCGGCTGCGCTGGCTGCGGCGATCGCACGCTGTCTGGCGGCGGTCGATAGTGGGCAAGCGGCGGTGCTTAGTGTGCGCGTGACAGGGCTTTGAAAGGGGAAGAGAAAATGAATTCGAGAAAAATTGCGGCGACTCTCACGGGCCTTGTCTTGATGGCGTTGGCCGCAGGCACTGCGCTTGCGCAAGACAGCTATCCTGCCAAGCCCATCCGCCTTATCGTTGGCTATGCGGCCGGTGGCGGCAACGACATCATTGCGCGCGTGGTGGCGGGCAAGATGGCCGAAGGCCTCGGCCAGCAGCTGATCATCGAGAACAAGCCCGGTGCGCAGTCGATCATCGCCGCCGAATTTGTCGCCAGAGCGGCGCCCGATGGTTACACCATCCTGATGGGGCCGAGCGGACCGATGACCATGAACCCGGCGACCTATGCGAAGTTACCTTACGCGCCACTGCGCGATTTTGTGCCGCTGTCGATGATCGGTTCGTTTCCGCTGATCCTGGTGACCAGCGCTACTTCGCCGCTGAAATCAGTCAAGGAGTTGATTGATTACGCCAAGAGCAACCCGGGTAAGTCCAATTATGCGTCCAGCGCCGCACCTTTCCAGCTTGCCGCTGAGCTGCTTAAGTTGAAGACCGGCACGGATTTCACGCATATCCCCTATAAAAGCAGCGCCGAGTCGGCCAATGCGGTGATGGCCGGCGCAGTGACCATGACCATCGCTGATCCGCCGCCCATCGCTGGCCCGATCAAGGCGGGCAGGTTGAGGGCGCTCGCCGTTACCTCAGCCCAGCGGCACCCGTCCTGGCCGGAGGTGCCGACCATGATGGAGGCGGGGATTCCGGACACGGATATCGTCATCTGGACCGGTTTTCTGGCGCCCGCCGGCACGCTTGCGGCCATCGTCAAGCGCCTGCAGGATGAGGTTGCGCGCGTGGTGCGCTTACCGGAAATACGTGAGCGGCTCAACGCCATGGGGGTCGATCCAGTGGGCAACTCCTCGGTAGAGTTCGGCCGCATCATCGCCGCCGACATCATCAAGTGGAGCGCAGTTGCCAAGGCCGCCAACCTCAGAGCGGATTGAAACAGTTTCGTGCCGCTAACGCACAAGTGCGTTCCTCTAACGCACAAGTGCGTTCCTCTAACGCACAAGTGCGTTCCTCTAACGCACAAGTGCGTTCCTCTCTAAAGGGGTTGCCGTGACTCCGCTCGAGGTTCTGCAGCGCTATCCAGCGCACGATTACACCCTGCTGGGCGCGCTCACCAGTCGCGCGCGGAGCATTCCTGAGCACTGCTTCATCGAGTTTGGTGACGCGCGGCTGTCTTATGCCCAGACCGCCGCGCGCGTGCGCGAGGCGATGGCGCTGCTCGCTGCCAAGGGCGTCAAACCGGGCGATCGCATCGCGCTCATGTCGCACAATCATCCGACGACGGTGGTTCTTTTAATCGCACTGGCAGCGCTGGGCGCGATCATGGTGGGTGTCAATCCGGACTTCGGCGAGAAAGAGGCGCGCTACGTCCTTGAACACTCGGAGGCTAGCGGCATCGTGTGCTCACTCGCTGCGCTGGCAACGGTGCAAGCTGTGGCAGGCGCGCTGCCCGCGCGACCCTGGATCATGAGCAACGAACCGAACCTGGTGGGATTGCCCACGGTGCCTGGCGCGCTGCACGGCACGGGCGACGCTGCGCCAGCGACCATTGGTCTAGCCGACGACGTCTGCATCATCATTTACACCTCCGGCACCACCGGATTCCCCAAAGGCGTGATGCACAGCCAGCGTAGCGTGGTGCTCGCCGGCGAAGGGTTCGTGCGGCGCATGCATCTCGATCCTGCCGAGCGCCTCCTTTGCATCATGCCGATGTTCCATGTGAACGCCATCTTCTATTCTCTCTTCGGCACCATCGCTGCAGGTGCAACACTGTTGCTCGAGGAGAAGTTCTCGGCATCCCAATTCTGGAGCACTGTCGCCAGACGCAAAGCGACGACCGTGAACACCATCGCCGCGGTGATGAATATCCTCATGCGCCGGCCGCGCGAGGAGTTCGTGCCGGGCCACACGCTGACCAAGATTTATGGGGCGCCCTTTTCGCCAGAAATCTATCGGGTGTTCGAAGAAGAGTTTGGCGTGCCGCATCTCATCGAGGGCTACGGCATGTCGGAGATCCCCGGCGCCTGCAGCAACCCCTACGATGGCGAACGACGCAAGGGCAGCATGGGCAAGCCCAGCCTGCATCCCGATCCGGCCGTGAATCTGGCGCAGGTGAAGATCGTCGATGAGGAGGGCAACGACGCCCCGGCGGGCACCACCGGCGAGATCGCCGTACGCACCCCTACCATCATGCAGGGCTACTACCGCGACCCCGCGGCTAGCGCCGCGGCTTTCCGCGATGGCTACTTTTTCACCGGTGATCTCGGCTGGATCGATGCTGATGGTTATGCCTGGTTCGTGGCGCGCAAGAAAGACATCATTCGCCGGCGCGGTGAGAACATCGCCGGAGCCGAGATTGATCGCGTGGTGGGCGATCATCCCGAGGTCGTCGAGGCCGCGGCGATCGGTGTGCCGGCCGAGCTCGGTGAGGAGGAGGTGTTGCTGGCGGTATTGAAGAAAGCGGGCAGCGGCTTGACCGAGCGTGAGGTCGCCGATTGGTGCCGTGCCAGGCTGGCGCCGTTTAAAGTGCCGCGCTTCGTGCTTTTCGTCGACACGCTGCCGCGCACTGCGACGCATCGCATCGCAAAATTCGAGCTACGCAAGGACGCGACGCTGCAGCAGCGCGCGCTCGATCTCGCAAAAATGTCCTGACGTGGGATGATTGCGTTTTGCTAGGAAAGGATTTCACTTGCCCCGTAAACAGCAAGCTTTGAAGAGCGAACTCGGCTGGAGCAGCGCCGATCGAATTACCGTGCGTGGACTCGACCTGCCGAACCAGATCATGGGGCATCTCAACCTGGGCGATATGGCCTTCCTCCAGCTCACGGGGCGCAAGCCAACGCCAGAGGAGTCGAAGCTCTTTAACGCCATCGCAGTAACCTTGGTCGAGCACGGCATGACGCCGAGTGCCATCGCGGCCCGCATGACCATCGTCGGCGCACCCGAGGCGCTGCAAGCGGCTGTCGCCGCCGGCCTGTGCGGCCTTGGCAGTGTGTTCGTCGGCAGCATGGAACAGGCGGCGATCCTGCTCGAGACGGCGCTGCCTTACGGCAAGGATCATGCGGGCCTCGATCTGGAGAAAGTTGCCGTCGAGATCGTCGAGCGCTATCGCGCTGAGAAGCGCATTCTTCCCGGCATTGGCCACCCGATCCACAAGCCGCTAGACCCGCGCGTGCCGCGTCTCTTCGCGATCGCCAAGGAGACGGGCTTCCATGGCCGCTACGTCGAACTGATGATAAGAATCCAGGAGCGCGCGGCAGCGGCTGCGGGCCGCGTGCTGCCGATGAACGCCACCGGCGCGATCGGCGCGCTTTCCTGCGAACTTGGTTTCCCGCCGCGCATCGTGCGCGGTTTCGGTGTGCTCGCCCGGGCGATTGGACTGGTCGGTCACATCATGGAAGAGTGGCAGCAGCCGATGGCGCTGGAGATCTGGCGTCGAGTCGATGAGGAAGCGAGCGAGGCAGCGCGGCAGCAAGCAGGCGCCTGAATCGTCCGGGGGGACATCCGACCTGCGGCTTCAGATCTGCAGTTCGGCGAGGAGTTCCTGCTCGAGTTTGAGAACCGCCTTCGAGTTGGCCAGCGTGGCCCCCGAGATCAGAAATACGTCTTCGGCACGGTCGCCCAGCGTATTGATCTTGGCTGAATGCAGGTTGAGGTGGTAGCTGGCAAGTCGGCGCGCGACGCGGTAGAGCAGGCCGGGGCGGTCGCTGGCGACGATGTTCAGTGAGTGATAGCTGCCGCGCTCATCGGGACGGATATCCACCGCTGGCGAAATCGGGAAATGGCGCACCCGCCGCGACACCCGGCCGCCGCTGGGTGGCGCGAGCGGCGCCTGCGAGCGTAGTTGATCGGTGAGTTCTTTTTCGATCAAGGCCATCAGGTCGCGGTAATGGGCGCCGGGGCCTTTACCCATGACCATGAACGTGTCCAGCGCGTAGCCATTAAGGGTGGTGTGGATCTTGGCCTCGACGATATTGAATCCCGCGCGCTCGAAGTAGCCGCAGATGCGGGCGAACAGCGCCTCCCGGTCCGGCGTGTAAATCATCACCTGCAGGCCTTCGCCGAAGGGCGCCAGGCGCGCACACACGACTGGAATCGGCGTGCCCACCCGGTAGTGCAAGTTGCGTGTCTGCCAGGCGATCTCCTGGGCTTCGTGGCGCAGGAAGTAAGTGGTATCCAGGTTGACCCAGAAGCGGTCCTTGACCGCGTCGGATAGTGCGTACAGGCGCAGCAAACGCGTGACCTCAGCCTGCTTTTCCGCAATGGCGGTATCGAGGGCCGGTGCGTCCCCCGCCAGAATGCGGCGCGTCAAGCGGAACAGATCTTCCAGCAACTTGGCCTTCCAGCCGTTCCACACTTTCGGGCTGGTGCCGCGGATGTCCGCCACGGTCAGCAGATACAGGGCCAGCAGTCGCCGTTCGCTGCCAACGCTGGCGGCAAATGACTGCGCTACCGCGGGGTCCTCCAGATCCTGCTTTTGCGCCACCGACGACATGCTCAGGTGGTGCTCGACGAGGAACACGACCAGGTCGCTGTCCTCGCGTGTCAAGCCATGACGCTGGCAAAAGCGCCGCGTGTCAACGGTAGCCAGCGCGGAATGGTCGCCGCCGCGGCCCTTGGCGATGTCGTGATACAGCGCCGCTACGTACAACAGCCAGGGGCGCTCGAAGCCGCTCATGAGCTGGCTGCAGAGGGGAAATTCGTGCGCGAATTCCGGCATCATGAAGCGGCGCAGGTTCCGCAACACCATCAGGATGTGCTGGTCGACCGTGTAGACGTGGTAGAGATCGTGCTGCATCTGGCCAACGATGCGTCCGAACTCGGGTAGGTAACCGCCCAGCACGTCGTACTGATTCATGCGGCGGAACTCGTGCACGATGCCACGCGGCTGCTGCAGGATCTGCACGAAAAGCAGCCGTGCCAGCGGATCGCGGCGCAGCCGCCCATCCAGCTTGCCGCGCGCGCGCCACAACGCACGCAAGGTGCCCGCGCTCATGCCGCGCAGGTCGCCGTGCTGCTGCATCAGCAGGAAGCTCTCGAGTATGGCTCTGGGTTCGCGCTCGAACAGGTCCTCGCGCCGCGCTTCGAGCAGCGTGCCGCGTGCTTGGAAGCGCTCGTTCAGGATGCGCGGCGCGGCGTCCGGTTGCGGGGCATAGCGTGCCTGAAGGTTCTGTAGCAAGATGGTATTCAACTGCGTGATCGCTTTGGCGTTCCGATAATAGCTCTGCATCAACTGCTCGCTCGCTCGCCTTGAGAGTTTGGCCGCGTAGCCGCATTGGAGCGCCAGTGCGTCCTGGTAGTCGAACACGATCCGGTCCTCACGGCGGCCAGCAAGGTAGTGCAGCCGGATACGCAGATCCTGGAGCATGGTTTCGTGGCGCGCGAGTCGCCTTGCTTCACCCTGCTGCAGCAATCCCCGGCTGGTCAAGTCTTGCCAGTGCTTGCCGATGCCGCAGGCTTGCGCGATCCAGCGAATCACCTGCAGGTCACGCAGACCGCCCGGTGCTTCCTTCAGGTTCGGCTCCAGCGCGAAGGGCGTGTCGCGGTGCTTGGCGTGGCGCTGCTCTTGCTCCAGTTTTTTGGCCTTCAGGAACGCCGCCGGGTCGATGCTTTTGTCGAGCTCCCTGGACAGGCGTCGGTAGAGTGCCGCGTTGCCCGCAAGCAGGCGCGCCTCCAGCAAGGCGGTCTCGATGGTGATATCGGCGCTGGCCAGCTCGACGCAGACTTCCAGGGTGCGCACGCTATGGCCGATCTCCAGACCGATGTCCCAGAACATGCCGATCAGTTGTTCCAGGCGCTCGCGCTCAACGGCCGACGGTTCGTGGCCTAGCAGGATCAGCACGTCGACGTCCGAGGCTGGAAACAGCTCGCCGCGGCCATAGCCGCCGGTGGCCACCAGCGCCATGCCGGCCGAAGGTCTATGCGAGCGCCAGAGGGTCTGTAGGGTCCGATCAACCAGGCGCGCATGCGAGCGTAGCAGCCAGTTTGGGGTTTTGCCCTCGAGGTAGGCAGCGCGCAGTGCTGCGCGCGCTTGCCGTAGCGTGTCGCGCAGCACTTCGACAGACGGGGTTTCGCGCACCCGCGCCGCCTGGCTCATACGCAGGCTCAGGCGACTAGGCCTTGCGGTGGCGGCGGTGCGCCGGCCGAAACCGTGAGGACTTCATAGCCGCTATCAGTGACCAGCACGGTATGCTCCCACTGCGCCGACAGGCTGTGATCCTTGGTGACGATGGTCCAGCCGTCGGCCAGTTCGCGGATGCCGGACTTGCCCGCGTTGATCATCGGCTCGATGGTGAATATCATGCCGGGCTCCAAAAGCAGGCCGGTGCCGGCTTTGCCGTAATGGAGTACCTGCGGCTCCTCGTGGAACTTGCGTCCGATGCCATGGCCGCAGAACTCCCGCACGATGGAATAACCGTGCTGCTCGGCATGTGTCTGGATCGCGGCGCCAACGTCCCCCAATCGCGCCCCGGAACGGACCCGTGCGATGCCGCGCCACATGCATTCGTAGGTCACCTCCACCAGGCGGCGCGCCTGGATGCCCGGCTCGCCGAGATGGAACATCCTGCTCGTATCACCGTGGAAACCATCCTTGATGACGGTGATGTCGATATTCAGGCTGTCGCCGTGCTTCAGCACCCGTTCGCCCGGGATGCCATGGCAGACCTGATGGTTGACCGAAGTGCAGATCGACTTCGGGAAGGGTTTGTAGCCAGGTGGGGCGTAATTCAAGGGGGCTGGAATGCTTCCTTGCACCTCGAGCATGTAGGTATGGCACAGGTCGTTCAGCTTGCCGGTGGTAATCCCGGGCTTGACTTGTGGGGCAATGTAATCGAGCACCTCGGCCGCGAGTCGGCCGGCGACGCGCATTTTCCCGATTTCTGCTTCGCTTTTGGTGGTGACTGACATCCGATACCCGGAAAAACCGTTGATTATGCTAGAATTTGCGCCTGTCCAACGGTTGGTCGAGCTCGATACCGTGGACAAATTTCCCGCCTGGCGGCTTAGGGTGCCCCCGAATGCGTTATCTAGGGGTTGCGGTGCGCCGGTGCGGCAGAGATCAACCCTAAACTTTTGGAGTGATTATGTCGGTAACCATGCGTCAAATGCTTGAAGCGGGGGTTCATTTCGGCCATCAAACCCGCTACTGGAACCCGAAGATGGCGCCGTACATCTTCGGCCACCGCAACAAGATCCATATCATCAACCTGGAAAAGACCCTGGCCCTGTACCAGGAGGCGCTCAAGTTCGTGCGCCAGTTGGCGGCCAACAAGGGCAATATTCTTTTCGTCGGCACCAAGCGCCAAGCGCGCGAGATCCTGCACGAAGAGGCAGTCCGTTGCAATATGCCCTACGTCGATCACCGTTGGCTGGGCGGCATGCTGACTAATTTCAAGACCGTCAAGCAGTCGATCAAGCGGCTGAAGGAAATGGAGGGCATGGTTGAGGACGGCACACTCGAGCGCCTGTCGAAGAAGGAAGCCCTGGGCATCCAGCGCGAGCTGGTGAAGCTACAGCGTTCCCTCGGCGGGATCAAGAATCTCACCGGCCTACCGGATGCGCTATTCATCATCGATGTCGGCTATCACAAGGGCGCGGTGACGGAAGCCCTCAAACTGGGCATACCGGTGGTTGCGGTAATCGATACCAACCATTCGCCGGACAA
>SHXK01000076.1 GCA_009693335.1 Betaproteobacteria bacterium | reverse complement strand
CCTTCCCGTTGGGGAATTCATCGGTCTTCTCCAGCAACCCCAAGCGGGTCACCCAAAACCGCTCCCCTCGGTAGGGGGTAGAAAACCTAAATCGCTCCCCGTTTGGCCCAATGGCAATCGGCATTCTCTTTCTCCTTGATGAGCCGCTTTGGCGAAACGCCGGGAGCGGCAAGTTGGCCCTCGTTAACGTTCCTTATTTCAAGCCAAGCCTCTTGTAGGTGGCTTCCAGTGCGTCCTCCAGCCGATGGACAGCCTCCCGCATCGGATACACCTCGGTGTCCACCGCCCCCTTCTTGGAAGACACAGCCTTGGCGTCCTTTGATAAGCCCTGTTTGCTTCGTGATTTCTTTCTCATGCTCATTGCTCCTCCCGGTTTGCTGCGGTCTGGGGGAGGGACTGCCCCCCCTTTTTCTGCCTCAGTACCTCCGATCGAACCGGGAGTCGTTGGCAGCCGTCCTCTTCATCGCCTCCTCGTTCGACTCCAGCCAGACCCACGCCCCAGGTACCTTGCAGCCGTACCACGCCTTACCCTGCGATAAGACGTAGGGTGCGCTTGGGTTCTTCCTCCACCACGCATTTTTCCTGCGCGTGGGTGTGCCACCCTGCTGGGTTTGTTGCTTCATGTCGCATCTCCAAGTTGTAAAGAACGAACTGCCACCGAAATGGTGCGAAAGGGCAAAGCCTTCCCCGTGCGGTGAAAAACACCGCAACAAACAGCTAATTACGTTCTTGGAACTAGGTGTCCGGCGAACCGGTCTTCGATGCAGTCATCAGATGCTCTCCAGTCGGTTGCACACTGGCCCCCGGTAACCGGAGAGCCAACGCTTTAGCAGCATTTATTACGCGCCCTGCAAGCTGCTGCTCAAATCGGCGCGATACCAATAAAAACGCCCTCAGAGATAAGGGCTTGACACGTTTGGTTGCTCACTAGGAGCCACATCCGCTTGCGCGATCCACCTTGCCCGTTTGGCAGGTTGGCTTGGGTGTCAATCCCAACTCTAAATGCAGCCTGTATTGTACGTTTTGGCATTGAGAAAATCAACTTTTAATGTGCCATTTTCGAATGGTATTTACCCCTGTCACTGGGTTGATTCCGGCAGGAAATGACCGCAGAGACTGTCGATTTGACCTATAACCGGGAAGCCAAAATTTCCTAGAAAAATTTCGGACGGTAAAGGGGGCAGATTTGGGCACAAAACGGGTGGTCGGGGGTGGGTGGGGTCTCCGGAACAGGCTTTAAATACTGCTGCCCATTTGTATGGATCACTATGTCAGCCCGTCGTGCTACGGGCTTTTCCTACAGGGGTGGGTACACCGGGGGTGGGGTGCTGACTGGCAGGATTTGGCTTGGGGGGTGGCTTGGTTAAGCCGAGCCGTAGGGGTTACAGCGGAAATAGACGATGCGCTTGCCGAGAAGTGTTTGTATCTGCAATGCTCAGTTTCACAAGCACCCATCAAGCCCCCTCAAAGAGTAATGAGGGAACAAAGGAGGGAACAGAGCCTTAGGTGCTGGGTATGTTACTGATGCTACTTGACATTTGGCGGAGCGGACGGGACTCGAACCCGCGACCCCCGGCGTGACAGGCCGGTATTCTAACCAACTGAACTACCGCTCCTTATTCTTTCTGGCCTTACTGTATCGCGTACTTCTTGTGGTGGGTGCTGACGGGGTCGAACCGCCGACATTCGCCGTGTAAGAGCGACGCTCTACCAACTGAGCTAAGCACCCCACGACACAACGTGTCGTCCTTCGAAAAGGGGCGCTAGTTTATTGCATCCTTCAAGGCCTTGCCAGCACGGAATTTGGGGACCTTCGCTGCGGCGATGTTAAGCGCTGCGCCAGTACGCGGATTGCGCCCGGTACGGGCCTGGCGCTTGCTGACGTAAAAGGTGCCGAAACCGACCAGCGTGACCATATCGCCCTTCTTGAGGCTGGATTTGACCGCGCCGACCAATGCGTCCACTGCGCGTTCGGCCGCCGATTTGGAGACCTCGGCCGCCTGCGCAATCTGCTCGATCATGTCTGCCTTGTTCATGCTCCGCCGCCAGTCCTAATGCTTGACGGCGACGGGTGCGCCGGGCTTTTCCTCGGCCGGGGGCAAGGCCACGGCCGGCGGCAGGTTCGCAACGGCAAGCATCTCTGGCAGTGGCACCGGAAGGCGCTCGAGAGCGATCTCAAGTACTTTATCGATCCATTTCACCGGGATGATTTCCAGCCGGTTCTTAACGTTGTCCGGGATCTCAACCAGGTCCTTGACGTTCTCGTCCGGGATCAGCACCGTCTTGATGCCGCCGCGATGTGCCGCGAGCAGCTTTTCCTTCAGGCCGCCGATCGCCAGCACTTCGCCGCGCAAGGTGATTTCGCCAGTCATCGCGACGTCAGCGCGCACCGGGATTCCAGTCAGCACCGAGACCATCGAGGTGACGATGCCGATGCCGGCGCTGGGTCCGTCTTTGGGTGTCGCGCCCTCGGGCAGGTGGATGTGCATGTCGTTCTTCTGGTAGAAATCCTCCTGCACGCCGAGCCTGCGCGAGCGGTTGCGCACCACCGACAGCGCAGCCTGGATGGACTCCTGCATCACCTCGCCCAACTTGCCGGTCGTGATGGTCTTGCCCTTGCCGGGCATGGTCACGGTCTCGATGGTCAGCAGTTCACCGCCGACCTCGGTCCAGGCTAGTCCGGTCACCTGGCCCACCTGGTTCTTCTTCTCCGCCATGCCGAAGCTGTACTTGCGCACGCCGAGGAACTTGTCCAGCACGCGCGGCGTCACGGTGATGCGTTTGGCTTTGCTTTCGTTCGCCTGCTTTTCGGTCAAGAGCTGCTTCACCGCCTTGCGGCAGATCTTGGAAATTTCACGTTCCAGACTGCGCACCCCCGCTTCGCGGGAGTAGTAGCGCACGATGTCGCGGATCGCCGGTTCGGTCACCGATAGCTCGCCTTCCTTCAAGCCGGTATTCTGCATCTGCTTGGGCAGCAGATATTTTATGGCGATGTTGACCTTCTCGTCCTCGGTGTAGCCCGAGAGCCGGATCACTTCCATCCGGTCGAGCAGCGGCGCCGGAATGTTGAGCGTATTCGCGGTAGCGACGAACATTACTTCGGATAGGTCGTACTCGACTTCGATGTAATGGTCGGTGAAAGTGTTGTTCTGCTCAGGATCGAGCACCTCGAGCAGCGCCGACGACGGATCGCCGCGCCAGTCCATGCCCAGCTTGTCCATTTCGTCGAGCAGGAACAGCGGGTTCTTCACGCCAGACTTGCTCATGCTCTGCAGGATCTTGCCCGGCATCGAGCCGATGTAGGTGCGCCGGTGGCCACGGATTTCGGCCTCGTCACGCACACCACCCAGTGACATGCGCACAAACTTGCGGTTGGTCGCCTTGGCAATCGACTGGCCCAGAGAGGTCTTGCCCACCCCAGGTGCGCCCACCAGACACAGGATCGGCGCCTTCATTTTTTCCACGCGCGTTTGCACCGCCAGGTATTCGACGATGCGCTCCTTCACTTTCTCCAAGCCGTAGTGGTCCTGGTCGAGGATCTGCTGCGCGATCGTCAAATCCTTGCAGATCTTCGATTTTTTGCGCCACGGCAGGTTGACCAAGGTCTCGATATAGTTGCGCACCACGGTCGCTTCGGCCGACATGGGCGACATGAGTTTCAGCTTCTTCAGCTCGTTTTCCGCTTTTTTACGCGCATCCTTGGGCATGTGCGCCTTGCGAATACGCTTGCCCATTTCCTCCAGGTCGGCGCTCTCCTCGCCTTCGCCGAGCTCCTTCTGGATCGCTTTCACCTGCTCATTGAGGTAGTACTCGCGCTGGCTCTTTTCCATCTGGCGCTTGACACGCCCGCGGATGCGCTTTTCCACCTGCAGGATATCGATCTCGGTCTCCAGCTGACCGAGCAGGTGCTCGAGGCGCGCCTTAACCTCGAACATCTCCAGCACCTGCTGCTTTTGCTCGAGTTTCAGCGGCAAGTGCGCCGCCACGGTATCGGCCAGACGCCCGGCTTCTTCGATACCGGAGAGCGAAGTGAGGATCTCGGGTGGGATTTTCTTGTTCAGCTTGACGTACTGGTCGAAAGCCGACAGCAGTGCACGGCGCATCGCCTCAACTTCGGGCGGCGACGGGCCTGCCGCCGGGATCGGCGACGCCTCGGCCACCCAGTGGCTGCCCAGGTCGGTGATCTGGCCGATGCGGCCCCGCGCAGCGCCCTCCACCAGTACTTTAACGGTGCCATCGGGCAGCTTGAGCATCTGCAGGATGCTAGAGACACAGCCGATTTCGTACATGTCCTCGGGACCCGGTTCGTCCTTGGCAGCCGAGCGCTGGGCGACGAGCAGGATTGCCTTGCCGCTCTCCATCGCCGTCTCCATCGCCTTGATCGACTTCGGGCGACCGACGAACAGCGGGATCACCATGTGGGGAAACACCACCACATCGCGCAACGGCAACAGCGGATAGGGACCGCCGATGGTTTCACCGACCGCGGGGGTCGCGGCTGGGATTTTTTCTTCTTGATCTGACATGGGACCTCTAAGCCAAAACTTCAGGCGGAACTGCCGGCAACTTTCGGCGGATCCTGATAAATGAGCAGCGGCTTACCCTCGGTTAAGACCATCTGCTCGTCGACGACCACTTTACTGACATTCTCCAAGGTCGGCAGTTCGTACATCGTATCCAAGAGTATCTGTTCCAGGATCGAGCGTAGCCCCCGGGCGCCAGTCTTGCGGGCCAGCGCTTTCTTGGCCACCGCGCCTAGGGCTGCGGTGCGCACTTCGAGTTCGACGCCTTCCATCAGGAACAGGCGTTGATATTGCTTGATCAGGGCGTTCTTAGGCTCGGTGAGGATCTCGATCAAGGCCACCTCGTCGAGTTCCTCCAGCGCCGCGACTACCGGCATGCGACCCACGAACTCCGGGATCAGGCCGAACTTGATCAGGTCCTCTGGTTCCACCGCCTTCAGCAAGTCGTAGATCGCCTTCGAGTTATTTGGACTGCGCACTTCGGCGCCGAAGCCTATGCCAGTCTTCTCGGTACGGTTGCGGACGATCTTTTCCAGACCGTCGAAAGCGCCACCGCAAACGAACAGAATGTTGGTGGTATCGACTTGCACGAAATCCTGGTTCGGGTGCTTGCGTCCGCCCTGCGGCGGAACAGAGGCGACGGTGCCCTCGATCAGCTTGAGCAGCGCTTGCTGTACGCCTTCGCCGGAAACGTCCCGGGTGATCGAGGGATTGTCCGATTTGCGCGAAATTTTGTCGATCTCGTCGATGTAGACGATGCCGCGTTTGGCTTTGTCGACGTCGTAGTCGCAGTTCTGCAGCAGCTTCTGGATGATGTTTTCGACATCCTCGCCAACGTAGCCCGCCTCGGTCAGCGTGGTTGCGTCGGCGATCACGAAAGGCACGTTCAGCAGTCGCGCCAGCGTCTGGGCGAGCAGCGTCTTGCCCGAGCCGGTCGGCCCGATCAGCAGGATGTTCGACTTCGCCAGTTCGACTTCGTCGTTCTTCGACAGGTGCTTCAAACGCTTGTAGTGGTTGTAGACCGCGACCGCGAGGATTTTCTTCGCCTGGTCCTGGCCAATCACGTACTGGTCGAGGATGGCGCGGATTTCGTACGGCCCCGGCAGGTCTGATTTCTGACCCTTGCCGCCCTTGTCGGTGGCGGTCTCCTCCCGGATGATGTCGTTGCACAGCTCAATGCACTCGTCGCAGATGAACACCGACGGGCCGGCGATGAGCTTGCGGACTTCGTGCTGGCTCTTGCCGCAGAACGAACAGTAGAGCAGTTTCTCGCTGGAGGAGGTCTTTTCCGACATCAGCCCGGTTCCCTCTTGGTCAGGACTTTGTCCACGAGACCGTACTTTACCGCGTCCTCAGAAGACAGGAAGTTGTCGCGGTCGGTGTCCTTGGCGATGGTCTCCACCGACTGGCCGCAGTGCCGGGCGAGGATCTCGTTCAGGCGGCCGCGCAGGTAGAGGATTTCGCGGGCGTGGATTTCCACATCCGAGGCCTGGCCGGAGAATCCGCCCATCGGCTGGTGGATCATGATGCGGGAATTCGGCAGCGCGAAGCGCTTGCCCTTGCCGCCCGCTGCCAGCAGCAGCGCGCCCATGCTGGCTGCCTGCCCGACGCACAGCGTCGAGACATCGGGCTTGATGAACTGCATGGTGTCGTAGATGGCCAGGCCGGCCGATACCGAGCCGCCGGGCGAGTTAATGTAGAAGAAAATGTCCTTGTCCGGATTTTCAGACTCCAGATACAGCAACTGCGCCACGACCAGATTGGCGGTTATTTCATTGACCGGTCCGACCAGGAACACGACCCGCTCTTTCAGCAGCCGCGAATAGATGTCGTACGCACGCTCGCCGCGTCCCGACTGCTCGACCACCATCGGCACCAGCCCGAGACTTTGTGGGGACTCGGCGCTCGCCTCGAGAGGGTCTTTCATTCTTGCTTTCCAAGTCAGGGAATTCACGCAGCGCCGCCCATCAGTTCATCGAAAGCCATCGACTTGTCCTCGACCTTCGCTTTCGACAGGACCCAGGACACGACGTTGCTCTCAAGCGCCATACCTTCCATTTCAGACAGGCGCTGCGGCTGCATGTAGATCCATTTTACCACCTCGGTCGGATCCTCGTAGCTCTGCGACTCGGCCTCAATCAGCGCGCGCACTTCAGCTGGCTTGGGTTGCAATTTTTCGGCTCGCGCCAACTCGCCAATGATCAGGCCAAGCGCGACGCGACGCCTGGCGTTCGCTTCAAACGCCTGGGGATCGAACGGCAGCTTCTCCATTTTCAAGCCCTTCGCCTGCAACTCCCCCAGCGCCTGCTCCACCATGCGCTGCGTCTCCATCTGTACCAGCGACTTCGGCAGCTCGATGGGCGCCACATCCAGCAGCACCTGCAGCGCTTGCGCTTTCAAGCGCGCTTCGACACGTTTCTTGACTTCGCGCTCGACATTGGCGCGCACTTCGATGCGCAATTTCTCCAGATCGCCGTCAGCCACGCCCAGTTGCTTGGCAAATTCGGCGTCCAGCCCGGGCAGCTTCGGCTCCTCGACCTGCTTCACCTGGATCTCGAAGGTCGCGGTCTTGCCGGCTACCTCTTTGCCGTGATAGTCCTCGGGAAAAGTAATCTCGAAGCTTCTGCTATCGCCGACCTTCAGGCCGAGCGCATTCGCCTCGAACTCGGGAAGCATGCGCTTTTCACCGAGCACAAACGCATGGGCCGCGGCCTTGCCACCGGGGAAAATTTCACCTGCTATCCTGCCCTCGAAATCGATGGTGATCCGGTCACCGTCCTGCGAGACACGCGTCGACGGGAGATACGTGACCCGCTGCTTGCGCAGAATTTCGAGGGTATTATCGATCGCGCCATCGTCCACGGTCACCAGCGGTCGCTCGATGCTCTTGGTCGAGAGTTCGCCCAGCTTCACCTCGGGGTAGATCTCGAAAGTGGCGCTGAATTCGAACTCCGTGGCATCGGCCGCACCATCCTTCTTCTCGATGCGCGGCTGGCCGGCGACCCGCAGATTGGACTCCTTCAGCGCCTCAGTGAAAGCTTTCTGCACTGCGTCGCCGATCACCTCGGAGCGCACCTGCGGCCCGTACTGCTGGGCCACCAACTTCATCGGCACCTTGCCGGGGCGGAATCCCGCCATCTTGACGTCGCGCGCAAGTTTCTTCAGACGATCGCCAACCTGGCGATCCACTTCCTGCACCGGCACCGCCATCGAAACGCGCCGCTCGAGCACCCCTAGTTGTTCCACGTTCACCACCATCCCGATCGATTCCTTTGTTGAGAAAATGGTGCGAAGGGTGGGACTCGAACCCACACGCGGTTAGCGCCAGAACCTAAATCTGGTGCGTCTACCAATTCCGCCACCTTCGCGCCTGAAAAGCACCGCGAAAAACAGCGTATTATAGCTTGCGTGTGTCGATCGACCGTTTCGGGAACTACCGGGCGCAAGTACCGCCCGATAAACCGTCAGCATAGCGGGTCACAGCGCGGGGAATTCAGTTGAACAGAACCCCTGCGACCCCCCTATTTCTTCGACTCAAAGATTCCGCAGCACCTGCACCGCCTGATCGACCCGCTCCACGGCAATCACTTCGATCCCGGCGAGCTTTGTTTTCGGCAGATTGGCTTTCGGCACGATGGCCTTGTCAAAACCAAGCTTGGCGGCTTCCTTTAGCCGGTCCTGGCCGCGCGGCGCGGGACGCACTTCGCCGGCCAGCCCAATTTCGCCAAACACCACCGTTGTCGCCGTAATCGGTCTATCTGTCAAAGAAGAAACAATTGCCAAAGTAACGGCAAGATCGGCGGCTGGTTCACCGATGCGCACACCACCCACGGCATTAACGAAGACATCCTGCTCGAAAGTGGCGATGCCGGCATGGCGGTTGAGCACCGCCAGCAGCATGGCGAGCCGGTTTTGCTCCAGACCGACCGAAAGCCGGCGCGGATTGGGCGTCTGCGCGCTGTCCACCAGCGCCTGGATCTCCACCAATAGCGGACGCGTGCCTTCGAGGGTGGCGAGCACACACGAGCCCGGCACGCTCTTGCCATGATTGGAAAGAAACAGCGCCGAAGGGTTGCTGACCACGCGCAGGCCCTTGTCGGTCATGGCGAAGACCCCCAGTTCGTTCACCGCGCCGAAGCGGTTCTTCACCGCGCGCACCAAGCGGAAGCTTGAATACGGATCGCCTTCGAAGTAGAGCACCGTGTCGACGATATGCTCCAGCACCCGTGGGCCAGCGATCGCGCCTTCCTTGGTGACGTGGCCAATGATGAACAGCGCGGTGCCAGTCTTCTTGGCATGGCGCGCCAGCTGCGCCGCGCACTCGCGCACCTGCGCCACCGATCCCGGCGCGGACTGCAGCGCCTCGGACCAGAGCGTCTGGATCGAATCCACCACCGCCACTTGCGGCCGCTGGGCCTGCAGCGCTGCCACGATGCGTTCCAATTGGATCTCGGCGATGAGATGCACCGCACGGGCCTCGAGGGCCAGGCGTCGGGCCCGCATCGCCACTTGCTCGGGCGATTCTTCACCGGAGATATAGAGGGTTTTGCTTGTCCCCCCCATGGCGGCAAGCGCTTGGAGCAGCAGCGTTGATTTGCCGATCCCCGGATCGCCGCCGATCAGCACCACCTGCCCCGCCACCAGCCCGCCCCCCAGTACGCGGTCCAGTTCGCCGATCCCGGTGGACAGGCGCTCGAGTTCGCGCGTCGCCACGTCCTGCAACGAAACCACCTCCGGCGTGGCGCCTGACAAGCGCTTCACCGAGCCACGTTCGGACACCGTCTCGGTCAGCGTAGCCGCGGCACCGCAGGACGGGCAAGCGCCGAACCACTGCAGGGCCGTGGCGCCACAAACGGAGCAGACGTAAGCAGATTTGGTTTTTTTCAAGTGCGTAATTTTTGCAAGAAAGCCGATCAGATCTCAACCACGGGTACACGCGGGGCCAGTGCGCAAAGGAGCTCATAGCTCACCGTGCCGGCCGCTAGCGCCACCTCGTCGCAGGGCAGACCTTCGCCCCATAGGGTCGCCGAGGTTCCCACACCAGCTTCGGGGATCTTGCTGAGGTCCACGCACAGCAGGTCCATCGAGACGCGGCCCACGGTCCCGGTGCGCTGCCCGGCAACCAGCACCGGCGTGCCCGAGGGCGCATGGCGCGGATAGCCATCGGCATAGCCGCAAGCGAGCACGCCGATGCGCATCTCCCGCGCCGCTTCGTAGGTGATGCCGTAACCGACCCGCTCACCGGCCTGCAGTTGCTGCACGCCGACGATTTCGGCAGTCAGCGTCATGGCGGGCCGCAGGCCGATCTGCGCGGCGCTCTTGAAGCTGAACGGCGAGCAACCGTAAAGCATGATGCCCGGGCGCACCCAGTCGGCGCGTGTCGCCTCGGGAAAGCGCAGCAGCGCCGCAGAGTTGGCCAGTGAGCGCGGCGCCGGGTTGGGCGTCATGCAGGGTTGCGTCACTTCGTTGAAACACCGCATCTGCGCGGCGATGCCGCTGGCGCCGTCGGCGTCCGCGAAATGCGTCATCAGCGTGATCGAGGCGATGCGGGGGTTGCCCGCCAGTGCTTTCCAGGCGAGGCGCACCTTATCCCGCGTGAAACCGAGTCGATTCATGCCGCTGTTCACCTTGAGGTAGATGTCCAGCGTCCCGTCCCCCAGTTCGCTGTCCAAGGCCTTGGCCAGCATCTCGATCTGCTCGAAGTTGTGGATCACCGGCGTCAGCCGGTGCTGCAGCAGCAGCGCCACGTCCTCGGACTTGAAGATGCCCTCCAGCATCAGCAACGGCTGGGTGTTGCCGGCCTGGCGCAGTCGCAGCGCATCGACGAAGTCCAGCATCGCGAAACCGTCAGCTTCCCGCAAGGCCTGCGCGGCGCGCAATAAGCCGTGCCCGTAGGCATTCGCCTTCACCACCGCCCAGATCTTCGCCGCCCCGGCGTGTTGGCGCGCGATCAGCAGATTGTGCGCGAGCGCAGCGGCGCTGATCGTGGCACGTATCGGTCTGGGCATGGGGTGCAGGATACCCGCCGGACGGACAAAGGTCATCCGGATATGCTATAAAACTCCTCACCATGGGCTCCGGTTTCTACATCATCATGGCGGCGCAATTTTTTTCGTCGCTGGCCGACAACGCCTTGCTGGTCGCGGCGATCGCCCTGTTGGCGCAGGCCGACTCGCCCGCTTGGCTGACGCCCTACCTGAAATTCTTCTTTGTCATCTCCTACGTGCTGCTCGCACCCTATGTCGGCGCCTTCGCCGACCGCTTGCCCAAGGGCACGGTGATGCTGATCGCCAACACCATCAAGATCGTCGGTTGCGCCATGATGCTGTTCGAGGTCAATCCGCTCGCTGCCTACGCCCTGGTCGGTCTGGGTGCGGCCACGTACTCGCCGGCCAAATACGGCATCCTCACCGAGTTCCTGCCGCACTCGAAGCTGGTGATAGCCAACGGCTGGATCGAAGGCTTGACGGTGAGCTCGATCATCCTTGGCGTGGTTCTCGGCGGTACGTTGATCCGCGGCGGAGTAGCCGACGTGCTGCTCGGTTTCGACCTGCCCTTCATCGACACGGGTATAGACACGCCGCCCGATGCCGCGATTGTGATCATCATCGTGTGCTACGCACTGGCGGCCCTGTTCAACCTCTACATACCGCGCACCGGCGTGGCGACGAAACCGCTGCCAGCCCATCCGCTGGAGACCTTGCGTGATTTCATGCGCTGTGTTAACAGCCTCTGGCGCGACAAACTAGGTCAGATCTCGCTCGCGGTGACCACGCTGTTCTGGGGCGCCGGCGCCACCCTGCAATTCATCGTCATCGACTGGTCCAGCGCCGCGCTCGGCTACAACCTGTCTGACGCGTCCATCCTGCAAGGCGTATGCGCCATCGGCATCGCGCTGGG
>SHXK01000075.1 GCA_009693335.1 Betaproteobacteria bacterium | reverse complement strand
CCGATGCGGATGCCCGAGGTGACCATCGGCTTTTGCGGATCGTTCGGGATGGCGTTCTTATTCACCGTCAAGTGCGCGCGGCCGAGCGCGTCCTCCGCGTCCTTGCCGGTGATGTTCTTGGCCCGCAGGTCGACAAGAAACATGTGGCAATCGGTGCCACCGGAAACAATGCGCAGACCGCGCTTGGCGAGGGTCGCCGCCATGACGCGTGCGTTCTCCAGCACGCGCGACTGATACTCCTTGAATTCAGGCTTCAGGGCCTCGCCCAGGGCCACCGCTTTGGCGGCAATCACATGCATCAGCGGACCGCCCTGCAAGCCGGGGAAGACCGCCGAGTTGAGCACGCGCTCGTGCTTCGCGCTCGCCAGGATCATGCCGCCGCGCGGGCCGCGCAGGGTCTTGTGCGTGGTGGTGGTGGTGACGTCCGCAATGCCCACCGGGCTGGGATACAGGCCGGCCACCACCAAGCCGGCGTAATGGGCGATGTCGGCGATCAGGATCGCGCCCGCCTGGTTGGCGATAGCGCGCAGGCGCTGCCAATCGATGCGCCGCGAGTAGGCCGAGGCGCCAGCAACGATCGCGCGCGGGTTGTGCTCACGCGCCAGCCGCTCGGCTTCCGCGTAGTCGAGCACCTCGTCGCCGTCGAGACCATAGGACAGGGCGCGATACAGCTTGCCGCTGGCATTCACCGAAGCGCCGTGCGTCAAGTGGCCGCCGCTGGCGAGCGACATGCCGAGGATCGTGTCGCCGGGCTTGAGAAAGGCCATGTAGGCCGCCTGATTCGCTTGCGAGCCGGAATGCGGTTGCACATTCGCGTACTCGGCGCCAAACAGCCGCTTGGCGCGCTCAATAGCGATGTTCTCGGCGCGGTCCACGAATTCGCAACCGCCGTAGTAACGCTTGCCGGGATAGCCCTCGGCATACTTGTTGGTCAGCAGCGAGCCCTGCGCCGCCAGCACCGCGGGGCTGGCGTAGTTCTCCGAGGCGATCAGCTCGACGTGGTCTTCCTGGCGCCGCGCCTCCTGACGCAGGACGCTGCAGATTTCGGGGTCGGACTGCTCGAGCGTCTGGGGGGAAAACATGGGGCGATGGGGAGGAAAAAAGTTGATTTTACCAGTGCGCCCGACCCCGGCCCCGCTCCCACAGGTCCGGCACGCTCTGACCCCGCCCTACACCCCCACCGGCGGGGTCAGGTCCCCCGGGGTGTCGATGTCCCGGATCACCCCCGGATCGCCCACGGGGATCTTGACCAGCTCCAGCGCATGCGCCGTAAGAACCTTCCTGGCCCCCTCGTCCCCTCTGAGGGCTTCAAGTTCCATCCTGAATTTCGCAGACAGACCGACTGGATGGCCGCGGCGGGCGCGGAAATAGGGGGCCACCAGCGCAGCGCCTCCAGCCAGCGCATCACGCACCGCGGCGATGGTGCTGGCACGGATGAACGGCATGTCGGCGAGCGCGATCAGATAGGCGTCCGCGGGGCCTGCCGCGCGCACCGCGCAGGCCAGGCTCGCGCCCATGCCCTCGGCAGCGTTCTCGCACTCCACCACCTTGCAACCTTCCTTGCGCAGCAGGCCCGCAAGCTCTTTCGCTTCGGGGCGGACAACGACAAAGACGTTTTCTTCAAAGACGGCCCTGAGATGGCGTGCCGCCTGAATGGCGATCGGCACCTCGTGCGGCAGGGCGTGTAACAGTTTGTCGGAACCGAAGCGGGTCGCCGAACCCGCGGCAAGAAGAATCGCGACGACGTTCAAGCTTTGCCGGAGGCAGCAGGCGCGACTTCGCAGGCCGACGGATCGAAGCGCGCGGCCGGTTTCGCCGCCCAACTGGGCTCGGTGACGCCATGGCGCACCGCGGTCATTTCGGCGAGGATCGCGACCGCGATCTCGGGTGGCGTCTTGGAGCCGATGTACAGGCCGACCGGCCCGCGCAGGCGGGCGATCTCGTCGGCCGAGAGGTCGAACTCCTTCAGGCGCAGGCGGCGGGCATCGTTGTTCTTCTTCGAGCCGATGGCGCCAACATAGAAGGCGGGCGATTTGAGCGCCTCCATCAGCGCCAGGTCGTCGATCTTCGGATCGTGGGTGAGCGCCACCACCGCGCAGTGGCCATCCAGGTTCGCCGCCGCGAGCACGTCATCGGGCATGCCGCGATCCAGCGGCACGTTGTTCAGGTCCCAGCCGGCGGCGTATTCCTCGCGCGGATCGATCACACTCACGTGGTAGTCGAGCAGGTGGGCCATCTCGGCCAGGTAGCGCGTAAGCTGCCCAGCGCCGATCAGCACTAGCCGCCAGCGCGGGCCGTGCACCGTGGTCAGCGCCTTGCCATCGAACTCGAGCACGTCCTGCCAACTGCCGGCCTGCATGGTGACGCGGCCGCTGTCCATCTCCAGGCGCCGACGCACCAATTGCTGCCTGGAGATCGTCTCAAGCAGCTCGCCGAAAGCGCTTTGCTCGGTCACCGGCTCCATCACCAGCTCCAGCGTACCGCCACAGGGCAGGCCCCAGCGCGTCGCCTCTTCATTGGTGACGCCGTAAGTGATTACTTGCGGCCGGTCTTTCGCCACGTTGCCGGCGCGCACCTTGTCGATCAGATCGTCCTCGACGCAACCGCCCGACACCGAACCCACCACCTGGCCGTCGTCGCGGATCACCACCAGCGCGCCCACTGGCCGTGGCGCCGAGCCCCAGGTACGCACGATGGTGCCAAAAGTGACGCGATGGCCGGCTTTCCGCCAGGTCTCGGCGCTGCGCAGCACTTCGATGTCAACACTGTCCATGCCCGGATTCTACTGCGGCCCGCCCCAACCCCGCGGCAGCCCGATGTCGCATCGCATCATTGCTTCGGGCCGCTGGCTTGGTTAGGATGCGCCTTCCCCGCATCAGGTACCACGCTTTCACCAATCCGAAGGAGGCAGCATGGCGGTCAAGGTTTCTCTCAAAGTCAATGGCAAATCGGTTGTTGCGGAGGTGGAGGAGCGCACCCTGCTCGTCACGGTGATCCGCGAGCATCTACGGCTTACCGGCACCCACGTCGGTTGCGACACCGCGCAGTGCGGTGCCTGCACCGTGAGCATGAACGGCCGGGCGGTAAAGTCCTGCTCGATGCTGGCAATGCAGGCCGAGGGCACGGAGGTCATGACCATCGAAGGCGTGGCCCACGCCGACGGCACGCTGCACCCGATGCAAGCGGCGTTCAAGGAACACCACGGCCTGCAGTGCGGTTTCTGCACCCCGGGCATGGTGATCAACGCGATCGATTTCGCCAAGCACCATCCGGATCCCTCCGAGCAGGAAATCCGCGAGGCGCTGGAAGGCAATCTGTGCCGCTGCACGGGCTACCACAACATCGTCAAGGCTATCGGCGCCGGCGCCAGAGCCATGGCGGCGAGCAAGTAAGTAACAAGCAACAGGGAGGCAATCATGGGTGCACCGCTGATTGGCGCTCGCGTCGAGCGCAAAGAGGACTATCGTTTCCTGACAGGCGCGGGCCAGTACACGGACGACGTCGAGTTGCCGCGCCAGAGTTACGCGGTGTTCGTGCGTTCGCCGCATGCGCACGCGATACTCAAGAAGATTTCTCTCGACCAAGCCAGAAAAGCCCCCGGCTTCATCGCCGCCTATACCGGTGAGGATTTCGCCGCCGCCAAACTGGGCGGTCTGCCTTGCGGCTGGCTGATCACGGATGTCAACGGCCAGCCGATGAAAGAGCCGCCGCATCCCTGCCTCGCGCAAGGCAAGGTGCGCCACGTCGGCGACCAGGTCGCCATCGTCATCGCCGAGACCAGTGCGCAAGCACGCGACGCCGCCGAACTCGTGGCAGTGGATTATAAAGTCCTGCCCGCAGTGGTGGACGGCGCCAAAGCGCGCGCCAAGGGCGCGCCCCAACTGCACGACATCGCGCCCGACAACACCTGTTACGTTTGGGCAATCGGCGACAAAGCGGTGGCCGATGCCGCTTTCGCCAAAGCCGCACACGTAACCAAGCTCGAGTTCATCAACAACCGTTTGATCCCCAACGCGATGGAGCCGCGCGTGGCGAACGGTGCGTATTCTCGCGCCGACGACAGCTACACGCTGTATGTCGCGAGCCAGAACCCGCACGTCGAGCGACTGCTGATGACCGCTTTCGTCATGGGCCTGCCCGAGCACAAGGTGCGCGTGGTGGCGGGCGATGTGGGCGGCGGCTTCGGCTCCAAGATCTACCTGTACGCCGAGGACGTTGCTGTGACCTGGGCCGCGAAGCAGGTCAACCGGCCGGTGAAGTGGACCTCCGACCGATCGGAGGCGTTTCTTACGGATGCGCATGGCCGCGACCACCACACAGTGGCCGAATTGGCGATGGACAAGGACGGCAAGTTCCTTGCCATGCGTGTGAAGACCACTGCCAATGTCGGCGCTTATCTGTCGACTTTCGCCTCCTGCGTGCCGACCATCCTCTACGCGACGCTGCTGGCGGGACAGTACAAAACGCCGGTGATCCACTGTGAAGTGACGGCGGTGTTCACCAACACCACGCCCGTGGATGCCTACCGCGGCGCCGGCAGGCCCGAGGCGACTTACGTCGTCGAGCGCCTGGTGGAAACCGCGGCGCGCGAGATGAAGCTCGACCCGGCGGAGATCCGTCGGCGCAACTTCATCACCGAGTTCCCCTACCAGACCCCGGTCGCGCTGCAGTACGACATCGGCGACTACAACGCCACCATGGATGCGGCGCAGCAGCTGGCGGATGTTGCGGGTTTTTCGAAGCGCAAAGAAGAGTCCGTGAAAAAGGGCAAACTCAGGGGCCTGGGCTACGCCGCTTACATCGAGGCCTGCGGCATCGCGCCCTCGGCGGTCGCCGGATCGCTGGGCGCCAGAGCGGGCCTGTTCGAAGCGGGCGAAGTGCGCGTGCATCCGACCGGCAGCGTGACGGTATTCACCGGCTCGCACTCGCACGGCCAAGGGCATGAGACGACGTTTGCCCAGGTGGTCGCCGACCGGCTCGGCATCGGCATCGATTCTGTCGACATCGTGCATGGCGACACTTCGAAAGTACTATTCGGCATGGGCACCTACGGCTCGCGTTCGATCGCCGTGGGCGGTACCGCGATTGTCAAAGCCCTCGACAAGATCGTCGCCAAAGGCAAGAAAATCGCCGCCCACCTGCTGGAAGCTGCCGAAACCGACGTGGTCTACGACCGCGGCATCTACAAGGTCGCCGGCACCGACAAGCAAAAGACCTTCGGCGAGGTGGCGTTCGCGGCCTACGTGCCGCACAACTACCCGCACGACAAGCTGGAACCGGGCCTGAACGAGAACGCCTTCTACGATCCCGCCAACTTCACTTTTCCGGCCGGCACCTACGTCTGCGAGGTCGAAGTGGATCCCGAGACCGGGGTGGTGAAAATCGACAAGTTCACCGCGGTAGACGACTTCGGCAAGATCATCAATCCGATGATCGTCGAAGGCCAGGTGCACGGCGGACTCACGCAGGGCATCGGTCAGGCGCTGACCGAAAGTTGCCAGTACGACGCCACCGGCCAGCTCCTCACCGGCTCCTTCATGGACTACTGCCTGCCGCGCGCGACCGACGTGCCGTTCTACCAGGTGGACACGCGCGAGACGCCTTGCACCCACAACCCGTTGGGCGTCAAGGGCTGCGGCGAAGCGGGCGCGATCGGTGCGCCGGCGGCGCTGATGAATGCAATCACCGATGCGCTCGGCGTGAAAGACATGCCGATGCCGGCCACACCGCAAGCGGTGTGGAAAGTTCTTAATAACAAGCAAGCGGCCTGATCCAGGCATCAAGGAGAAAACCATGCATGCATTCAAATACCACCGTCCCTCCAGCGTGAAAGCCGCCGCGGCGCTCGCCAAGGGTGAAGCCAAGCTCCTCGCCGGCGGCCAGACACTCGTGCAAACGATGAAGCTGCGCCTCGCCTCCCCCTCGGACATCATCGATCTGGGCGCTCTCCAGGATCTGGCCGGCATCCAGTCCGACGGCAAGACCGTGACCATCGGTGCCATGACTCGCCACGCGGATGTGGCGCATTCGGCCGAGGTGAAAAAAACGATTCCGGCGCTCGCCGCGCTTGCCGGCATGATCGGCGACCGGCAGGTGCGGGCGATGGGCACCATCGGCGGCTCTCTGGCCAACAACGACCCGGCGGCGGACTACCCGGCGGCCGTACTCGGTATGGGCGCCACCGTCATCACCAACAAGCGCAAGCTCTCGCCCGATGAATTCTTCAAGGGCATGTTCACCACCGCGCTGGCCGCCGACGAAATCATCACCGCAGTTTCCTTCCCGGCACCCAAGCGCGCGGCCTATATCAAGTTCAAGAACCCGGCCTCGCGCTTCGCCATCGTCGGCGTGTTTGTCGCCGATTTCGGCAGTAGCGTACGCGTCGCGGTCACCGGCGCCGGCCCGGTCGTATTCCGCCAGGCCGAGATGGAAAAAGCCTTGGCCGCTAAATTCGCGCCCGAGTCGGTGGCAAACATCAAGGTCAAGCAGGACGGCTTGAACAGCGACCTGCACGCCAGCGCCGAGTACCGCGCGCACCTGGTGACGGTGATGGCGAAGCGCGCCGTCGAGGCCGCGCTGAAATAAGAATTGCGGAGGGGAAGGGGAAGAGGAAGCCCGCTTAGGCGGGCTTTTTCTTTTCTTCACATGGAAAACCGCCAGTAGCGGCGAAGCGCTAAATACCGGAAAATGCTGACTTTCCGCACTGCGAATCCCATCACCCCCTATGTCGCGCCCGCTCCCCAAATCCATTGACGAAACCCACCAGCTGCTCGGTGAAGCCGATTACGTAGCTGACCGCAGCCTGGCGACCGCCCTCTATCTGTCGCTGGCGATGCAGAGACCGCTGTTCCTGGAGGGCGAAGCGGGGGTTGGCAAGACCGAGATCGCCAAAGTGATTGCTGCGGCGCTCGGCCGCGAACTGATCCGCCTGCAGTGCTACGAGGGACTGGACATCGCGCAGGCCGCTTACGAGTGGAACTACGCGCGGCAGATGATCGAGATCAGAATTTCGGAAGCCACTGGCAAGCACGCGCTGGGCGCGACAGCCGCCGGCTCGATGAAGGAGAAAATTTCGCAAGACATCTTTTCCGAAAAATTCCTGGTCAAGCGCGCCCTCGCCCGCGCGCTCGAAGGCAAACTGGGCGCGGCGCCGGTGTTGCTGATCGACGAATTGGACCGCACCGACGAGCCGTTTGAGGCCTACCTGCTGGAAGTGCTCTCGGACTGGCAGATCACGATCCCCGAGATCGGCACCCTCAAGGCGATCGAGCCGCCGCTGGTGGTGATCACTTCCAACCGTACGCGCGAGATCCACGACGCGGTGAAGCGTCGCTGCTTCTACCACTGGGTGGATTACCCGGACGCGGTGCGCGAACTGGAAATCCTGCAGCGCAAGGCGCCAAAAGCCGCCGGCGCTTTGTCCAGGGAAGTGGTGGCCTTCGTGCAGCGCCTACGCAGCGTTGATCTTTTCAAACTGCCTGGGGTCGCCGAGACCATCGACTGGGCCAACTGCCTGGTAGCGCTGGACCGGATCACTCTCGACCCGGAAACGGTGAACAACACGCTGGGCGTGCTGCTGAAGTACCAGGACGACATCGAGCGTATCTCTGGCGAGGAAGCGGCGCGCCTGGTCGCCGAAGCTAAGACCGCCGCCGCGGTCTAGCCGGCAGCTGGGGACACTCCCTGCATGTTCCCGCAACTCGACTCCGGCGGCTCACGCAAAGCACTGGCGGCAAACGTCATGCACTTCGCGCGTCTGCTGCGCGGCGCCGGGCTGCGACTGGGGCCCGACCGCGTGGTGGACTGCGTCAAGGCGCTCGAACTCGCCGACTGCACCCGGCGCGATGACTGGTACTGGACCATGTCGGCGGTGTTCCTGTCCAAGGAGGAGCAGCGGCCGATTTTCGACCAAGCATTCCGCATTTTCTGGCGCGATCCGAAGCTGGTCGAGAAAATGATGAACGCGCTGCTGCCCAAGACCTACGGTCGCGCCGGCAAGTCGGAGCAAGAGCAAAGCCAGCGCCTGACGGATGCGCTATTCGACCAGAAAAAAGCGCTGCAAGAATCCGAGGAACAGAAAATTGAACTCGACGCGCGGCTCACTTTCTCCTCGCACGAGGTGCTGCAACGCATGGACTTTGACACCATGTCGGCGGCGGAATTGGCGGAGGCGAAGAAGGTGCTGCGCGAGCTCCGACTGCCGCTGCCGCTGATACGAACCAGAAGAAACAAAATCTCCGCGCAAGGTTCAAAAATAAATCTGCGTGCCTCGCTACGCGCGTCGCTACGCGGCGGCAGCGACGTGATCCCACTGGTGCGCGCGGCGCCGATCGAGATCCATCCGCCGCTGGTGGTGCTATGCGACATCTCCGGATCGATGAATCCTTACGCGCGCATGTTCCTGCATTTCCTGCACGCGATCACCAATGACCGCGACCGCGTCTCGGTATTCGTGTTCGGCACCCGACTTACCAACATCACGCGCCAGTTGCGGCACCGCGACGTCGATGTCGCGATGGCGCGAGTTGCGGACGCCATCAAGGACTGGTCGGGCGGCACGCGCATCGGCTTGAGTCTGCGCGAATTCAACTGGCGCTGGGGCCGGCGCGTGCTCGGCCAAAACGCCTGCCTGCTGCTGGTCTCGGACGGCCTGGACCGCGAGGCCGGCGAAGGGCTGGCGGAGGAAATGCAGCGCCTGCACAAGTCCTGCAAGCAACTGATCTGGCTCAATCCCCTGCTGCGCTACGAGCAGTTCGAAGCGCGACCGGCCGGTGTGCGCGCGATGCTGCCGCACGTGGACCGGTTCCTGCCGGTGCATAATCTGAAAAGTCTCATCGACCTCGCGCGCGCGCTTTCCGAACCGGGCGCCCACGCCACACTGGAGAAACGCGCATGGAAATGACGGGCGAGCAGCTGATCCCCGCCTCGCAGGCCGACACCTGGGTGGCGTTGAACGACCCGGAGATGCTCAAAGCCAGCATCCCGGGTTGCGAGTCGATCGTGCGCACCAGCGACACCGAATACACGGTGCAGATGACCGCGCGCGTCGGCCCGGTGAGCGCCAAGTTCAAGGGCAAGATGACCCTCTCCAACATCATGCCGCCCGACTCCTATTCGATCGCCTTCGAGGGACAAGGCGGCGTGGCCGGTTTTGCCAAAGGCAGCGCCGACGTGAGCCTCACCTCGGAAGGTGTAGCGACCAAACTTGCTTACAAGGTGAAAGCGAATGTGGGCGGCAAGCTGGCGCAGATCGGCTCGCGCCTGGTGGACGCTGCTGCCAACAAGGTCGCTAACGACTTTTTCAATGCTTTCAACGAGAAAGTAGCCGCGCACTACGGCGGCCCTGAGCAGGCTGGACCCCAGGCCGGCGGGCTAGCGGCAGACTCTCACGACGAACACCATCCCGAGCCGTTGCCGCGCGACCCTGACCTGCCGCAGGTGTCGGACACCTCGCTGTCGTTGTTCGCGGCCGGCGCGCTGGTGATTTTCGTGATTGCGCTGATCACACTCCTGTAATCGGGAGTTACAGCGTGCTGGGCTAGACGCCTGGACACTTACTGCTTGGCCAACGCCTCCCGAATGGCTTGCGCGAGCATGTCAGGCGGGTAGGCGCCGGAGAGGCCTGATTCTTTGTTGAATATGAAAGTGGGCACGCCGCTGATGCCAAGATCGCGCACGCGCTCTTCCTGACCGGCGACCTGCGGGGCGTTCGCGCCGACGGGCCAGTTCTCCACACCGGCCGCGTTCGCGATGCCCGCCAAGATCTCGGCATTGCCGATATCGCTGGCTTCCTCGAAGTAGGCACGAAAGAGGGCGTCCACCACGGCCTCCCCTTTGCCCTGAGATTGCGCCAGGTCAATCAATTGGTGGGCAGCGACCGTGTTGGGTGTCCGTTGCATGCGGTCGAACGCGAAGGCGATGCCCTCGCCTGCGCCTTCCTGCGCCACCCGCGCATCCAGGGCACGCCCCTTCTCCACGGAACCGAACTTGGCGCGCCGGTACTCGGCACGCGCAACGCCTTCGGCAGGCATGTCCGGATTGAGCTGAAACGGGAGCCACTCGATTCGGGCATCGACTTCACCCTTGAGAGTCTCGAGCGCTTTCTCCAGCCGCCGTTTGCCGATGTAGCACCACGGGCAGATGACATCGGAAGCAATCTCGATCAGCAGGGTCTTAGCCATGGTCAGTTGTCAGCCTCAGTTACCTGCCTCAGTTTCCAGCAACAGTCATGTTATCCACCAGGACCGAGCCGCAGCGGTACGCGCCGCGCACCAGCACATCGCTGCCCACCTCGGCAATGCCGCGGAACATGTCTTTTAGATTTCCGGCGACCGTGACCTCTTCCACCGGGTGCGCAATCTCGCCGTTCTCGACCCAATAACCCGCGGCGCCGCGCGAATAATCGCCGGTGAGCAGGTTGGCGCCCTGGCCGAGCATCTCGGTCACCAGGAATCCGCGCTGCATGTGCTTGAGCATGGCGGCGAGATCCCGTGCACCGGAGGACAGCGTCAGGTTATGGGCACCGCCCGCGCTGCCGGTGCTGCGCAGCCCCAGCTTGCGTGCCGAATAGCTGCCGAGAAAATACCCGTTCAGCACCCCGTTTTGCACCACCGCGCGCGCGCGCGTCGCCACCCCTTCATCATCGAAGGGCGTGCTGGCCAGCGCGCGCCGCTCATGCGGACGCTCCTCGATGGTTACTGCCTTGGAGAAGATCTGTTTGCCGAGCGTATCGAGCAGGAAAGAAGACTTGCGGTAGAGGTTGCCGCCACTCGCTGCCGCGACGAACGAGCTGATCAGCCCTGCTGCCACCGGCGCCTCGAACAGCACTGGCGCCTGGCAGGTGGCGATCTTGCGGGCACCCAGTCGCGCCAGCGCGCGCCCGCCGGCATAGCGCCCCAGGGCTTCGGCATTGGCGAGCTTGCCCGACACGCGTGAGGAGGTATACCAGTCGTCGCGCTGCATCAGACCGCGGTCCTCGGCGATCACCGAGAGCGAGAGCGAATGCCGTGAGCTCGGGAAGCCATGCATGAATCCCAGACTGTTGGCGAACACGAACTGGCCGTGCTGCGCCGAAACGGTCGCGCCCTCGGAGTTCTTGATCTTCGGCGAGAGCGCGAAGGCCGCACGCTCGGCGCGCCGTGCCATCTGAATCGCCTCTTCGGTGCCCAAGTTCCAGGGATGGTAGAGATCCAGGTCTTGCGGTGCTCGAGCCAGCGCCCTAGTCTCGGGCGGACCCGCACAATCGTCCACCGCGGTTTTGCGTGCAATCGCCGCAGCCGCTTCGACCGCGCTGCTCAGGGCGGCGGCGGAAAAATCCGAGGTGCTGGCGTGGCCGCGGCGCGCCTTGGGGCGATCGCCGAAATACACCGTGATGCCGAGGCCCTTATCCAGATTGTGCTCTATCGTTTCCGGCTCGTCCTTGCGCACCGTCACCGACAGCCCGTGGCCCTCGGAAACCTCGCACTCGCAAGCCGAGGCGCCGGC
>SHXK01000074.1 GCA_009693335.1 Betaproteobacteria bacterium | reverse complement strand
ATCGACACCGGCAGCCGCATGGACGACGTGATCTACGAGGAATTCAAGGGCACCGGCAACATGGAAATCCATCTCGACCGGCGCATGCACGAGAAGCGCATCTTCCCGTCGATCAACGTCAACCGCTCAGGCACGCGACGCGAAGAACTACTGATCCCGCGGGAACTGCTGCAGAAGATCTGGGTGCTGAGAAAGCTGCTGTTTCCAATGGACGAGCTGGAAGCCGCCGAATTCCTCATCGACAAGGTGAAAGCCACCAAGCAGAATTCGGAGTTCTTCGAATCGATGCGCCGGGGTTGACGCCAAGTAGTCTTATTTTTATGTATAATCAACGGCTTTTCAGCGAGCAGGCATCATGAAACCAGGCATCCATCCCAGCTATCAAGCGGTGATTTTTCACGACACCGCCGCCAACCATTCCTTCCTCACCCGCGCCGCCATTGACGCCAAGGGCCGCGAGACGATGAAGTGGGCCGACGGCAAGGAATATCCGGTCATCAAGGTCGAGATCTCCTCGGAGTCGCACCCGCACTACACCGGCAAGCAAAAGATCATGGATACCGCCGGCCGGATCGAAAAGTTCAAGCGTCGCTACAATAAGAAACAGCCTGTCTGACCCGAAGGTGAAGACCCTGGACGGGTCTTCGGGGTCCATGCTGCCCCGCCTCGTTTTACCGCCCTCCCGCGCCATCCTGATTTTGATCGCCCTGGCGTTTGTCGCGCCAGGCCTGGTCGGGCACGACCCGTGGCGCGCCTTCGATGTCATCGCCATCGAGATTGTCCAACAGATGCACCTCTCGGGCGACTGGGTGGTGCCGCGCGTGGCCGGTGAGGCCTTCCTCGAAGATCCGCCGTTCTACCACTGGATCGCCCTCGCCTGCGCCAAGGCCCTGGGCTGGCTGTTCGGCTTCCATAATGCGGCACGCCTGGCGAGCGGCATGGCGATGCTGGTCGCCTTGTGGTTTTTGTACCTGGCTGCAAAGAATTTTTCTTCCAAAGACGAAGAGCGCACCAGCGGAGGGATCGCTGCGCTCTTGCTGATGGGCTCGGTCGGGCTGATGGCGCACGCGCACGAAGCAGTGCCAGACCTGGCCACACTCGCCGCTGCTTGCGCCTGCCTGTATTTTCTTACCTCGGCAAGCAGGGCGCCGTGGAAAGCAGGGCTGGCCTTCGGCGTCTCACTGGGCGTGGCCTTCCTTTCCACCGGGCCCCTGGTGCCAGCAGTGCTGGGGACGGCCGCGCTGCTCGCGCACCTGGTCTGCGACGAGTGGCGTAACGCCCGGGCGCTGCGTTTTCTCGCCGCGGCGCTGGGCGCCTTCCTGGTGCTCGCCATTTCCTGGCCGCTGGCGCTCAGCCTGCGCGCACCTGAACTGGCGCAGTCCTGGTGGCACGGCGCCACGCATGCGCGCGGCGCCTTCGGCGACAATCTGCGCTACTACCTCGCCACCGCCAGCTGGTTCACCTGGCCCGCCTGGCCACTGGCGGCTTGGTCGACCTGGAGGCTGCGGCGCGAGTGGCGCACGCCTCGCATCTTCGTGCCGCTCACCGCCGCCTTGCTGGCCTTGCTGGCGATCGCCTATGCCGGACCCAAGCAGGACATCAACTGCATCGTGCTAATCGCACCGCTGGCGCTGCTCGGCGCACACGGCGTGGCCCAGCTGCGGCGCGGCGCGGCCAACGCCCTCGACTGGTTCGGCGTCATGACCTTCAGCTTCTTCGTTGGACTGGTATGGCTGGGCTACTTGGCGATGATGACTGGCGTGCCGACTAAGGTCGCCAATAATTTCGCCAGGAGCGCGCCGGGATTCCTGGCGCAGTTCGAGCTGCTGCCCTTCGCGGTGGCGCTGGCGCTCACCCTGGCCTGGATCTATCTGGCGCTTTTCACCGCACCGTCAGCCACGCGCGGTGTGCTGCGCTGGGCAACGGGAGTGGCGTTGCTGTGGGGCGCCTTCGCCACGCTGTGGATGCCGTGGGCGGACCACCTCAGGAGCTATCGCGGCGTGGCGCTGCAGATAAAGTCGAGCATTCCTGCGGGCGCCGGCTGCATCGCGCAAACGGGGCTCGCCACAGCGCAGCGCGCCGCGCTCAGCTTCCATGCCGGCATCCGCACCGAACGCTTGCAGCTTGCCGCAGCGAAACCGCCAGCCGCGACCACCTCCACGACATCCATCACGACGCCTGCGTGTCGCTACCTCATCGTCCAGGGCCATCCGCGCCAGGAAACCACGCCCGGACCGGACTGGCGCAAGCTGGCCGACGTTGGCCGACCTGGCAAGAATCTTGAGCGCTTTCGGCTGTATCGTTATGCACCGGGATAACGACTGCGGGTTGATACCAGGCCGATGAACACCACTGCGCCGACCGACTGCCCCGCCTGGAAGAAGCTCGAAGTGCATGCCCAGAGCTGGCGCAAAGCGCATCTGGCTGAGCTGCTGGCCGGCGACCCGGCGCGCAGCGTACGCATGATCGCGCAGGCGCCGGGGCTGCGGCTGGACTATTCGCGCCAGCGCGCCGGTGCGCAGACCTTGAACCTGCTGGCGCAACTCGCGCTCGAGCGCGGCTTCGAAGCGTGGCGCGCCGCACTCTTCGCCGGCGAGCAGATCAATACCTCCGAAGGGCGCGCCGCCGGGCACACCGCGCTGCGTGCCGGCGCAGCCGCGCCGAAAGAAGTGCGCGAGGTACTTTTGCGCATGCAGGAGCTTGCCTCCAGTATCCGCAGCGAGAGAAAGTTCAGGAGGATCATCCATCTGGGCGCGGGCGGCTCGGACCTCGGTCCGCGGCTGCTGGCCGACGCTTTCGGCGACGGGGTGCTCGAGGTGCGGTTCGTGGCCAGCGCCGATCCGCTCGAGCTCGAACGCGCACTGGCCGGAGCACAACCATCATCGACCCTGGTGATCGTGGTTTCGAAGAGCTTCGCGACTCAGGAAACCTTGTCCAACGCAGGCATCGCGAAGAAATTTCTGGCAGGAGAACCCAACCTCTTTGCCATCACCGCGAACACCCAAGCGGCACAACAATTCGGCGCCAGCGAGATCCTGCCCATCCCGGACTCGGTCGGTGGTCGCTATTCGGTGTGGTCGGCGGTGAGCCTGGCCACCGTGTGCGCAATCGGGGCCCCGGCGTTCGATGAATTCCTTGCGGGCGGACGCGATCTCGACGCGCACTTCCTGAATACACCGCTGGGGAGCAATGTTCCGGTGCTGCTGGCGATGCTCGGCCTGTGGAACGTGAATTTTCTCGGCATCGAAGCGCACGCCGTGCTGCCCTACGCGCACCGTCTGCGCCTACTGCCGGCCTACTTGCAGCAGCTGGAGATGGAATCCAACGGCAAGGGCGTGGACCGCGAGGGACGTGCGGTGGCTTACGCGACCTGCCCGGTGGTCTTCGGCGCCGAAGGCAGCCCAGCGCAACATGCCTTCCTGCAACTACTGCACCAAGGTCCGCGGCCGATCACGGCCGACTTCATCGACGCTTCGGCAAGCGAGCTGCTCCGCGCCCATGTGCAGGCGCAGGCCGATGCGCTGGCGTATGGAACGCGCGAGGCGGATCTGCCTGCGCAGCAACGCCATCCGGGCAACCGGCCGGCGAGCATCCTTAGCTTCAAGAATTTTGGCGCGCGCGATCTGGGCCGCCTGATCGCACTCTACGAGCACAAAGTGTTCGCCCAGGGAGTACTCTGGAACCTCAACAGCTTCGACCAATGGGGCGTCGAACTGGGGAAACAACTGGCGCAGGAAATACTCACCGGGAGAAAGTAAGCATGGACCAGGAAACCTTCAATCTCAGCATTCGTAAATTCTTGAAAATGGTCGGCGTCAACTCGCAACGCGAGATCGAGCAGGCGGTGCAAAAAGCACTCGAGGCCGGGCGCCTGAAGGGCGAGGAAACCCTGGAGGCGAAGGTGACGCTGGAGATCCCGGCGCTGGGGGTCAAGGTGCCGTTCGACGGCGAGATAAAGTTAAAATAAAAGCGCCCGTTGGCACGGACGCTGAGCGCTGTGCAACGTGCAGGAGACCCTCATGAACAAGGCGTGCGAATTTGATCAATCGGTCGTCGCCGAGCTAAAGACCCTGCTCGGTGACCGGGTCTCCACCTCGCACGCGGTGCGCGAGCACCACGGCAAGGATGAATCCTATTTCCCCTATGCGCTTCCGGATGTAGTGGTTTTTTTGAAAACCACGGAAGAAGTCCGTGACGTCGTCAATATCTGCCGCAGCCACCGCGTGCCGATGATTCCCTACGGCGTCGGCACCTCCCTCGAAGGCCATATCCTCGCGGTCAAGGGCGGTGTGTGCATAGATCTGTCGCAGATGAACCAGGTGCTGGCGGTGCACGAAGCTGACCTCGATGCGGTGGTGCAGGCCGGCGTGACCCGCAAACAGCTGAACGAACATATCAAGCACACGGGCCTGTTTTTCCCGGTGGACCCGGGCGCAGATGCGACGCTGGGCGGCATGGCGGCGACGCGCGCTTCGGGCACTAACGCAGTGCGCTACGGCACGATGCGTGAAAACGTCCTGTCGCTGACCGTGGTGCTCGCCGATGGCCGCATCATCCAGACTTCGCGCCGCGCCAAGAAATCCGCGGCGGGCTACGACCTGACGCGCCTGTTGGTCGGTTCCGAGGGAACCCTGGGCATCATCACCGAGGTGACGGTGCGCCTCTACCCGGTCCAGGAAGCCATGTCGGCAGCGGTCTGCGCCTTCGAATCAGTTGATGGCTGCACCAACACCGTGATCCAGACCATCCAGTCGGGCGTGCCGATCGCGCGTTGCGACATCGTCTGCGAGAAAACCGTGGCCGCCATCAACAAGTACAAGAACACCAGCTACCGCGTCGCGCCAACGGTGTTCTTCGAGTTCCACGGCTCGGCAGCGAGCGTGGTCGAGCAGGCCGAGACGGTGCAAGCAATCGCCAAGGAAAACGGCGGCATGGATTTCCTCTGGGCCACTAAAGCCGAGGAGCGCACCGCGCTCTGGGACGCACGCCACAGCGCCTACTTCGCGTGCCTGCAGATCAGGCCCGGCGCGCGTGCAGTTTCAACCGACGTCTGCGTGCCGATTTCGCGCCTCGCCGAATGTGTGCACGAGACCATGGAGGACGTGAAGGACTACATCCACCCGGTGCCGCTCCTGGGCCACATCGGCGACGGCAATTTCCACCTGATGCTGCTGGTGGACCCGGACCAACCCGAGCAAACCGAGCTGGCCAAGAAATTCAACCAGCGCCTGGTCGAGCGCGCGCTCAAGATGGAAGGCACCTGTACCGGTGAGCACGGCATCGGCATGGGCAAGATGGGCTCAATGCGCATCGAACTGGGCGACGACATGATGGACCTGATGCGCGACATCAAGCGCGTGTTCGACCCGGAAAACCTCATGAACCCCGGCAAGGTTGTGCCTTTACCTTAATTTTCGAGGATGCTCTGATGAGAAACTTACGCCTCTTTGTTCCTGTGGTTCTCGCTGTACTCGCCGGGCAAGCTGCAGCGCAAACCTACCCCGCAAAACCCATCCGCATGGTGATCCCGCTTGCCGCGGCAAGCGCGGTGGACAATGCCGCGCGCATCCTGGCCCAGCGCATGGCCGAGAACATGAAGGGCGCGATCGCCGTGGAGAACGTACCCGGTGCGGCCGGTCTGATCGGCGCTGAGCGCATCGCGAAATCGGCGCCCGACGGCTACACCATCGCCGGCTTCAACGACAGCATCATGACCATGCTGCCGAACTTGCACGCAAAATTACCCTGGGACATCGTCAAGGACTTCGACCCGGTGTCCCTGGTGGCGACCGTGGAGTGGGGCTTGGTGGCCAGCAACGGCGCCCCCTACGCCAATGCCGCGGAGCTGATTGCCGCAGCCAAGGCGAACCCCGGCAAGATCAACTACGCTACGGGCGGCAACGGCAGCCCACAGCACATTGCCATGGCCTTGTTTGCTTCGAGCGCCGGCATCTCGCTCATGCACATACCCTACAAGGGCGCGACGCAGGCAGCGCTGGACGTTGCCGCCGGCCAAGTGCCGGTGGCCTTCCAGGGTCTGGCTACCGTGGCCACGCTGGTGCGCGGCGGCAAGATGAAGCTAATCGGCGTTAGCACCCCGGCGCGCCATGCGCAGTTCCCCGAGGTGCCGACGGTAGCCGAGTCGGGGCTGCCCGGTTTCAATTTCAATTCCTGGTTCGCGATCATGGTGCCCGCCGGCACACCCAAGGACATCGTCGCGCGCCTGCACGCCGAAATCCTGAAAGCGCTCGCCGATCCGGATGTGCGCGAAAAACTCAATGCCCTGGGCTTGACCGCGCGCGGCTCGTCGCCAGAGGAACTGCGTGTTGCGACGAGGGAACAACTGGCCAAATACGCCCACCTGATGAAACAGGCCGGCATCACCGCCCAGTAGAAGGGAGGGCGGCGCCCTGCCCTAGATCGTCATCACCAATTTTCGGTAGTACTTCAATTCCTCGATCGACTCATAGATGTCGGCGAGGGCCTCGTGCTTGCCTTCCTTCTTCAGACCCTTGACGATTTCCGGCCGCCAGCGCTTCACCAGTTCCTTCAGCGTCGAGACATCGAGGTTGCGATACAGGAAATGCGCCTCCAGCTTCGGCATCCAGCGGGCGAGGAAACGGCGGTCTTGGCAGATGGAGTTGCCGCACATCGGTGAGACACCGGCTGGCACGTGCTGCTTGAGGAACTCGATGGTCTGGCGCTCCACAGTGGCCTCATCCAGCCGCGAGATCTTGACCTTCTCCACTAGGCCGGATTTGCCGTGTACCGAGCGGTTCCAGGAGTCCATCGCCGCCAGCACTTCATCGGGTTGGCGCAGCACTAGGACCGGGCCTTCGGCGATGAGCTGCAACTGTGAGTCCGTCACCACCACCGCGATCTCGATGATGCGGTCGGTTTCCGGAACCAGACCGGTCATTTCCATGTCGATCCAGATCAGGTTGTTAGCATCAGGGTTGTTAGATGCGGCAGCCATGCCGTATTCTCTCATGGCATGAACAACGCTTTTACTTGGCTGGTCCTCGGGGCGCTCACCTTGGCGACTGGTACGCGCCTGTGGCTGGCGGTGCGCCAGTCGCGCCATGTGCGCGCGCACCGCAACGCGGTGCCCGAGTCCTTCGCCGACAAAATTCCGCTGACGGCACATCAGAAAGCCGCCGATTACACCATCGTCAAGTCCGAGCTGGCGATGGTGGACATCTGTCTCTCGGCTGCACTAGTGCTGGCGCTCACCTTTGGCGGTCTGCTGCAGCGGCTCTCGGACGTCTGCTCGGCGCTCGCACCGGTCGGCAGCATCGCGCACGGCGTGATGCTCATCTTCTTGGTGGTGTTGCTGCTTTCGCTGTTCGAGCTGCCACTAACCCTGTACCGCAGCTTCGTGGTCGAGGCCCGCTTCGGCTTTAACCGCATGACGCCCAGGCTGTTCGTGATCGACCTCGTCAAGCAGGCGCTGATTTCGGCCGCGCTGGGCGTCCCGCTGCTGGCGCTGGTGCTATGGCTGATGGCGAAGATGGGCGACCTGTGGTGGATCTGGGTCTGGCTGGCCTGGACCGGCTTCAACCTGCTGGTGCTGCTCATCTATCCGAGCTTCATCGCGCCGCTGTTTAACAAGTTCAGCCCGCTGGCGGACCAGGCGCTTGCCGGGCGTGTGGAATCGCTGCTGGCGCGCTGCGGCTTTCGCTCCAGCGGCCTGTACGTGATGGACGGCTCGAAACGCTCCAGCCACGGCAACGCCTACTTCACCGGTTTTGGCGCCGCCAAGCGCATCGTCTTCTTCGATACCCTGCTCGAACGTCTGGCGCCGGGAGAGATCGAGGCGGTGCTGGCGCACGAACTTGGCCATTTCAAGCACCACCACGTGTGGAAGCGCGTGCTGGTGCTGCTCGCCGCTTGGTTCGTGCTGCTCTGGGTGCTTGGCCAACTGATCGGCGAGCCCGGGTTCTACAACGGCTTGAACGTGACCACGCAGAGCACCGCGACCGCGCTACTGCTGTTCGCGCTGGTGACGCCGGTGTTCAGCTTCTTCCTGCAGCCGCTCAGCAGCCTACATTCCCGCAAGCACGAATTCGAGGCCGACGCCTACGCCGCGTCACATTCAAACGCCGCCGAGTTGGTGCAGGCGCTGGTCAAGCTCTACCAGGACAACGCCGCCACCCTCACGCCCGACCCCCTGCATTCCGCGTTCTACGATTCCCACCCGCCGGCCACGGCCCGTATCGCCAAACTGAGCGCCCGGCTGAAAACCGCATAGCAACACCCTATGAGCGAACTCGCCGCCAAAAGCTGCAAACCCTGCGAAGGCGGCGTCGCCCCCTACAACGCGCCGCAGACCCGGGAAATGCTCGCGCAGTTGAAGGGCTGGATCGTCGAGGATGGCAAGCTGGTCAAGCTCTACGCCTTCAAGAATTATTACCAAACCATGGCCTTCGTGAATGCGCTCGCCTGGGTCTCGCACCGCGAAGACCACCACCCGGACCTGCTGGTCGCTTACAACCAGTGCCGCGTGGCGTATTCGACCCACGCCATCGGCGGCCTGTCGGAGAATGACTTCATCTGCGCCGCCAAGGCGGACGCCTTGTTTCAGTTGTGATGCACAGCCTGTGAAACACGTCGTCAGAACACTCGTGCGAGGGTAAGCACGATGAGCACGAAGACCCACACCACCAACGCGCGCCACAGGAGACCGACGGTGCTATCGAGGTGCGGCAGGTCCGCCTCTTCACCCAAGCCAATTTCGGCGCGCGACTGCAGGCCCGTAACCTCGGTGAGCGGCATGCCGAGCCTGACGCCCAAGGCGCCCGCGCCTGCCGCGAGCACGATGCCCAGGTTCGGATCAGGCCAAGCTGCGGCCTGGGTGCGCCAACAGTAGATCGCGTCCTCGAAATCGCCGACCACGGCAAAAGCAGCCGCGGTGAGGCGCGCTGCCGGCCACTCCAGGATCAAAAGTAGCTTCCGCGCCCAGCGGCCAAACTCGCCCTTACCACCCCAACGCCGGTCGAGGAACACCGCCATGCGGTAAAGGATTGCGCCGCTCGGGCCCGGCAGCAGCACAAACCAGAACAGCACCGCGAACACGTTGCGGTGGGAAGCGGCAAGCGCCTCCTCGATGGCGAGGCGGATCACCTCCTCGCGGCTGCGGTGTGTTGCGGACTCACCGCGCCAGGCGCCGATCAGCTCGCGCGCGCGATCCACCTCCGCATCCCGCAGCGCGGCCTGGATGCCGGTGAAGAAGTGGCTGAACTGGCGGAAGCCGAGCGTGAGGTAGAGCGCAGCGATGTTGAGCAACAGCCCGGCCAACGGCGTCAGCCACGCGAGCAAGGCGTAGAGCACGAGCGCCACGGTCGCCGGCACCAACGCCGCGATCAGCCAGGCGATCGCACCATGGCGCGATTCGCCGGCATTGAAGCAGCGCTCCAGCCAGTCGGCCCAAGCCGCCAGTGCGCCCGTTGCCGCCCGGCGCTCGCCGAGCGGGCGCCATTGTTCCAGCACCAGCGCAGCAATGATGGCGAGGACTCCCATGACCGCTAGAGTCTACCCTGCGACAGGTGGTGGGAGAGATTCACCAGCATGCCGGCAGTGGCACCCCAGATGAAATGCTGCTGGTACGGGATAGCGAAGAACCAGCGCAGCTCGCCCTGCCACTCACGAGACTGACGCTGGTGGTTGGCCGGATCGAGCACGAACACGAGCGGCACCTCGAAGATCTCGTCCACTTCGTTGGCGTCGGGCCGCAGCTCGAACGGCGGCGTGACGATGCCGACCACCGGGGTGATGCGGTAGCCGCTGCGCGTGCAATAGTCAGGCATCCGGCCAAGCACCTCGATGCACGCGAGATCGAGACCGATCTCCTCGTGCGTTTCGCGCAGCGCGGTCGCCTCGGGCGAGGCGTCGTGGGCCGCCACGCGCCCACCCGGGAAGCTCACCTGCCCGGAATGGTCCTGCAGATGCGTTGCGCGTCGCGTCAGCAGCACGGTGAGGCCCGCGTCCCGGTCGACGATCGGCACCAGCACCGAGGCCGGCCTGAGCGTCTCGGCGTCCGGCCGCGCCCCCTCGTCGCCGTAAACCGTCGCTGGCGGGGGCCCCGCCCCGAACTGGCGGCGGATCCAATCGGCGGTATGCGCTCCGGTCATGGTCCGAATAGTATTCGGACTCAAAAAAACTCGCCCGTGTGCGGCCTGTAGGCGGCCAACTACCCGGTTCTAGGGCGTAAGGATGACGGAACCGGTGGTTTTACGCGATTCGAGATCGCGGTGCGCCTGCTGCGCATCGGCGAGCTTGTAGCGCGCTGTAGTCTCGATCTTCACCTTGCCGGACTGCACCATGTCGAACAGTGAATTCGAGCGTTCGACGAGGTCGGCGCGGCTGGCAATGTGCGTGGCAAGCGTGGGGCGCGTGACATACAACGAACCCTTGGCCGAGAGGATCCCCAGGTTCACCGGTGCCACCGGGCCCGAGGCGTTGCCGAAGGACGCGACCAGGCCACGCGGGCTCAGGCAATCGAGCGTGCCTTCCCAGGTTGACTTGCCGACCCCGTCGTAAACCACCGGCACACCTTTGCCGCCAGTGATCGCCTTGACGCGCTCGACAAATTTTTCCGTGGAGTAATTGATTACGTGATCGGCGCCATGCGCTTTGGCCAGCGCGGTCTTTTCGTCCGAGCCAGCGGTGCCGATGGTGACCACGCCCAGTGCCTTCAACCACTGGCAGGCGATCAAGCCGACGCCACCGGCCGCGGCATGCCACAGCACCGTCTCACCTTTCTTCACCGGGTAGGTGGTGTAGATGAGGTAGTGGACCGTGAGGCCCTTGAGCATCATCGAGGCAGCCTGCTCGTCACTGATGCCCTGCGGCAGTTTCACCATCCGGTCAGCTGGCACGATGCGCGCCTCGCAATACGAGCCCGGCAAGCCGGTATAGGCGACGCGGTCGCCCACTTTCAGGTCGGTCACGCCCGCGCCTACCGACTCCACTACACCCGCGGCTTCGTTGCCGGCCACCTGCGGCAGCTGCATCGGATACAGCCCGGAACGCTGGTAGGTATCGACGAAATTGACCCCGATCGCCGTATGCCGGATGCGCACCTGCCCCTGCCCTGGATCACCCACCTGGACCTCGTCCAGCTGCAATACCTCGGGGCCGCCTTGCTGGTGATACCGGACTGCTTTCGCCATGAATCGCTCCTCAATGAAAAAGTGGAAAAGGGTCAGTACGCCGGCGCCATCCTACAAGCCGGTCGTGGAAAATTTCGTAGTTGCGGCAGCATCCTACCATCGCCAGCGCGCCCGGCACCTGGCACCTGACGCACGATGCCCGGCTCGACGGCCTGAAAAACACTTATGGATCCTGCTTAGGCCCGCCCTTGTTCATCGCCTGCTGCATCGCGCTAAGCCCTGCCTTTTGCATCTCCAGCCCCTGGATCGCGGTGCGCAGCATGTTGAGATTCATGTTCAACCACATCTCCACCGCTTTCAGTTCGGCAATTCGTTTGTCGAGCTCCTGTGGGTCGAGCGTCGGCATCGCCAGGCCGGGCACTGGCACACCCAGCGGTCCCCACAGACGACGGAACATCTCGAACGGGTCCTGCGTATGGTCATTGGCCATCAGTTTCCTTCCGAGTCTTCGAAGAAAGAGCGAACCTCCTGCTCCCGGCTGACCGTATCCTGGTAGCCGAGGTCGATCAGGGTCCGGCAGAAAGTCTCCTCGAACAGCAGATAACTTACCAGGTTCGAACCCGAGCGGTTGAGCGCCCCAAGCGGTCGCAGAATGAAGCGCACACTGCGCGGCAGCTCGTGCACGAAGCGCGCCGCGATGCGCTCCAG
>SHXK01000073.1 GCA_009693335.1 Betaproteobacteria bacterium | reverse complement strand
CGGGCCGCTGAAGCCGATCGCGGTCAGCTCCGCGATCGAAATCATCGGCAGCGCCGCGAACCACAGCAGCATCCCGCCCGCATGGAACAGGCCGCGCACCAGTTGCAGCTTGGGGACTTTGGGCCACAGCTCTCGGAGGCCGAAGCGCAGCGCCGGCGCCAGCATCACCATCGCTCCCAACAGGTAGCGCAAGAACCCGACCAGCCAGGGATCGAGCTCGTGCGCCAATTTCTTCATGGTGGAGTTGAGCAGCGTGAACAGGATGCCCGTGGCGACCATCCACAGCATGCCACGCACCGTCGGCGAGGTGGTGTTCAGCATCGTGGCGGCAGACAGCGGCAACTCACTCGAAGCCCCTCGCTCAACCGAAGGAAAGTGCCACCGGAATCTTGATCCCGAGAAGTGGCGTTGCCCAGATACCGCCATCTCCAGATGCCGCAAGGTCCAGATGCGCCGATTGCCTCATCGTACAGAAATCTGTATGATTGACGCATGAAAACCACCCTCGACCTGGACGATGTTTTGTTGCGCAACGCCAAAATCATGGCGGCGCAACAAGCCAGCAGCCTGACGCGCTTGATTGAGGAAGGCTTGCGCATGCGTCTCGCCGCGCGGCTCGCTTCGGTCCGCACCGCCCGCATCCCCAAGTTGCCGGTGTCACGCGGCAAAGGCGGGCTGTTGCCCGGCATCGACCCATGTAGCAACCGGGCTATGCTCGACGCGGCAGACGGCCTCTGAATGACGCCCGACATCAACGTACTAGTCGCCGCCTTCCGCAAAGACCATCCGCACCACACCACCGCCAGACAGTGCCTCACGGACGAGCTCGCGGCCGGCAGTGCCGGATCGCTGCTGCTGCTGGCGCCCGTGGTAGCCGGATTTCTCCGGCTCGTCACCAATCCAAAGGTGTTCGCCGATCCGGATTCGATTGACCGGGCGGTCGCCTTTATCGACACCCTGCTCAAAGCGCCGGGCGTCGAAATTGCCGCAGTTAGCGAAGAGTGGCCCCTGTTTCGCGAACTCTGTATGCATGGCAGGCTGGCCGGCAACACCATTCCCGATGCTTGGCTGGCGGCAATGGTATTGCGACTGGGCGAGCGCATGGTGACCTTCGACAAAGGCATGAAAAAGCTGCTGCGCCCCGAGCGGCTGACCGTACTCGCCTGAATCGGCACGCCCGCGCAACGGCGTGCGGTACGCATGGTCATACGTTGGAAATTCGCGGCCTCACCCATGTGGCGCTCAAATGTTGAGCGCGCGCTTGTCGACCGCGAGGGCCGCGTCCTTCATCGCTTCGGACAACGATGGGTGGGCGTGGCAGATCATGCCGATGTCCTCCGCGGCAGCGCCAAACTCCATCGCCACCACCGCCTCGGCAATCAGCTCGGAGGCGTAGGGCCCGATGATGTGCACGCCGAGAATGGCGTCTGTTTTTGCGTCGGCCAGCATCTTCACCATTCCGGTGGTATCGCCCAGCGCGCGTGCGCGGGCGTTGGCCGAGAACGGGAAAGTGCCCGCCCGGTACTCGACACCTTCCGCTTTCAGTTGCTGCTCGGTCTTGCCCACCCAGGCGATTTCGGGCGCGGTATAGATTACCCAGGGGATGGTGTTCAAGTTGACGTGCGGCTGCTGCCCGGCGATGCGTTCGGCGACCGCTACCCCCTCCTCCTCCGCCTTGTGCGCGAGCATCGGACCGCGCACCGCGTCGCCTATCGCCCAGACGCCGGCCAGATTGCTGCGACAGTCCTCGTCCACGGCGATGAAGCCGCGCTCCAGCTGCAGGCCGACCCCTTCGGCATTCAGACCGGCGGTGTTGGCGACCCGGCCAATGGCGACGATCAAGCGCTCGCACTCCAGGGTTTTCGCGGATTTATCGGCTGCGGTGTACTGAATGGACACGCCTTTCTTGGTCGTTTTGACGGCGCTGATGGCAACCCCAAATTCCATGGCCAAACCCTGTTTGGCGAAAACCTTGGCGGCCTCTTTGGCGATCTGCTCGTCGGCGGCGCCTAGGAAGGTAGGCAGGGCCTCGAGGATCGTCACCGCCGAGCCAAGGCGACGCCACACGCTACCCATTTCCAGGCCGATCACCCCCGCACCGATGACGCCCAGGCGCTTGGGCACTTCGGTCATAGCGAGCGCGCCGGCATTGCTGAGGATCAGTTTTTCGTCGAAGTCCGCGCTCGGCAGTGCGCGCGGATTCGAGCCTGTGGCAATGATTACGTTCTTGGCAGTCAGGGTTTCATTTCCCACGACGATTTCCGAAGAACTGTTGCCGAAACTTCCTCGTCCGTGAAAGAAACTGACTTTGTTTTTCTTGAACAGGTAGGCGATGCCGTCGTTGCTCGCCTTGACCACTTTGTCCTTGCGCCTGAGCATCTGCGCCAAGTCAAGCTGGAGGCCCTGCACCATGACGCCATGCTCGGCAAAATGATGTCCGGCTTGCTCAAAATTTTCGGAAGACTGCAGCAGCGCCTTGGAAGGGATGCAGCCGGCGTTGGTGCAGACGCCGCCCAACGCCGGCCTGCCCTCCGCACCCCTGGCTTCATCGATGCAGGCGGTGGCGAGACCCAACTGGGCGGCGCGGATCGTGGCGATATAACCGCCCGGTCCGCCGCCGATCACCACCACATCGAAGGACTTCATATTTCGAGGATCAAGCGCGCCGGATCTTCAAGTGCTTCTTTAACGGCGACCAGAAATAAAACTGCTTCCCGGCCATCAATGATGCGGTGGTCGTAGGACAGCGCGAAATAATTCATCGGTCGCACCACGACCTGGCCGTTCTCCACCACCGCGCGCTCTTTGGTCGCGTGCACCCCCAGGATCGCCGACTGCGGCGGATTGATGATCGGCGTCGAGAGCATCGAGCCGAACACGCCGCCGTTGGATAGCGTAAAAGTGCCGCCGGTCAGATCTGCCAGCGACAGTTTGCCCTCCTGCGCCTTCTTGCCAAACTCAGCGATTTTCTTCTCGACCGCGGCGAAAGACAGTTGCTCCGCATCGCGCAGGATCGGCACCACCAGGCCGCGCGGGCTGCCAACCGCAACGCCAATATCGAAGTAGCCGTGATAGACGATGTCGGTGCCGTCCACCGAGGCGTTGAGCACCGGAAATTTCTTCAAGGCGTGGACCACAGCCTTGACGAAGAACGACATGAAGCCCAGCTTGACGCCGTGCTCCTTCTCGAAGCGCTCCTGGTAGCGCTTGCGCATCTCCATCACCGGCTGCATGTTCACTTCATTGAAAGTGGTCAGTATCGCGGCGCTGGACTGCGACTGCAGCAGACGCTCGGCGACCCGCTGGCGTAAGCGCGACATCGCCACGCGCTGCTCCGGCCGGCCGGCCAGCAGCTGATCCGTGTTCACCGGCGCGGAGGGTTGCTGTAGGGGCGTTTTCGGGGCCGCGGGCGAGGCTGCTGCCGGTTGGGCAAGGACATCCCCCTTGGTAACCCTGCCATCCCTGCCTGAACCCTGAACCTGGGCGGTATCGATGCCTTTCTCAACAGCGATTTTTTGCGCAGAAGGCATCACTGCAACAGCAGCAGGTTTTTTCTTTTCCGCTTTCACTTCTTTAACGCCAACCGCAGAGGCTTTACCTTCCGTATCGATGGTCGCGATCACCTCGCCCGCGACCACGGTGCTCTTATCCCCTTTGACGACGCTCACCAGCACGCCGTCCGCGGGAGCGGGCAACTCCAGCACCACTTTGTCGGTTTCGATGTCGATCAGATTTTCGTCGCGTTTGACTGCTTCGCCCTGCTTCTTGTGCCAGGCGAGCAGGGTGGCCTCGGCGACCGACTCGGAGAGCTGCGGGACTTTGACTTCAATGAGCATTCTTTTCCCCCTTGCGCCCGCTGCCCTGTACCGGCATCACCACATTGTCGGTGATGGGCGCAAACGCAGCCTGTACCAACTCTTTTTGCTGTTCGCTGTGCAGCGCCAGGTAGCCGACCGCGGGCGAAGCAGAGGACTTGCGCATCGCATAGCCCAGCACCTGGTCGGCCCGCATATGGCGCAGCAGGTAGTGCTGGATGCGGTGCCAGGCGCCCTGATTGCCCGGTTCTTCCTGGCACCAGAGGACTTCGCTGGCGTTGGCATAGAGGTTGACCTGCGCCTGGAACTCGTCGTGCGGGAACGGATAGAGCTGGGCGATGCGCACGATGGCGATGTCCTTGATGCCTTTTTCCTTGCGCGCGGCCATCAGGTCGAAAAACACCTTGCCGCTGCAGCAGACCATGCGTTTGACTTGGTCGGGCTTGATGCCCTGGTCCCATTCGCCGTTCACCGCCTTGAATTTGCTCTCGGCGAATTCCGTCAGCGGCGACACCGATTCCTTGTGCCGCAGCAGGCTCTTGGGCGTGAAGATGATGAGCGGTTTTCGGTAAGGCCGGATCATCTGCCGGCGCAGCAAGAAAAACATCTGCACCGGCGTCGCCGGGATGCAGACCTGGATGTTGTAGTCGGCGCATAACTGCAGGAAGCGCTCCGGTCGCCCGGAGGAATGTTCCGGCCCCTGCCCCTCGTAGCCGTGCGGCAGCATCATCACCATGCCACAGATGCGGCCCCACTTGACTTCGCCTGCGGCGATGAACTGGTCGATCACCACCTGCGCGCCGTTAACGAAATCGCCGAATTGCGCCTCCCAGACCACCAGCTCGTTCGGCTCCGAAGTCGAGTAACCGAACTCGAAGCCGAGCACCGCCTCTTCCGACAGCACAGAATCAATGACCACGAAGTCGCCCTGGTGGGGAGCGACGTGCTGCAGCGGGATGTAGCTGCCGGCGTCCCACTTCTCGCGGTTCTGGTCGTGCAGCACCGCATGGCGGTGGAAAAAAGTGCCGCGGGCGCTGTCCTGACCAGAGATGCGTACCGAGTAGCCGTCCTTGAGCAGCGAGGCGTAGGCGAGGTTCTCGGCCATGCCCCAGTCCACCGGCAGCTTGCCCTGCCCCATCAAGCGGCGGTCGGCGATGATTTTCTCGACGCGCGGATGAAGCTTGAAATCGGGCGGAATCGTGGTGAGTATTTCAGCCAGCTTCTGCAGGTCGGCGAGCGGCAGCGTGGTGTCGTCGTTCTCGTTCCACTTAGTGTTCTTGTACTTCGACCAGTCCACCGCGAACGGTGGCTTGAAATTGGCGAGGATCGTTTTGTTGGTGTGATAGCCGCCGTCCATCGCCTGGCGGAAAGTGGCGACCATTTTGTCGGCCTCGTCCGCACTGATCACCGCCTGCGCCGCCAGCTTGTCGGCGTAGAGCTTGCGGGTGCCGGGATGCGCGTTGATGATCTTGTACATCAGCGGCTGTGTCACCATCGGCTCGTCCTGCTCGTTGTGGCCGAGCTTGCGGAAGCAGACGATGTCTACCACCACGTCTTTCTTGAATTTGCTGCGGTAATCGAGCGCGATCTCGATGGCCATCACGCAGGCCTCGGGGTCGTCGCCATTGACGTGGAAAATCGGCGCTTCGATCATTTTCATGACGTCGGTGCAGTACAGTGTCGAGCGCACATCGCGCGTATCCGAAGTGGTGAAGCCGATCTGGTTGTTGACTACAATGTGCACCGTGCCGCCGGTGCCGTAGCCGCGGGTTTGCGAGAGATTCAGCGTTTCCATCACCACGCCCTGGCCCGCTACGGCCGCATCGCCGTGGATCAGCACCGGCAACACCTGGTCACCGCCGCGGTCCTTGCGTCGGTGCTGGCGCGCTCTCACCGAGCCTTCGACCACCGGATTGACGATCTCGAGGTGCGAGGGATTGAAAGCGAGCGTCAAGTGCATCGGCCCGCCCGGCGTGTTGATGTCGGACGAGAACCCCTGGTGGTACTTCACGTCGCCCGCCTGCAGCCCATCGTCGTGCTTGCCCTCAAATTCGCCGAACAAGTTAGCGGGCATCTTGCCAAGAGTGTTGACGAGGACGTTGAGGCGACCGCGGTGCGCCATGCCGAGCACCAGCTCCTGTACGCCAGCCGCGCCGGCGCGCTGCAGCAGATTGTCGAGCACCGGGATCAGGGTCTCGCTGCCTTCCAGCGAAAAACGCTTCTGGCCCACGTAGCGAGTGTGGAGATAGCGCTCCAGCCCTTCGGCCGCGGTAAGGCGCTCGAGGATGTGCTTTTTATAGTCGGCGGAAAAACTGGGCTTGGCCCGCGTCGGCTCCAGGCGCTCCTGGATCCAGCGTTTTTCCACGCGGCTGGACAGGTACATGTACTCCACGCCCAGCGCGCCGCAATAAGTTTCCTGCAACCCGCGGATGATTTCACGCAGCGTTGCTTGCTCCGGGCCGATGAACGACCCGGTGTTGAACACCGTGTCCATATCGGCTTCCCCCAAGTCGTAATAAGCCGGCTCGAGTTCGGCGATCCGCGGACGCGGCTGGCGCTTGAGCGGGTCCAAGTCGGCCAGCAGGCAACCGCGGAAGCGGTACTCGGCGACCAACTGAATGACGGAAACCTGCTTGCGGTCGAGGTCGGCCGCGGCTGGCACCCTTGCTGCCCCAGATTTCGCGCGCTGCGCAAAGGATGCCACCACCGGGGCGTGGGCCACATCCTTGACGACGCTGCCCGGCAGCAACTGCAGCCGGTCGAAGTACTGGCGCCATTCATCGGGCACCGCCGCGGGGTTTTCGAGGTAAGTCTCGTACAAGTCCTCGACGAAAGGCGCGTTACCCCCAAACAGGTGGGAGTTGTCCAGGAACTGTTTCATCATGGCCGCCTCTCCCCCCGCTTTGATACCTTCACGTGCCCCCCTCAGCGCTGGCCGATCGGCGTCACCTCGCGCCGCGCGGCGCCCTTGTAGAGCTGGCGCGGGCGGCCGATTTTGTATTCCGGGTCGGAAATCATCTCTTGCCACTGCGCGATCCAGCCCACGGTGCGCGCCAGCGAGAAGATGCAGGTGAACATGGCCACCGGGATGCCGAGCGCGCGCTGCACGATGCCGGAGTAGAAATCGACGTTCGGGTAAAGCTTGCGACTGACGAAGTACTCGTCCTCGAGCGCGATTTTCTCCAGCGCAATGGCCAGCTTGAACAAGCGATCGTCGTGCAGGCCAAGCTCGTTCAACACCTCGTAGCAGGTCTCGCGCATGAGTTTGGCGCGTGGGTCGTGGTTCTTGTAGACGCGATGGCCGAATCCCATCAACCGTACGCCGCTCGATTTGTCCTTCACTTTCTTGATGAATTCGCCGACCTTGGAGACGTCGCCGATTTCCTCCAACATCTCGAGGCAGGCTTCGTTGGCGCCGCCGTGCGCGGGCCCCCACAGACAAGCGATACCTGCGGCGATACAGGCGAAAGGATTGGCACCCGAGGATCCCGCCAGGCGCACGGTCGAGGTCGAGGCGTTCTGCTCATGATCGGCATGCAGGATGAAGATGCGGTCCATGGCGCGCACCAGCACCTCGTTTACCTTGTATTCCTCGGTCGGCACCGCGAACATCATGCGCATGAAGTTGGCGGTATAGGACAGGTCATTTCTCGGGTAGACGAACGGCTGACCGATCGAGTATTTGTAGGACATGGCGACGATGGTGGGCATCTTGGCGATCAGGCGGAACGCCGAGATGGTGCGGTGCTCGGCATTGTTGATGTCGATCGCGTCGTGGTAGAACGCCGACAAGGCGCCAACCACGCCCACCATCACCGCCATCGGATGCGCGTCGCGCCGGAAACCCTGGTACAGCCGCGCCAGCTGTTCATGCACCATCGTGTGGTGGGTGACGATGTCAACAAAGTTTTTCTTCTGCCCCTTCTCCGGCAGCTCGCCGTGCAGCAACAGGTAGCAGACCTCGAGGAAGTCGCAGTGTTGCGCCAGTTGTTCGATCGGGTAGCCGCGGTACAGCAGTACACCGGCATCGCCGTCGATGTAGGTGATGCTCGAGTTGCAGCTCGCCGTGGAGAGGAACCCGGGGTCGTAGGTGAACAGCCCCGACTTGCCGTAGAGCGTGCGGATGTCCACCACATCCGGGCCGATGCTCCCGGACATCACCGGGAACTCGATGCTCTGGCCGTCGGGCAGTGTCAGACTGGCTTTTTTGTTCGCCTTTGTGTCCATCTCGGGCTTTCCTTCTCTAGACGGCGCGAAAAAAGTGCGCCACTTACGCGGCGCGAATGCGCGCCACGATACCTTGAAACTTCGAATCGAACTCTTCGCTACGACCGCTGACGATCGCCCAGAGGTCGATGTCTTGCAGATCGAGCAGCTCGTTCAATGAATTTACGTCTTTCTCCTGCAAATGCTTTTCAATGAAACCCTGCAAAACCAGATCCAGTTCGAGCACACCACGACGGCATTTCCATTTCAGCCTGTTGCGCGAGACAAGGTCCACAGCTTTCCTTTAAACGCTGCGCTTGACCATCAGTTCTTTTATCTTGCCAATGGCCCGGGTCGGATTGAGACCCTTCGGGCATACATCCACGCAGTTCATGATGGTATGGCAGCGGAACAGGCGGTACGGGTCCTCGAGATTGTCGAGGCGCGCCGCGGTCTCCTGGTCGCGTGAGTCGGCGATGAAACGGTAGGCCTGCAGCAGGCCTGCGGGGCCGACGAACTTGTCCGGGTTCCACCAGAACGACGGGCAGGCAGTCGAGCAGCAGGCGCACAGGATGCATTCGTAGAGGCCATTTAGCTCCTCGCGCTGCGCGGGCGTCTGCAAGCGCTCGCGTTCAGGCGGTGCCTCGTGGTTCACCACGTAGGGCTTGATCGACTCGTACTGCTTGAAAAACTGCGTCATGTCGACGATCAGGTCGCGGATCACCGGCATCCCGGGCAAGGGTCGCAGCGTCACCTGCTCGGGCAGCTCGGCCACCTTGGTGATGCAGGCGAGGCCATTCTTGCCGTTGATGTTGATCGCATCCGAGCCACACACGCCTTCGCGACAGGAGCGCCGGAAGGAGAGCGAGTCGTCCTGCGCCTTCACCTTGACCAACGCGTCCAGCAGCATCCGGTCCGAATGCTCGAGCTGAATGTCGTAGTCCTGCATATACGGCTTCTGGTCCTTGTCAGGGTCGTAGCGGTAAATCGAGAGCTTCATGCCTAGGCCAGCCTTTGCGCTAAGAAGATCGAACTTGGGGTTCTAGTAGGTTCGAACCTTCGGTTCGAAGGATTCCACCGACATGGGTTTCAAATGCACCGGCTTGTAGGCCAAACGATTGTTTTCCTTGTACCACAGCGTGTGCTTCATCCAGTTCTTGTCGTCACGCTCAGGGAAATCGGCGCGCGCCTGCGCGCCGCGGCTTTCCTTCCTCGCCTCGGCGGAGACGATGGTCGCCAGTGCGGTTTCCACCAAGTTGTCGAGCTCCAGTGCCTCGATGCGCGCGGTATTGAAGACTTTCGATTTGTCTTGTATGGATGTCCTTTGGGAGCGCGCGGCGATTTCCTTGATCTTCTCGACCCCTTTGACGAGATCATCCGGAAAACGGAACACCCCGCAATGCGCCTGCATGGTGCGGCGCAGGTCGGTCAGCACATCGTTGACACGCTCGCCGCCGGCGTTGGCATCCAAGCGTGCGAGGCGCGCGCGGCTGAATTCGCCCGCGTCCCTGGGTAAAGCGCGCTGCGGGCTGGGCAAGGAACGGATGTCTTTGATCATCTGCTCGCCCGCAGCCTTGCCGAACACCACCAGATCCAGCAGTGAGTTGGTGCCAAGGCGGTTGGCGCCGTGCACCGAAACACAGGCGCACTCGCCCGCCGCGTAGTAGCCGGGCACGATGCTCTCCGAGTTCGCGCCTTCGGGGATCACCACCTGGCCGAGGTACTTGGTGGGAATACCGCCCATCTGGTAGTGCACCGTCGGCACCACCGGCACCAGATCGCGGACCGGATCGGCATTGGCGAACTTGATGGCAATCTCGCGGATCCCCGGTAAGCGCTGGTTGATCACCTCGGCGCCGAGATGATCGAGCTTGAGCATCAGGTGGTCCTGGTCGGGACCGCAGCCGCGGCCTTCCTTGATCTCGGTGGTCATGGCGCGCGACACCACGTCGCGGCTGGCGAGGTCCTTGGCGTTAGGCGCGTAGCGTTCCATGAAACGTTCACCGTCCTTGTTCAGCAGGTAACCGCCTTCGCCGCGCACGCCCTCGGTGATCAGCACGCCGGCGCCGTACACGCCGGTGGGATGGAACTGGTAGAACTCCATGTCCTCCAGCGGGAAACCAGCGCGTGCCGCCATGCCCAGGCCGTCGCCGGTATTGATGAAGGCATTGGTGCTGGCGTAGAAAATCCGCCCCGAGCCGCCGGTGGCGAACAGGGTCGCCTTGGCCTGGAAAATGCTGACCTCGCCGGTTTCCATTTCGAGCGCCGTGACGCCCAGCACCGCGCCATCCTGCGGGTCGCGAATGATGTCCAGCGCCATCCACTCGACGAAAAACTGGGTGTTGGAACGCACATTCTGCTGGTATAGGGTATGCAGCATCGCATGCCCAGTGCGGTCGGCGGCGGCGCAGGCGCGCATCGCCATCTTGGCGCTACCGTAGTCCTGGGTGTGGCCGCCGAAAGGACGCTGGTAGATCTTGCCGTTTTCCAGCCGGTCGAAAGGCATGCCCATATGTTCGAGCTCGACCACCACTTCGTTGGCGCGCCGGCACATGTACTCGATCGCGTCCTGGTCGCCCAGATAGTCCGAGCCCTTGACCGTGTCGTACATGTGCCAATGCCAGTTGTCTTCACTCGAATTGGCCAGCGGCGCGGCGATGCCGCCCTGCGCCGCGACGGTGTGCGAACGGGTCGGAAACACCTTGGTGAGCACCGCCACCTTCAGATTGGCGCGCGCCAGCTCCAGCGCTGCCCGCATGCCGGCGCCCCCAGCCCCAACAACGATCGCATCGAACCTGCGTACCGGCAGTCCCAAGCTCATCCCCAGAGTATCTGTATCGTCCAGCCGACATAAGCGGCTATGGTGAGCAGCACCAGCACCTCCATCGCCAAGCGCAGGCCCGCAGGCTTGATGTAATCCATCAGGATGTCGCGCACCCCCACCCAAGCATGCCAGGAGAGGCTGGCGATGAACAACAGCGTCGCCACCCGCATCCAGCCCTGCGTGAACAGTTCGTGCCAGACGCCGTAGGTCATGGGTTTAGCTGAAATCAAAACAATAACCGCGATCACAGAGTAGATCGCCATGATCAGCGCCGTGATGCGCTGCGCCAGCCAGTCGCGCAGGCCGTAGTGTGCGCCAGTGACGATGCGCTGGGTCATCTGCGTCCCATCAGGAGCGGTTCACCACAGCTGCCAGCCGAGCAGTACGGTCAGCATCAGGCTCAGCACCAGAACGATCCAGCTGGTGAGGCGCGCGGTCGCCAGATCGAGACCCTTGTCCAAGTCGAGGAACAGGTAGCGGACGCCGGCGCAGAAATGGTGGCAGTAGGCCCAGACCAGTACCAGCAGCGACAGTTTCACTGGCCACAAACCGGCGTACTGTTTGACTTGGTTGAACGCGGCTTCGGAGGCGAGGCTGCGATCCAACAACCACAGCAGCCAGACCAGCGCCACGAACAGCAGGGCACCGCTGATGCGATGCAGAATTGAAATCCAACCCGGCAGAGGCAGCCGAATCTCGAAGATCAGCGCCCGCAGGTTCAGGTATTTCGGGCGAATTCTCCTCGCCTGCATCTTGGCCGCTGCTTCTGACATGTTGAAGGGATTATATCGCTGTGGCGGTGCGGTAGAATCGATACTCCCTGTACTAGCGGCAACTTCCCCGGAGTTCTCAATGTCCAAAGCCCCCATCCGAGTCGCCGTCACCGGCGCCGCGGGCCAGATCGGCTACGCGCTCCTGTTTCGCATCGCCAGCGGCGAAATGCTCGGCAAAGACCAGCCGGTGATCCTGCAGCTGCTCGAGATCCCGGACGAGAA
>SHXK01000072.1 GCA_009693335.1 Betaproteobacteria bacterium | reverse complement strand
GCCTCGCGCGCCGACCACCACAGCTACGAAACCAGCAGCTGGAACGACATCCGCGACTGGGGCGACCGCATGGCCAGCCTGCGCATTCCGCTCTGGTGGGGGCCGGGACGCCACGGACCGGGCAATAATCTGTTCTTCATGATCGAGGACCCCGACGGCCACAAGGTCGAATTCTCCGCCGAAATCGAACTCATGCCGCAGGATGCCGCCTGCCGCGACTGGCCGCACGAGCAGCGCACACTCAACCTCTGGGGTTCAGCCTGGATGCGAAGTTAATAAGGAACGCACTTGTGCGTTAAGTACTTTTTTGGGCGCTGGAATTTTTCATTCGTTCTAGCGCTTTGGCAAGCAAGGCGCGCTGCGTGCCAAAATTCAAGCGCACAAACCCCGGCGCACCGAACTGCGCACCGGGCGACAGCGCCACGCCGCGCTCCAGAAAATACTGCTGCGGATCGGGCACCCCCAGGCCGGAGGCATCAATCCACGCCAGATAGGTGGCTTCGACATGCGCCATCTTCAGCCCGGGCATCGCCGCCACTTCGCGCTCGACCAAGTCGCGGTTGCCCCGCAGATAGGCTAACTGCGCCACCAGCCAGTCGCCGCAGTCGCGATAAGCGGCAAGGGAAGCCTCGTAGCCGAACACCGAGGGATCGTGGACGGTGGCGTGATGGTCGGCGGAAAATGCTCGCCGCAGTTCAGCATCCTCGATGATGGCGAAGGCGCAGCCGGCGCCAGGAAAACCGAAGGCCTTGTTGGGCGAGATAAGCGTCACCGTGCGGCGTGAAGCCTCGCGCGACACGCTGGCGATGGGCACGTGCGGCTTGCCTTGGTCCAACAGTATGTCGGCGTGGATCTCGTCCGAGCAGATGAGCAAGTCATGCTTTTCCGCGAAGCCAGCGAGCCGCGTCAATTCCGCGCGCGTGAAGATCGTGCCGCCGGGATTTTGCGGATTGCACAGCATGAGCAGCCGCGAGTGCGGTCGCAGCGCGTCTTGCAGCCGGTCTTCGTCAAACACCCAGCGGCCTGAAGACAGTACCAATGGAACCTCGGCATGCTCGCGTCCGGCCAGCACTGCGGCGCGCTTGAGGTGGTGATAAACCGGCGTCGGCACCAGGATGTGCTGGTCTGGTCTGAGCAGATGCCGTGCGGCCAAGTGCAAGCCCGGGACCACACCCGAAACGAACACCACCCAGTCGGGCGCCACGCGCCAGCCGTACAAGCGCTGCAGGCGTTCGATCAGCGCAGCGCGCAACTCCGCGGGTGGCACGCTGTAACCGAGGACCCCGTGCGCCAAGCGGCGTGACAGCGCTGCCAGAACTGCGGGTGGTGCACAAAAATCAGTATCGGCGACCCAGAGCGGAATCACGTCGCCCGGATAACGCTCCCAGCGCGTGCTCCAGGTGCCGCGTCGCTCGAGCGGAAGGTCGAAATCGAACACCTGCAAAACCTTACTTCTTTGCCTTCAGTTCGTCTTTTTCCAGCGCATCCCCGCCCTTGTCCTCTTCATCCGCATGCTCCTGCATGACCTTGTTGGGGTCTTCCTCGAGCCGGTTCAAGCTGTCGTCAACCTCTTCGGTCTGCACCGCCGACTGCTCGGTACGCAAATACTCGGGGAAGGAGGTGGCAATGGCCGGGACAAACATGACCATGCCGATCACGATACATTGCAGGATCATGAACTGGAACATGCCCTTGTAGATGGTGCCTAGCGACCAGTCTTTCACCACCTGCTTCAAGTAATACGCCGACATCGCCACCGGCGGTGACAGGTAAGCGGTCTGCAGGGTAACCGCGACCAGTGCGCCGAACCAGACCATGAACATGTCGGGCGCGATGCCGAGGGACTGCGACACCGACGGCCGCAAGGCCTCGACCACGGGATAGAAAATCGGCAGGAATACCAGGATGATCGCTGGCCATTCGAACGGCCAGCCCAGCAGAAAAATCAGGAGCACCACGAAGCCCAGCATCACCAGCGGCGGCACCGGCATGGTCACCAGCGCCTCGGTGATCCAGGTCGCCGTTCCCATGCGCGAGAACACCGCGCCGAAGATATTCGAAGTGACCGCGAGGAGCAACACCATGCTCGAGGTGGTCATGGCGCTAATGCAGGCCTGCTTGAGCGCACCGTAGCTGGCACGGCCGTAGCACACGGCGAGGATCATCGCCCCGAGCGCACCGATCGCTGCCGCTTCAGTGGGCGTCGCAATGCCCAGGAGGATTGAACCCAGGGTCGAGCCGATGAGAAGGAACAGCGGTAAAACGCCGATGAGCACTTCCCGGAGGATCGCCACCACGTCGGTCACGCGCTCCTCTTTGGGCACCGGCGGCCCCAGCTTCGGATTGATGAAGCTGCGCGTGACGAGGTAAGTCACGTAGATGCTGGCCAGCAGGAAACCGGGGCCGAAGGCCGCGGCGTAGAGCTCGGCCACCGAAACACCTAGCACCGGGCCCATCACAATCAGCATGACGGAGGGCGGGATCAGGATGCCGAGGGTGCCACCCGCGGTGATGGCGCCCGCGGAGAGCTTCTCGTCGTAGCCTGACTTGATCATGATGGGCGCCGCCATAATGCCGAGCACGGTGACCGCCGCGCCGACGATGCCGGTGGCCATGGCGAAAATCGCAGAGGTGACGATGACCACGATGTAGAGCGAGCCTCGCACCGGCGCCAGCATCATGCGCAGGGCGGAAAACAGGCGCTCCATCAGGCCGGCCTGCTCGGTGAGGTAGCCCATGAATATGAACAGCGGCACCGCGGCGAGCACTTCCTCTTTCATCAAGCCGATGGTCTGGAAGTAAGCGAGGTCGAAGACCACTTTGCCCAGAGCAAAATAGCCGAAAGTGAGGGCGAGGAACAGCAGCGTGAACGAAATCTGGATGCCGATGAAGATCGCGCCCAGCATGACGACCAGCATCACCAGTCCGGTGAGGATTTCTCCGGTCATAGTTCGATCTTTTCCTTGTGCTCGAGCTCGATCCCGGTGCGGGCGGCGTAGAAGCTCTTGATCAGCTCAGAGACGCCCTGCAACAGCAGCAGCGCGCAAGTCAGAGGCACCACCGCCTTAAAAGGCCACAGGATGGGCCGCCACGGCGTCTGCTCGGAGGTTTCGTTGATGGTGAACGCATACCAGGCCTCGTTGCCGCTTGCCAGCCCGAGCATGATGATCGACGGAAAAAAGAACACGATATAAGAAATCGAATCCACCATGCCGCGGGTCCTGATCGACCAGTTTTCGTAATAGAAGTCGGTGCGGATGTGCGCCCCTTTGTGCAGGGCATAGGCGCAGCCGAGCATGAAGATGGTGCCGTAGAGCATGTAGGTCACGTCGAACGACCAGATCGTGGGTGCATTGAAGACATAACGCGAGACGACTTCGAAGGCCACCGCCAGCACCAGCGGCACGTTCAGCCACGCCACCCAGACACCGGTGGTGTCGGTGAACTTGTCGATGGCCCGGATCAGCCGGATGTGTGAGACAACCACTTCAGTCATGCAAAGAACTCCCGCTCTACAAGCAAGAGAGGGGGCGTTGCCGCCCCCTCTGCCTTTTCACACCGCCCAACGATTACTTCTTGGCTTCAGCCTTGGCTGGCGCCTTCTTGCGCGCTTCTTCCGGCCAGTAGTAATTGGCGGCAAACGAATACGGCGGGAACATGAAACGCTTGGCGGGTACCACCTTGGCAGCCCACTCGCGCTGCGATTCGAGCACCTTCTTGAAGAACGGGTTCTTGGCAGACTCTTCCTTGGCGATTTCGTCCCAAGCCTTGAAGAACGCGATCAGGATCTCCGGCGGCGTGCGTAGAAGCTGGGTGCCGTGCTTGGTTTTCATCTCCTCGATCGCATCGGCGTTCTGCTTCTGCCATTTCACGCCCCAGCGCACGAAGGTTTCAGTGGTCGCCGAACGCACCGCTTCCTGCTGCTGCGCGCTCAAGCTCTTCCACACATCGCCATTGATGATCAACTCCCCGATCGAAGCGCTCTCGTGCATGCCGGGGGTGTAGTGGTACTTCCATACCTGCGGCAGGCCAAGACGCAGGTCCTCGATGCCGCCCACCCACTCGGCACAGTCGATGACGCCGCGCTGCGCCGAGGGCACGATCTCGCCGCCGGGCAGGTTCACGGTCTGCATACCCATGCGCTGATAGACCTCGGCCACGATCCCGGTCTGCCGGCACTTCAAACCCTTGAAGTCGGCCAGGTTCTTGATCGGCCGCTTGAACCAACCCAACGCCTGCGGGCTGGAAGGCAGAATCGGAAAGGCGATGACGTTAAGTTTCAGTTCCTTCTGATAGAAATCCCACCACATGTCCAGGCCGCCACCCTCGTAGATCCAGCCCATCCAATCCATATGATCCATGCCGGCAATTCCCGCCGGGGTGTTGGAGAACAGCGTGGCTGCCTTGTTCTTGCCGACCCAGTAGTAGGAAACCCCATGGCCGCCGTCGATCACTTTCTTGTGGGTGGCGTCCAGGATTTCAAACGGCGGCACGATCTGTCCGGCGGCGAGCGCCTCGATCTTGACCTGGCCGGCGGTGAGCTTGTCGACGCGATCGACGAAGAACCTGAAATTGTCCTGCAGCGTCAAGCTGGCGGGCCAGGTGGACTGGAATTTGAAATTTTTCACGGCCGGTGCAGCGGGCTGCTGCGCAAGCGCGGGAAGGGCAAAACTGGCAGCAGCCGCGATTGCGATCGCGGTCTTCATCGGGGCAAACATCGGGTTTCCTCCTCAGGAAATCATATTCGGGGACTAGCGTAAGCGGGCCGATGGTAGGGCGCAGGGCCGCCCGTGTCAAATGCTATACCTGCCTCTTCCCTACCAGGCTTTCAGCCTCTACCAGCGACCTTACGGCAATGTCACGCGACCCTGATGCGGGCGGCTTTTCGCTTGCCCGCCTGGAGGACGAACGATGTTCCCGGCGGGAATGTCAAGCCCCGGTCGCTGGCCCGCTCGCCGTCGATCCGCAAGCCCCCCTGTTCGATCAGGCGCTGCGCCTCCGAAGTGCTGGCGACGAAACCCGCCAGTTTCAATAGCTGGGTAATCGCCAATCCGGCCTGCGGCGCCTTGAAAACCAATTCCGGCAGATCCTCCGGCAGTGCCCCTTCGCGGAAGCGCGCGTTGAATTCGCGACCGGCGTTCTGCGCCGCCGCCTGGCCGTGGAAGCGGGCGACGATTTCCGCCGCGAAATCGAACTTCACGTCACGCGGGTTGGCGCCGTTGGCCACCTGCTCTTTTTTCAAGCGTAGTGTCTGCAAATCCTGAAACGAAAGCAGTTCCATGTAGCGCCACATGAGCTGGTCGGAGATGCGCATCAACTTGCCGAAAATTTCCTGCGCCGGTTCGGCGATGCCGATGGTGTTGCCGAGTGACTTCGACATTTTCTCCACACCGTCGGTCCCCTCGAGGAGCGGCATGGTCAGGATGCACTGCGGCGCCTGGCCGAAATCCCGCTGTAGCTCGCGCCCGACCAGCAGGTTGAATTTCTGGTCAGTGCCGCCCAACTCCACGTCGGCCTGCATCGCCACCGAATCGTAGCCCTGCATCAGCGGGTAGAGCAGTTCGTGCACCGAGATCGGCTGCCCGGCCTTGTAGCGCTTGGAAAAATCGTCGCGCTCCAGCAGTCGCGCCACGGTATAGCGCGAGGCGAGCCGGATCATGCCCTCGGCGCCCAGTTTGTCGGACCACTCTGAGTTGAACAGTACCTGGGTCTTGTCGGCGTCCAGGATCTTCGACATCTGTGCGCGGTAACTCTGGGCGTTTTCCAGGATCTGCTCACGCGATAGCGGTGGACGGGTCTGCTTCTTGCCGGTCGGGTCGCCGATCATGCCGGTGAAATCGCCGATCAGGAACAGCACTTGGTGCCCCAGATCCTGGAAGTGGCGCAGCTTGTTGATCACCACCGTGTGGCCCAGGTGCAGATCTGGCGCGGTCGGATCGAGGCCCAGCTTGATCCTGAGTGGGCGCCCGGTCTGCAACTTCTTGACCAATTCCTCTTCGACGATCAGCTCGTCACAGCCGCGCTTGATGCGAGCCAAGGCTTCAGCAATCTCCGTCATGCGTGCTACACTTCCCAGGTATTTGAATAACAAGGGATTCTAGCCGAACTATGCGTCGTTATACGCCACTGCAACGCGCCGTGGGCTTGCTCGTGTTCGCGGTCTCGAGCGCGCTCGCCGCGGTCGTCAGCATCGTGCCCTCGACCGACGCCGAGCTGCTGCTGGCCAAAGCGGCGCAGCTCGAGCCCATGACCATCCGCCTTGAGGAAGCACTGCTGCCGGCACCAGCCGCCTATGTGCGCGAGGATCGCTTGCAGCGTGGCGATACCTACCGGGGACTGCTGACACGCCTTGCCATAGGCGCGGCCGATGTGCAGCTGCTGCTGCGCCAGCCCGAAATGCGCTTGCTGCGCCCGGGCGTCATCGTCACCGCCGAAGTTCGCGCCGACCTGCGCGCCGGGAAGGAAAATGAGGGCGAACTCGTCTGGCTGAGCTTTCTCGGCGCACGCGATACGCTGATCAGGATCGAACGCGCCGGCCAGGGCCTGGTCGCCAGCGAGCAGCCCGCGCAGATCGTCACCCACACCGAGATGAAATCGGCGCTCATCCGCACCTCGCTTTTCGCGGCCACCGATGCCGCCGGCATTCCGGACGCCGTTGCGATCCAGCTTGCTGAGGTGTTTGCCAGCGAAGTTGATTTCCACCGCGAGTTGCGCCAGGGGGATCGTTTCTCGGTGCTCTACGAAATGCACTCGGTCGAAGGCTGGCCGCTGCGCGCCGGAAAAGTTCTCGCCGCCGAGTTCACCAACCAGGGCCGCAAGCACCGGGCGCTGCGCTACGCCGGCAACTATTACGCCCCTGACGGCAAGAACATGCGCAAAGCGCTGCTGCGCTCCCCGCTGGAGCTCTCGCGCGTGAGCTCCGGATTCGGCATGCGCATGCACCCGCTACACAAAGGCTGGCGCGCGCATCAGGGCGTGGACTACGCGGCGCCCGCCGGCACCCGGGTGCGCGCGGTCGGCGACGGCATCGTCGAATTCGCCGGCCAGCGTGGCGGCTACGGCAACCTGGTGATCTTGCGCCACGACAGCCGACATTCGACCTGGTATGCGCACCTGAAAGCCTTCGGGCGCGGCATCCGCACCAACGCGCGCGTTGCGCAGGGCGATGCGGTCGGCCTGGTCGGCCAGACCGGCTGGGCGACCGGACCACATCTGCACTATGAATTCCGCGTTGCCGGTGTGGCGCGCAATCCGCTCTCGGTGCCCCTACCCGCCGGCACGCCGCTGGCGCGCCACGAAATGGCCCCTTTCCGCGTTCACGTGCAAGCGCTGGCAGGACCCCTCGATCTGCTCGCCCACCACCAGGTTGCCGCGCTAGAGTGACCCGGAGGTGGTATGTCGGCCTGATGTCGGGCACCAGCCTCGACGGGGTCGATGCAGTGTTGGCAGATTTTGAGGGCGGCAAGCCACGACTGATCGCCAACGTGCATCTTGCTTTCGACGCCGCACTGAAGAACGAACTGCTGGCGCTCAATTCACCGGGAGAAAATGAAATCGAGCGCGCCGCCCTCGCCGGCAACCAACTGGCGAAAAAATATGCCGATGCGGTCGCCCAGGTTCTGGCCAGATCGAAAATGCCGACCTCCGAAGTACGCGCCATTGGCTGCCACGGCCAGACCGTGCGCCACCGGCCGGAGCGCGGCTACACCACCCAACTCGGCAATGCGGCGCTGCTGGCCGAGCTGAGCGGACTGTGCGTGGTCGCCGATTTCCGCAGCCGCGACGTGGCGGCTGGAGGACAAGGCGCGCCGCTGGTGCCCGCCTTCCATGCCGCCGTGTTCGCCGACGCTGCGGAAGATCGCGTGGTCATCAATCTAGGCGGCATCGCCAATCTGACCTTTCTTCCCCGCCAGGGCAAAGTGATCGGCTTTGACAGCGGTCCCGGGAACTGCCTGCTCGACTTGTGGGCGACGAAGCATCTGGGCACGCCTCACGATGACGGCGGGAGCTGGGCCGCGGGAGGGCAAGCGATCCCCGCATTGCTGGAGCGCCTGCTGCAGGAGCCTTACTTCGCCACCGCACCACCCAAAAGCACCGGCCGCGATCTTTTCAACCCAGCCTGGCTGCGCGCAAACCTGCGCGGCGGCGAGGATCCGCAGGCGGTGCAGGCCACCCTGGTCGAACTGACCGCGCGCAGCCTCGCCAACGCCATCGCTCGACATGGCGCCGGTGCGCAGCGCCTGATCGTCTGCGGCGGCGGCGTGAAAAACAACGCCTTGATGCGCCGGCTTGCCGAATTAGCCGCGCCTGCGGCGCTGGAGACCAGCGCGCGCCACGGCATCGATCCCCAACTGGTGGAAGCGACCGCCTTCGCCTGGCTGGCGAAACAAACGCTAGGCGCCCAACCGGGGAATCTGCCCTCAGTCACCGGCGCGCGCGGGGCGCGGATTCTTGGCACAATCCATCCATGAAGAAATTGAACCTGGATTGCGGCGACAAAATCCTGCCCGGCTACATCAACGTCGATGTGGTGCCCAGTCGGCGCGGCATGAAACCCGACGTGCTGTGCGATTTGCACAAGTTGACGCCATTCGAAGACAACAGCGTCGATGAAATTCTCTCAGTGCACGTCGTCGAACACTTCTGGCGATGGGAGGTCACGGACGTATTGCGGGAGTGGGTCCGGACGCTCAAACCTGGAGGCAGCATGTTCCTGGAATGTCCAAACCTGCTTACCGCTGCCCAAGAGCTTCTGCAGAACCCGGATTTGGCGGCAGGGCCGGGCGCCGAAGGGCAGTGCAGCATGTGGGTTTTCTATGGTGATCCGTCATGGAAAGACCCTTACATGATCCATCGCTGGGGCTACTCCCCGCGCAGCCTCGGCCAGGTGATGCACGAAGCGGGCTTGGTCAATTTGCGCCAAGACCCGGCACAGTTCAAGCTGCGCGAGCCGCGCGATATGCGCCTGGTCGGCGAGAAACCCAAGTAAGGCGGACGGCATGCACGGCGCACAATTCGGCAATCAACTCATCAATCCGGCTCATGGCTTCTTACCCCCTTCGAGCTTGCGCTGGAGGTCCTTCACGCTCTCCAGGTAGGTCGTCTCGACCTCGGAGCGTTCACTGCCAAGCTGGGCGCGGTATTTTGTGTATTCGGCTTCAGCCTTACCCACGGCCTGCTGGTGGCTCACGCGGCCAGCGCCGGCCAGGGTTTTGGCTTCCATCGCCACGATCAGCCGGTCCAGATAGGCCAGCCAGTCCTTCATGTAAGTCAGTTCGTGGTTCTGCGCACGAAACTCGGCGGCTTCGAAATAGGCTGAGACCAGGGTGTTCAGGCGTTTTAACTCGCCCGCATCCAGATAATTTTTCGCGACTGTGATGTCGGTTTTTGTTGGCTGAACACCGCCAAATGACAGCAGGCCCATGAAGGGTTTTCCGGCGTCGGCACGGGCGGCGATGATTTCGGCGGCGGTGTGGCCGTGCGCCGCATAGTGCAGCTTGTTTTGCACGATTTTGAAGAAGCTGTTGCTTGCCTCGCTTTTGGGGCTGTAATCCATGCTGGTGGCGTACAGGTCGAGCACTTGCCGGTAGAGCACCTTCTCGCTTGAGCGAATGTCGCGGATGCGCTCGAGCAGCTCTTTCCAGTAAGTGCCGCCGCCCAGGTTCTTCAGCCGGGCATCGTCCATCGTGAAGCCCTTGACCAGATATTCCCGCAGGCGCGCGGTGGCCCAGATGCGGAACTGGGTGCCGCGCGGCGATTTGACGCGATAGCCAACCGAGATGATCACATCCAGCCCGTAAAGCTTGACGGGTTTGTCGGAGCGGGCAATGTGCAAAATTTGCACATTGGTATCGATCGGCAATTCACCTTCTGCAAACACATTGCCGATGTGCTTGGTGATGACAGAACGTTCACGCTCGAATAACCGGGCGATTTGCTCCTGTGTCAGCCACACCGCCTCACCTTCTAGCCGCACTTCGATGGTTGGCGCGCCAGCGCGCTGATACAGGATGATTTCGCCGCTAGGCTGTTCGCTCATACCGCTTCCCCTTCCAAGTCGGCCACGATGGCGTCGATCTATGTCCGTAATTCCGCCTGCCGCTCTACGATGTGGCCGTTTTCGACAATCGCGCCATTGTCCACCAGAGCGGGTCGCCACCCTTGCCTAGAGGTGCTGCGTTGGGCGCAGCAACGCTTCCTCCCAGCGGCCTGCAATTACTTCGGGCGAGTAGTGCGCTGCGATGTAGTCCTGACCGCCTTGGATGCGTGATTCCAACACCTCCTGGTGAGCGAGGGCCCAATCAAGGCCTGCGCAGAGGTCCTCGTGCAGTGCCGCCCATGCGCCGAACTCCACGTAGGAAGGAACTGGACTGGCGACAACGAAGCGCCCCGCCCACATCGACTCGATCAACCGGTTCGAGCTTTTCGCGCTGTGCACCCGATCGTTCGTGTCCTGCGGAATCACAACGATGTCTGTGGCCCCGAGCTCCCGCCAAGTCGCTGCCAGTGACCACTCCACATAGCGCAGCGACAAACGATGCCGATGGCGCTGGTTGAACTGCTTGAATTGCCTCGTCAGGTCGGTGTGCGAAAAGGTCACCACGGTCAATGCCATGGGCCGTTTTGCGCCGTAATCGACCAACTTTGGAACCACGCCTTCGATGGATGCAAGATTTCCCGCGTGCCCGAACCACAACAATTTCAAGCGCTCGGTGCCCGGCCCCCATTTGGCCGCGCCTTTCGGACCCTCGTAGGGCTCAGGGATGATGTTGGCAATCCGTCCGGTCCGGGCGGTAATGGTTTCGGCCAGCATCGGCGTGGCAGCGACCACCACGTCGGCGGACCGGCAGGTTCTCAGGTACAGCGGGCCATGGGTGGGGTGGTCGAAGTGATCGTCGCAAAGATCGTAAACCACCATCGCGCCTTTAGCGTGCGCGATCTCGATCACCCTCTGGAATAATCCAGGCGCTTCTGAAAATTTCCACGGCACGACGACATCCACGCCGTCCAGGTTCTGCAGACGGTCGAGTTGCGCTTCCGTATCCACTTGCAAGAGGGTGGCCGCGTGTCCCCGGGCAGCAAGCTCGCGCATCGGAATCAGGGCGCGGTAACGGATACTGGCCAGCGCCGAGGTCGGGTGCTCGCCGGTCACGTCCACGGCACCAGACGGCACGATCCAGACGATTTTTTTGCTGCCGCAGGCATCAGTGGTCGAACCAATGAAAACGGGGGCCAGTGCCCCCGTCAAAGCAAACTGATCCGCTGCTCAGGCAGAGAACGATGAGCCGCAACCGCAGGTGGAGGTGGCGTTCGGGTTCTTGATCACGAACTGCGCGCCTTCCAGGCCCTCGCTGTAGTCGATCTCGGCACCGGTCAGGTACTGGTAGCTCATCGGGTCGATGAGCAGCTTGACGCCGTTTTTTTCCATCACCGAATCGTCGTCGTTCTGCACTTCGTCGAAGGTGAAGCCGTACTGGAATCCGGAGCAACCGCCGCCGGTGACAAACACACGCAGCTTCAGCTCCGGGTTGCCTTCCTCTTCGATCAGCTGCTTCACCTTGCCAGCGGCGCTGTCCGAAAAGATAAACGGTGCGGGCATTTCAGTGACCGTATTTTCAACTGCTGCATTCATGGCTTGCTCCTGTTGCTGACCTTGGTCCGCTGCGCCGTTCGAGGCGCGCTGCAATTTACTACTTGGCGATCTTCAATTCCACCTGCTTGACCTCGGCGGCATAGTGCACCAACCGCCCCTCGATCACTGCCCCTTGCTGGATCTCGATGCTTTTGTAATGGACATCGCCTTTGACGCGCGAACTGGTCTGAAGTTCGAGGGTCTCACGCGCGTTCACCGAGCCCGTGATCGTCCCATTCACCACCACGTGGGCAGCTTGGACCTCGCCGTCGATGCGCGCCTGCTCCGAGAGCACCAAGGTGCCGGGCTGGTCGGCAAGCGCCACGATATTGCCGCGCACCACGCCGTCCACCCGCAGGCCGCCGCTGAAAAACACATTGCCCTCGATGCGCGTGGTGGCGCCGAT
>SHXK01000005.1 GCA_009693335.1 Betaproteobacteria bacterium | reverse complement strand
AAGTATGGCTTGGACGGTGTCCTTGGGGCTGGGCATGAAAAGGGCGCGGATTATAACTCTCGGAATCACTCACCAATTTCTACTTTCTTCCTGGCCGCCGAGGATTTACGAACTCAGAGCGTTGCGAGAAGCTCAAAGTCCGAATCCGACGATTCAAGTCGCGCACCGTGTGCCTGCGCGCAGGCCGCAATGAGCAGATCGGAAGCCGGCACGGTGATGCCTTTAGTACGTGCCCGTTTGGCCAGGTCGAATGAGGATTTCCAAACAGCATCATTGATGGCGAGTTCGGGTAACAATCGCTCCAAATCCCGCAAAACCTTTTTTTCACGGTCTCCCGCAGCGCCGTTCCACAATTCCAGTCTGATCATGGGACACCAGCAGGCCAACCCTGCTTGCAAGGCCTGCTCGACCCGGGCCCGCACTTTTTTATCTCCGTCCGGACGGAATAGATGAATCCAGGAGGACGAGTCCACCAGAACCATGTTTTAGCCCCGGCGCCGCTGCCGTTGGAGTTCTTCGACCGTCATCAGCCGGTCGCAGGTGCCGGCGTGCTTGAGCAGTTCCGCCATGCGTTTGCGCCGGTTGAAGTCTTCCATGGCGGTAACAATCGCTTGCCGCTTGGTGACGGCGCCCGTGTAGCGCACCGCTTCCGAAAGTACCTTATCCGGAATATCCACGGTTGTTTTCATGATTCCAATATACCTTCATTTACCCTGTAAAAGAAGATAATTGTACGCTGCTCAATCGAATTCGATCGGATCTACGTCGAGGTGCCAGCGCACGCCGCTCGACGTGGAAGCGGGCAGGGTGGCCGACCAGAGGCGCAGGAATTCCTGCAGCGCGGGGCGCGACGACGATTGCAGCAGCAATTGCGCGCGCTCGACGCCGGCGCGCCGGGTGATCACATGCGGCACTGGGTCGTACACCTGGATGGCCTCGGGCACTTCGACGAGTCGCGCCGCGGCGCGCAGGAAGGCCATCGCGACCTCGAGTTTGCTCGCTTCGGCGCGCAGCGCGGCTTCGTGGACGAAAGGCGGAAAGCCTGCGCCCTCGCGCTCGGCCAACTGCGACTCGGCGAACCCGGCGTAGTCGTGACGGATGAGCGCCTGGAACATCGGATGCCCGGGATAGCGGGTTTGCACCAGCACTTCGCCGGGCTGCTCGCGGCGACCGGAGCGGCCCCCGACCTGGGCGAGCGTGGCGAACAGCCGTTCGGCGGAGCGATAGTCGGTGGACAGCAGCGCGCTGTCGGCGTTGAGGACGCAAACCAGGGTCAGGTTAGGAAAATCGTGCCCTTTGGCGAGCAGTTGCGTACCCACCAGGATATCGCCTTCGCCGCGGCCGATGCCCTCCAGCGTACGGGCGAGCTGGGCGCGCTGGCGGGTGCTGTCGCGGTCAATGCGCAGGATGTGCGCCTCTGGAAAGAGCGCCGTCAGGGTTTCTTCGATGCGCTGAGTGCCGCGGCCCACCGGGCGCAGATCGACGTTGCCGCAGGTCGGGCATTCCCGTGGGACTTTCTCCAGAGCGCCGCAATGGTGGCAGTGCAAGCCCCCGACGGCCGTCGTATGCAGCACCATACGCGCGCTGCAGCGCGTGCAGCCCGCCGCCCAGCCGCAGGCCTCGCAGGCGAGGACCGGCGCATAGCCGCGGCGGTTGATGAAGATCAGGCTTTGTTCGCCACGCGCCAGACGCGCCCGGATGGCCTCCAGCACCGGTTTCGCCAGCCCGTGCTCTGCGCTCTCGATACGTAGGTCGACAGTGCGAACGGTAGGGAGCTGTGCGCCAGGCACCGCCCGTTCCGGCAGGGTGAGCAAGGCGTAACGACCGGCCCGGCAGTTGAACCAGGTCTCCAGCGACGGCGTAGCCGTGCCGAGCACCACCGGGCAGTCGGCAAGCTTGGCGCGCAGCACGGCCGCATCGCGCCCGGAGTAGCGCAAGCCCTCATGCTGCTTGAAGGAGGCGTCGTGCTCCTCATCCACCACCACGATCCCCAACCGCGGCAAGGGGGTGAGCACCGCCAGCCGGGTGCCGAGGATGATAGACGCATCGCCGCGCGCGGCATCGAGCCAAGCGTGGGTGCGTGCAGCGTCCTCCAGCGCGCTGTGCAGCACGGCAATTCGCGCGTCGGGAAACGCTTGCCGAAAGCGCGCCTCCAGTTGGGGCGTCAGCCCAATCTCGGGAACCAGCACCAGCGCCTGCAGGCCTCTGGAGAGCACCTCGGCAATCAGTCGCAGGTAAACCTCGGTCTTGCCGCTGCCGGTAATGCCGTGCAGCAGGAACGTCCGGAAGGATCCCAGTGCGGCACTGATCCGCTCGATCGCCTGGATCTGCGCCGAATTCGGCTGGTGACTCGACACCAAGCGGTGCCCGGCGGCACCGGTGCCACTGCTGCTTCCTGCAGCGGACTTTCTGCGCTTGGGCAGCGGTTTGAGAGAACGCAGTCGCGCCGGCAGTGCGCCCGCCACGGTCTCGCCGAACGGTCGCTGATAGTAGGTAGCGAGGAAGCGCATTTGCTCCAACCAAGCCGCGGAGAGCCTGGGCGCATCCTCCAGGACGCGCGTGACCGGTTTGAGCCGGGAAACCGCGACCGCGCTGGCGTCGGCCACTTCAACCACCACGCCAACGCGCTGGCGCGTACCGAATGGAACCACGACGCGGTCGCCGACAGCGGCGGGGGTCGCGCTGTTGATCACGCTGTCGATCAGGTAATCAAATAGTTTGGCGATTGGGACATCGAGCGCGACACGCAAAACCCTCATGCGTAGATTGTGGATAAAGCTGTGAATAAAAACCGGACTTTTTGGCGAGTTGTCCACATGGAAGCGGCACGAGGCCAAGAAATGTCGGTCAACAGGAAAGTTTTCTCCTTTTGATCAATGGCTTGCGCGGAAGCTGCCGGGCCTACGCCCCGGAGAACGAGAAATTCTCCCTCTGCCGTGCCAGTGTGCATAAGTCAGACCCGAGCTGCTCTGAGCTGCCGGCTGTAAGTACGTACTTCGTCTATAAGGGCTTCGACCGCGTCAACCCGCGCATGGGGTGTGATGCCGTGACCGAGATTGAAAATATGGCCAGGGGCGGTGCCGAAGGCATCGAGCACGCGCCGCACCTCCTCGCGCACACGCGACGGTGGCGCGCATAGCACCGCAGGATCGAGATTGCCTTGCAGCGCAACCTTGGCGCCGACGCGCTGGCGCGCAGCGCTGGGATCGACGGTCCAATCGAGTCCTACCGCATCGCAACCGCTGGCAGCGATGTTCTCCAGCCAGCCACCGCCGCCTTTGGTAAAGACGATGCGCGGAACTTTGCGGACTTGCGACAGCACTTGACGCATGTAGGACAGTGAAAATTCCTCGTACTGCACGGCGGTGAGGTTCCCGCCCCAGGTGTCAAACAACATCACCACCTGCGCGCCGGCTTCAATCTGCGCGTTGAGGTAATCCGTCACCGCCAAGGCGTTGACGGCGAGTATGCGATGCAGCAGGTCCGGGCGGGCGTACAGCATCTCCTTGACGGCGCGCCAGTCGCTGCTGCCCGAGCCTTCAATCATGTAACAGGCCAGCGTGTAAGGGCTGCCGGAGAAGCCGATCAGAGGTACCCGGTCGCCCAGCGCGCTGCGGGTTTCGCGCACCGCATCCAGTACGTAGCGCAGCTCGACGGTGGGATCGGGCGCGGCGAGGCGCGCGATGGCCGCTTCATCGCGCAGTGGACGCTCGAAGCGCGGACCCTCTCCCTCGGCGAAGTAAAGTCCCAAGCCCATCGCGTCGGGCACCGTGAGGATGTCGGAAAAGAGGATTGCGGCATCCAGCGGGAAACGCGTCAGCGGCTGCAGCGCCACTTCGGCGGCGAGCGCCGGGGTCTTGGCCAGTTTGAGAAAACTTCCCGCCTTGGCCCGCGTCGCGTTGTACTCGGGGAGATAGCGCCCCGCTTGTCGCATCAGCCAGACCGGCGTGGAGTCGGTGGGTTGGCGCGCCAGCGCCCGCAGCAGGAGATCGTTTTTCATAGGAGTTTTCCGCAAATGAATTTCCATTCGGTGGCGCTGACAGGGGTGATCGACAGGCGGTTGCCCGGGCGCAGCGTCCACAGTTTCGCCAGCGACGGGTGCGCACGCAATTCTGAAACCGGCACCAGGCGCGTTTTCCTGAGCGCGCGTACGTCGACGCAGAACCAGCGTGGCGCCGAGGGCGTCGACTTGGGGTCATAGTAGGGGCTCTGGCCGTCGAACTGCGTGGGATCGGGGTAAGCGGCGGTGGCGATCTCGGCCAAGCCCGCGATGCCGGGTTCGGCGCAGCTCGAGTGATAAAACAGTACCCCGTCGCCGACGCGCATCGTATCGCGCATGAAATTACGCGCCTGATAGTTGCGCACACCGCTCCAGGGCGTCCTGTGTTTCGGCGCCGCGAGCACGTCGTCGATCGCGCACTCGTCGGGCTCGGATTTCATCAGCCAAGCATGCATAGTGGGTGAGGGAGTCCCCCGCTCGTGCCGATGGGCCCGGCCTCCGAACCCTGCTTAATCAGGGCGGTCGCGTACCGGCCACCTCAGGTTCGTCCGGCGGGCCCGAAGGCGAGGGACGATCACAACAGTGGCGCTGGAATCCGCAACCAGGGGAAGCTATCGGTTCGGAAAATATGGGCCCTGTCGAACACAGCAGGGGACAAAGAAGTTTGCCGACTATCGTACACAGCGCGCGTCACACGGATGGCACGGCTCAAAACAATTTGTCCTGCTGGGCGAGCCCCTCATCGAGCTTCGCCTCGATCGAGGAAATTCTACGCTTGGTCTGACCGATGTCAAAGCCGTTGCCCAGTTTGGTTGAAAGAAGTTCGTGCGCGATGTTGAGCGCCGCCATTACCGCGATGCGATCGGCGCCGCCCACTTTGCCGGCATTCTTGATTTCGCCCATCTTGCCGTCGAGGTAAGCGGCCGCTTGGAGCAGCGCTTCGCGCTCGCCCTCTTTGCAGGCGATTTTGTAGATGTGTCCGAGGATGTTAATTTCTATGGTCTTGACAGTTTCAGCCATGGCAAGCCCGTTCAGTCCGGCAAGCGCGCCAGCAGGCTTTCCAGCTTCACCTTGGCGCTCTCGATGCGCTCATTCAGCCGCTTGGCGTCGTTCTTTGCCGCGGCCAGTTGCTGGCGCAGGTCGTGGTTCTCGGTGCGCAAACGCTCGCACAGGCCAATGAACTCCGTGACCTTGGCATCGAGAGAGTTGAACTCCGCATCCACGCTGGAACTATGTTGCAAAACTGCTGCAGCGTCAAGAAATAAGGGCTGCTTTTCCAAGTGATTCCTGATCCTGCGGCGCTGATTTATAATGCTGCCGTTGTCAGCTGCAAGGTGTCCGCTGCGCTTCCACGCGTCGCGGGTGAAACGGGAATCAGGTGCGTTGCCGCCTCCATGGGAAACCGCGAGACGGCGCAATGCCTGGACTGCCCCCGCAACGGTAAGCGAGGGGGTGCACACCCGGCCACTGTGAGGCTTGTCTAGTTCACGGGAAGGCGTGCACCCGGCGGATCAAAATCCGCCACTCGCGAGTCCGGAGACCGGCCTTGGAGCTTTTCATCCATCGATTTGTGGTGTCGGGGAAGACACCGAAAGGAGCTCCAATGCGCTTCGCTCTATCCGTGGCAGTGCTCGCCGTCTTTGCTTTGCCTGCTTATTCTCAGAATGAAGACTCGGTGGTGGTCACCGCCACACGCTTTGCGGAGGATACGCGCCGCCTGCCTGCGAGCGTCACCGTACTCAAGCGGGAGGACATCGCGAACAGCGCCGCGCGCACGCTGCCAGAGTTACTGCAAGAGCAGGTCGGCATCACGATGCTGGATTTCTTCGGCAATAACGGCGCGACCACTTCGATCGATCTGCGCGGCTTCGGCGTGACCAGGCCGCAAAACACGCTCATCCTGCTCGACGGCAGGCGCATCACGGATATCGACCTGACCAGCGTGCAGTGGGCCGCAATTCCCCTCGCCGGCATCGAACGCATCGAGATCCTACGCGGCACCGGCGCCGTGCTCTATGGCGATGGCGCCTCGGCCGGTGTGGTCAATATCGTCACACGCTCGCCGCTCAAGCAGGGCGCGGCGCTCGAGGTGTTCGGACGTGCGGCGACCTTCAATACCAAAGCGGGGCAGCTCTACGGCAGCCAGGCGAGCGGTAACTTCGGCATCAATGCCTCTGTGTACGGCTTTACCTCCGATGGTTACCGCGTCAACAACCGCAACGAGCAGCAGAACAACACCGCGAACCTGCGCTGGGCGCTCGGCGATACGACGCTTGATCTACGCGCGGCCACCGATTCGCAGGAACTGCGCCTGCCCGGGTCGCGCCGGATTCAGCCTTCGAGTGGGCTAAACGAGTACCTTGTCGACCCGAGGGGGGCGCAGACGCCGCTCGATTACTCGAGCCGCGATGGCAAGCGCGCGAGTCTGGTCCTAGGCCATCGTTTTGGCGAGGCCGAGCTGAACCTAGGCCTCGATTGGCGCAACAAAGACCAGCGCTCGTACTATGACCAGAGCGGTTTCCCGATCTATCGCGCCGACGGACTCGAGGTGACCTCCCTCACGCCGCGCCTGCGCCTACCCTTCGCGACCGGCGGCTTCCAGCACCGGCTTACGCTGGGCGCCGACTTGCATGCCTGGCGCTACGATTCCCGCCGCAGCAATTTACCGGAGAACACCGCGCGACCGATCAACCGCGTCCGCGCCTCGCAGGACAATCTGGCGCTCTATTTCCAGGACCTGATCGAGATTGCGCGCGCAACGCAGGTCTCTCTCGGCGGACGCTCCGATCGCATACGCTATGCCGCCAGCGACGCGGTCGATCCCGCCGCGCCGGGCTTCTCCTCCAACACCGCCGCGCCTGAAGCCCGCCAGACGCAGCGCCAACACGCCTGGGAACTTGGGCTGCAGCACGCGGTTTCCCGGGTATGGTCGGTCTTCGGACGTGCGGGCAGGAGCTTCCGTTTCGTCAATGTGGACGAGATCTACGAGGTCGACGCCTCGTACAACGCCCAGTTCCAGATCCTGCGCCCGCAGCACTCGCTGACGCACGAGGTGGGAGCCCAATGGCGCGACGGCATGCATGCGATGCGCGCCACGATTTTCCACACCGACGTGGCCAACGAGATCCATCTCGATCCGTTCTCGACGGGGGTCGGCAACACGAACCTTCCGCCATCGCGCCGGCGCGGCATCGAACTCGACGGCGGCTGGCAGGCGGCGGAGCGCCTGCGCTTCAGGTTTGGCTACGCCTACACTGACGCGAGGTTTCTTGAAGGTGTGCTGGCTGGAAGTGCGTCTGCGATCGGCACCAACCTGAACGTCGCCGGCAAGCTGGTGCCGCTGGTGCCGCGGCACAAGCTGAACGCCGGATTCGCATGGGACATCTCTGGCGCAACCACGCTTTCCGGGATGCTGACCGCGGTTTCGAGTCAGTACATGGACAACGATGAGCCGAATACTCTCGGCACGAAGATTCCGCGGTATTCGACCCTGGATCTCAAGCTTGCGCACAACTTTTCCTGGGGGAAGGTGGCCTTGGCGGTCAACAACCTGTTCGACAGCCACTACTACAGCTACGCCGTGCGCAGCGCGTTCACCGTCGATCGCTACGCGATCTACCCGCTGCCGGGGCGCACGGTCGGCCTGAGCGCGGAAGTCAAGATGTTCTGACCCTGCCGGCGCCCCGGCAGGGGAAGGCGACAATTCTGCTATCTTCCCCCAATGCTCAAAGACGCGGTCCCGCTCAAGGAAATCGCGCGTGCGCTGGTGATCATGCTGCGCCATCACGGCGACGTGCTGCTGGCCTCGCCGGTGCTGGGGGTGCTGCAGAGCCATGCGCCGAAGATGGAGGTCGATGCGCTGGTCTACGACGATACCGCGCCCATGCTTGAAGGGCACCCTGCGCTGGCCCAGTTGCATGTCGTCGGGCGGCACTGGAAGAAAGCCGGTTTTTTGTCCAGGCTGGTTTTGGAAAAAAAGCTCCACGGCGACCTGCGCGCGCGCCGCTACGACCTTTTGATCCATCTCACGGAGCAGCCGCGCGGCGCCTGGCTGGCACGATCGTTAGGCGCACGCGCGAGCGTCGCTCCGGTGGCGCCCGGGCGGGGTCAATTCTGGGCGCGCAGCTTCACGCACCTCTATCCGCTGGCGCGCAACGGACGCCGGCACAAGGTCGAAGCGAATCTGGATGCGTTGCGCCGTATTGGCGTGCAGCCCGGCATGGATGAACGCCGCGTGCGGTTCGTTCCCGGCGCCGCGGCCGAGGCGCGCATCGCCGCGCTGCTGGCAGCTGAGGGGCTGGCTAAGCACAGCTATATCCATATTCATCCGGCATCGCGCTGGAGCTTCAAGTGCTGGACGCCTGAGCGCAACGCCCAGCTGATCGACCGTCTCTCCGCCAGCCACCGCGTGGTGCTCACGGCGGCTTCCGATGCAGACGAAATGGCGCTGGTGGAGGAGATCGTGGCGAAAACCACCACCAAGCCGCTGGTACTCGCGGGCCAGCTGCAGATCAAGGAGTTGGGCGCGCTCGCCGGCCGTGCGCGCCTCTTCGTCGGCGTGGATTCGATGCCTATGCATCTTGCCGCAGCGATGGGAACGCCGGTGGTGGCGCTGTTCGGCCCCAGCGGCGAAAACGAATGGCGCCCGTGGCAAGTGAACCATCGCGTGGTCGCGAGCAGCCACCCCTGCCGCCCCTGCGGCAACGATGGCTGCGGCGGCGGCAAGGTCAGCGAATGTCTAACCACACTGGCCGTCGATGACGTTGATGCCGCTGTGCAGGATCTGCTGAGCCGGGAGCGCTGACCCGGTGCGGGGGGCACAAACGCGCTTGCGCGTCGCTCTCGTCCGGCAGCGTTACAACCCTTTTGGCGGAGCGGAACGCTTCATCGAGCGCACCCTGCCCGCGCTCGAGCGTGCCGGGGTCGAATTGACCCTGATTGCACGCCGCGCGGATGGCTGGGGCGCGCGGCGCTTTCTGGAGGTCAATCCGTTTTACCTCGGCAATGTGTGGCGCGACGCATCGTTCGCGCGCGCGACCCGAGAGGCCTGGGAAGCGGGCAATTTCGATCTGGTGCAGTCACACGAGCGCATCCCCGGATGCGATATTTACCGCGCCGGCGACGGCGTGCACGCCGAATGGCTCGAGATCCGGCGCGCTGCGGCCGAACGGCTCGAATGCCTTGGCATCGCGCTCAATCCCTACCACCGCTATGTCTGTGCCGCCGAGCGGCGCATGTTCGCGCATCCGCGCCTGCGCGCTGTGATCTGCAACTCGAACATGGTGCGCGAAGAGATCCGGCAGCGCTTCGGGCTGCCGTCGCAGAGGCTGCACGTGATCTACAACGGCGTCGATCTCGAACATTTTCATCCGCGCCATCGCGCGACGCTGCGCGCGCCAGCGCGCGCTAAGCTGGGCGTCGCTGCCGGTGAGACTTTGTTTTTGTTCGTCGGCTCCGGTTTCGCGCGCAAAGGGCTGGATGCCGCGATTGCTGCCCTTGCCGGCTGCGGCGATGCACCGTACCGGCTAGCCGTCGCCGGGCGCGACCGGGAAGCGGCGCGCTTCGCGGCGCTGGCCGCTGCCAGGGGCCTGGGCGATCGGGTGCAGCTGCTGGGCGGCCGCGATGACGTGCGGCCGCTCTACGCGGCGGCGGATTGCTTTATCCTCCCGACACGCTACGACCCCTACCCGAATACTTTTCTGGAGGCGCTGGCGATGGGTCTGCCTGCCATTGTCGGGCGGCGCAGCGGCGCCGCGGAAATCGTGCGCCACGGGGAAAACGGCTGGCTCTGCGAACCCGATAATGTGGCTGGGCTGGCGCAGCTGATGCACACGGCGGCAGGCGCCGTGGCCGACGCAGGAACCGGAAGCGCTGCAGCTGCGGCAGCGCGCAGCACGGCGGAGAATTACGGAATCGACGACATGGCCGGAAAACTTGCCGCACTCTACGTGACGCTCGCTGCGTCCACCCCGAGGACCGCCTGAAGTGACCACTGCGGTGAGCACTGCGGTGAGCACTGTGCGTGTCATTCTGGACAACGCCCCCAAGGGGCCCACGCCGTTGATCAGCGCCATCGAAGCGCTGGGGGTCGAAGTGCTGCGTGGCGTGTGGCAGCCCGATGAGGCGCTGCTGGCGCGGACCGACGCCTGCTTGGTGAGCTTCTATGATTGCCTCAAACGTCCGCTGGAGGTCTGGCGCCTGAAGCGAGCGCTCGCACGCCACGCTATCCCGCTGGTGGTGTGGAATCGCGATGCCCCTGGCTACATGAACAAGGCCCGGTGGCGCCTCGCCCTGCTCGAACGCGCCAAGCTCATCGACCTCTATGCCTCGCATGCGCTCGCCGATGGGCGGCGTTTCGCGCACACGCAGCTGTTGTTGCAGAATGCGGCGCAGACGGACGCGCATAACCTCGCCGGCCTCCGCCTGGCGGATCTCGACGACCCCACACGCTACCGCTACGACGTCGGTTTCTTCGGCACGCTCGATGGTGAGACTTACAAGGAATACCGCGCGCGTGCGCAGTTCTTCCTTGCTCTGGCGCAGCGGCTGGCCGGTCTAGGTATCACCCACACGTTCATCGACACTCGGCAAACACCACTTTCCCCGGCCGAGCAGCGTGATCTGATCCAGCGCACGCGCATCAATCTGAACTTTGGCGCGGGGTGTGAGTACGGTTACGCGCTCGGCCATGGGCTGCCCGAGCGTTGCTTTGGCGTGCCGGCCTGTGGCGGATTCCTGTTGTCGGACCGGCGCTTGCATGCCGCCGAGGCTTTCGAAGCGGGCAGCGAATGGAGTGAGTTCGAAGGGCTGGACCAGGCGTTGGCGCGTATCCGACACTTTCTGGATCGCTTTGGGGAAGCGCGCGCCGTTGCCGCCAAGGCCTACGCGCGCGTGATGCGGGCGCACACCTATCGCCACCGCGCCGGCGAGATCCTCGCGGCGATCGATGCTTGGCGCGCGGCGCACCCGAGGGTGGCGTGATCAACGACAGCCGCGCGCTTTATTTCCGGCTGCTTGCCTATGTACGGCCGCATGCCAAGGTCTTCGGGCTGGCGATCCTCGGCATGGTCGCGGCGGCGGCGACCGAGCCGCTGTTCCCGGCGTTGATGATGCCGCTGCTCGACGGCGGTTTCGGCGCCGGCCGCAAGCCGGACTTGCCGCCGCTGCTCTTCGCCGTGGCACTGGTCGGGATTTTTCTGCTGCGCGGGACGTTCACCTTTATCGCGTCCTACCTGCTTGCCTGGGTGGGAAACCGCGTGGTGCTTGAACTGCGGGCGTCGATGTTCGCGCGCCTGGTGCGCATGCCGGCCCGCTTCTTCGATGATCACAGTTCGGGGGCTCTGCTGTCGCGGGTTGCCTACGATGTCGGCGGCGTCACCTCAGCGGCAACCACCGTGCTTACCGTCGTGGTCAAGGACACGATTGCGGTTGCGGGACTGTTTGCCTGGCTGCTCTACCTCAACTGGAAGCTGACCCTGATTGCGCTCGCCATGGGCCCGGCGATCGCACTGGGAGTGCGGCTTTTTTCCAGTCGCTTGCGCAGCATGGCGCGCGAGTCCCAGCACACGATGGGCGGCCTGGTCCATGTGCTGGAAGAAACGATCGAGTGCCACAAGGTGGTCAAGATCTTCGGCGGTCAAGAATACGAGGCTAGGCGCTTCGAGCGCGTCAACCAGCGGTTGCGCGGCCTCGGCATGCGCCAGACCGTCGCGGCTTCGGCGATTGTGCCGATCACCCAGGTCCTTGCCTCCACCGCGCTCGCCATCATCATCTACGTGGCGCTCGAGGACAGCCTGGCGAGCCGTACCACCGTGGGCGAATTCGCCTCTTTCATCACCGCGATGCTGATGCTGCTGGCGCCACTGAAGCGCCTCACCGACGTCAATGCGCCGCTGCAGCGCGGCTTGGCCGCGGCCGAGAGCGTTTTCTGGATGGTCGATGCGCCGGTTGAGGACGACAGCGGCACGCAGCAACTGCCACGCGCGCGCGGCGAGATCGAGTTCCAGGGCGTCAGTCTCACTTATCCGACGCGCACCGAGCCGGCGCTCTCCGCGGTGAGCCTTACGGTGCGGCCGGGCCAGACGGTGGCGCTGGTGGGCGGCTCGGGTGGCGGCAAGACCACGCTGGTGAATCTGCTGCCGCGTTTTTATGCGCCCGATGCCGGCCGCATTCTGCTCGATGGCCACGACATCCAGGCGCTCAAGTTAGAGAGCCTGCGCGCCAACCTCGCCCTGGTGTCGCAGGACGTGGTGCTGTTCAACGACAGCATCCGCGCCAACATCGCCTACGGTGGCATGGGTGCGGCAAGCGACGCGGAGGTGATCGCGGCCGCGACAGCGGCGCATGCCATGGAATTCATCCGCGAGATGCCGCAGGGACTGGATACCTTGATCGGCGAGAACGGCATGCGCCTCTCGGGCGGCCAGCGCCAGCGCCTCGCCATCGCGCGCGCACTGCTGAAGAACGCGCCGGTGCTGATTCTGGACGAAGCCACCTCGGCGCTGGATTCGGAATCCGAGCGGCTGGTGCAGGATGCGCTGGAGACGCTGATGCGCGGGCGCACCACGCTGGTGATCGCCCACCGTCTATCCACCATCGAGCGCGCCGACCGCATTGTGGTGCTCGAGCGCGGTCGCATCGCCGAGTCCGGCACCCACGCCGAGCTGATGGCGCGCGAGGGCGTCTATGCGCGCTTGTACCGAATTCAGTTTGCCACGGACGACGTGAAGGCCGCAGTTTAGACATGGCGCGGCTGCGGATCGTCCACACCGAGTCTTCGCTCGGCTGGGGCGGGCAGGAGATGCGCATCCTTGCCGAGTCGCAGGGTCTGATCCGGCGCGGCCACCACGTCATGCTGCTTTGCCCGCGCGATGCGCGCATCCATGCGGAAGCGGCGAACTGGGGCGTTCCGGTGGTGGCGCTGCCGATTGAAAAGAAGCGGCTCCGGGGGCTGCGTGCGCTGATCGCCTGGCTGCGGGCTAACCCTTGCGACATCGTCAATACCCACAGTTCCACCGACTCCTGGTTGGCGGCGCTGGCGCTGGCGATCCTGGGTCGCCCGGCGACTATCGTACGCACGCGCCATGTTTCGGCGCCAGTGTCGCGCGGGCTGCTGTCGCGCTGGCTCTACATGCACGCCGCGGCGCGCGTCGTCACCACCGGCGAGGCGCTCCGGCAGCAACTGGTAGAGGTCAATGGCTACAACGCAACGCGGATCGAATCGGTGCCCACCGGCATCGACCCCGGGCGCTTCCGGCCGGGCGAAAGAAAGGCCATGCGCGCCCACTTCGGTCTGCCCCAGGACAAGATACTGGTCGGTATTGTCGCCACCCTGCGCAGCTGGAAAGGACACACGTTTCTGCTCGAGGCGTTGACGCGTTTGCCCGCCCATATCGAACTGGTGATTGTTGGCGATGGGCCGCAGCGCGAGGCGCTGGAGCAGCGCATCTCCAGTCTGGGGTTTCAGGGCCGGGTGCGCATGCAGGGTCAGCAGGCCGATGTGCTGCCGTGGCTGCGCGCGCTGGACATCTTCGCGCTGCCCTCCTACGCCAACGAAGGCGTACCCCAAGCGCTGGTGCAGGCGATGCTGGTCGAATTGCCTTGTGTGACCACGTCCATCGGCGGCATTCCCGAGATCGCCCAGCACGAGCGCACCGCGCTGCTGGTCGCACCGCGCGATCCGGTGGCGCTGGCCGCGGCGATCGAACGTCTCGCGGGCAACCAAGGACTGCGCTACGAGTTGGGTGTAGCGGCGCGCAAACACTGTGTCGAGGGCTATTCCTGCGAGCGCATGCTCGAGCGCATGGAAGCGATTTACCGAGATGTCTGCGGTGTTAGCTAGAAAAAACGCGGGCCGGCTCGCCGGGCGCCTGCGGCTGTTGCCGCGTGCGCTGACCCGGCGCTTTCTGCGCTTGCGGCGGCGCGAGCGGCCCGCCGTGCCGCGCCGTATCTTGATCGCGCATCACCTCCTTCTGGGCGATACCTTGATGCTGACCGCGCTGCTGGCGAAGCTACGCGAGCAGCATCCGCAGGCGAGCATCGTGATGACGGTGCGGCGCGCCTACGCACCGCTTTATGCATCGCGTCCTTACGGCGTCGAGCCGGTGGTGTTCGAACCGCGCGAGGCCGCGACGCTGGATCCTTTATTCGCGCCCGAGGGCTACGATCTGGCCTATGTGCCGGGCGACAACCGCCACGCCTGGCTGGCCGCGGCGGCCGGCGCGCGCTGGATCGTCGCGCACGCGGGCGACCGGCCTGGGTACAAGAGCTGGCCGGTGGACGAACTGCGCCAGTATCCAGATACGCCCACCTCCTGGGCAGACTCGGTCACCATGCTCGCCGACGGCCCAGCGCCGCGCGCCTACCGGCCACAGAACTGGCCCGCACCTCTCTGCGTGCCGTTCGACAGGCCGGGCGGGGAATATTGCGTGATTCATGTCGGCGCCAGCAGCGCCCTGAAGCGTTGGCACCGCGAGCGCTGGTTGGCGGTGGCCGTGGAACAGGCGCGCCGTGGTTTGCCGGTCGTCTGGAGTGCGGGCCCTGGGGAAGAAAATGAGGTCGCGGCCATCGATCCGGAGCGCCGCTTTCCTTCCTACGCGGGTAAGCTCGATCTGGCGCAACTGTGGCAGCTGATAAAAGGCGCGCGCCTTCTACTGAGCCCGGATACGGGCATCGCACATCTCGGTCGCCTCACCGGCACGCCCAGTGTCACGCTCTACGGCCCGGCATCTGCAACCCTCGTTGGTCCGGGCGATTTCCTGCGTGAGCTGCCCTGCCGCAGCGTGACGGTGGCGGACTTTCCCTGCCGCGACCAGAACCTCCTGTTCAAGCGGGAGATCGCCTGGGTCCGCCGCTGCCAGCGTACGCTGGCGGAATGCCCGGCGCCGCGCTGCCTGCAGGCGATCGGCGTCGATGAGGTGTTGCAGGCCGCACTAAACTGCAGCCGCCATGCTGGTTGAGCTGAAGAAGGTCCGTTTTCCGGACGCGATCCGCCTGTGTCCCGTACCAGTGCACTATCGTGACTGAGCGCGCCTGTCGCATCTGCAGCAACGCCGAAGGAAACCAGTCGCATTTTCCGAAGGAGATGATGTTCGGCTGGCGGGAAGAATTCGAGTACCTTGAATGCGCCCGCTGCGGCTGCCTGCAGATCGCCACGATTCCGGCCGACCTGGCGAAGTATTACCCGAGCGACGCCTACTACTCCTACAAGCCGCCAAAGAAGAAGCGCTATCCGAACTGGCTGCTGCGACTGCGGCATGAGCGCACTCGGTATTTCCTCGGCGAATTCTCGATCGCGGGCGCCGCGCTCGGGCTGATGTCGAAGCGTTCGGAGCATTTCGACTGGTTCCGGCGTCGTGTATCGCTAGCCTCGCGCATCGTGGACATCGGCTGCGGCGCGGGCGGGCTGTTGCTCAGGCTCCAGCGTGACGGTTTCCGCTCGCTGCTGGGCGCCGATCCGTTCATTCAGGCCGACATCGACTACGGCAACGGCCTGCGGATCCTCAAGCGCGGAGTCGAGGAACTGGAGGGTCAGTATGACTTCGTCATGCTGCACCATTCCTTCGAGCACATGCCGGATTCCGCGGGGATGCTGCAGTTGCTTGCACGCAAGGTCGCACCGGGCGGCACGCTGCTGCTGCGCATTCCGGTGTCCGACTGCTACGCGCGCCGCAAGTACGGGCTCCATTGGATAGCCTGGGACGCGCCGAGGCACCTTTACCTGCACACCCGGAAAAGCATGGCATTGCTCGCGGCCAACGTTGGCATGGAGATCTCGGATACGGTCTACGATTCGTCGGCGCAGCAGTTCAGCGGCAGCGAGCTGTACATCCGTGGGGTGCCCTACGCAGAGCACGGCAAATATCGGCCTGGCCCTGGCAACCGTGCGGACGCGTTCTCGCCGCAGGAGTGGGATGGCTTTCAGAAGCAGGCCGCAGAATTGAACCGCAAGCGCGAGGGCGACTACGCCTGCTTCTACCTACGAGCACGCTGAGCGTGTCAGAAAATAAGCCGCACGTCTGTGCTCTGCGTTTTGCAGAATCTACGCATCTGCAAAACCTAGCCGACAATAGGTAGATGGAAAGAATAATTTTTAATTTTCGCGGCCGCTTTCCAGCACTCCGTGAGGGCTTCGAGGCGCTGGGCTACGAGGTGATCGAGGACCAATGGACGCCGGAGGCAGACACGCTTAAAGGCGCGGTACTGTGCGTCGCGGAATTCGTCGACTGCGCAAGAATGGTGCGCCGCACGCTCGGGCTGAAAAAGCGCCTTGCCCGGGCCAGGGTGCCGTTCCTTGCACTGAACCGGGACGCGCCTTTCAATCGCGGCGTTCATCCGCGACGGCTAGCCGTGATGGCCTGGCTCAAGCCCTTCGACGGCTATGCCTCCCACTCGATGCAGGCGGCGGAGAAGTTTTCGGCGAGAACGCTGTACTGCCCGAACGCCGCGCGTGAGGCGCTGTTTAAGGTGAATGAAGGGGAACTCCAAGCGTTGCGCGATTCTGCCCGCTACCGCTGGGACGTATCCTTCTTCGGCAGCATGGATGTCAGGCGTTACGGTGAGCATGCGCGGCGCGTGGAGTTTCTTCATGTCCTGAAAGGAAGGCTGGAAGCGCAGAACCTGAAAGTTCTGTTCCGTGACAGCGTGGGCATGTCGGAGGCCGAGCAACTCGACATCATCTCGCGCAGCCGCATCAACCTTTCCACCATCGCGATCTGCGACGCGGGTTCCGAGCTCAGCTGGGGGCTGCCCGAACGCTGCTACGGCGTGCCGGCTTGTGGCGGCTTTCTGCTTGCTGACCGGCGCCGTCACGCGGCGGAAGATTTCGCCGACGCTGAGCGGGCCGAGTACGGCAGCCTGGACGAGTGCGTCTCGATGGTGGGGCATTTTCTCGAGCGCTTCGACGAGGCGCGCGCTATCGCCGAACGCGCGCGGGCGCGCGTCGCGCGCGACCACGGCTACGGGAACCGCGCCGCACGGCTGTTAGACTTTGCGCGCCATGCTCGCTGAACTGAAGAAGGTCCGTTTTCCGGTCGAGACCGGCCTGCTGATTGCTTTTTGCCTGTTCTTGCCGCTCGTTGAAGCGCCGAAGAATTTGGCCTGGCTGGGCTATGTCGCGGTATGGCTCCTGAATCGAAGCCGCGCGGGTGAATTAGGGGCGCAGTTTCGCGCCAGTTGGGATGGCTGGGATAGCTTGTTCGCGCTCTGGATCGTTACGGGCTACCTGGCCGCGGCATTTTCTGGCTTGCGGGGCGGCGAGCTGAGCGGGGCACATGAACTCGCGCGCTACGCACTGCTGGGCTGGATGGTGAAGCGCGGCGGCTACAGCGCGAAGGAAATCCACTGGGTGCTGGGTGCGCTGGTCCTCTCGCTGGTCGCTGGGCTCGCGTTCGGCTACTGGCGGCTCTGGAGCGGCGCCGGCAAGAGCGGCACCTTGCAGCTGTATTCGGTCGGCCATGTCAATCACACCGCCATCTACATCGCGATTATGTTCGGCGTCTGCGCGAGCTGGTTGTTCACGTGCTGGCGCGCCTGGACGACCGGCAGGCGTGTGCTGGCGCTTGCGGTCTGCCTGCTCGCGCTGGTTTCGCTGATCGTGACTGCGAGCCGTGGCGCGATCGGCGTTGGGTTGGTGCTGCTGCTGGTGCTTGGCGCCGCCTGGTGGCCCCGCTGGCGCGCGGCGTTCATCGCCAGCCTTGCGGTGGTGGCGCTGGTCGCCGCTTCGCTCGTCACCTTCGAGACTGCCGTGATACGCAAGCAGGAGGTCTATGTCGCCACGCAAAACGTGCTTTCCGGTCGCGATGGCATCTGGCGTATGGCGCTCGTGGCTTGGGAGCGCTACCCGTGGTTCGGCGTTGGCATGAACAACTACAAACAGATTTCCCACGAACGGGTGCGAACCTGGCGGGCCGAGGCGGGCAAAGACTACGACGCAGCGCGCTACATGGAGTACGTGCACGCCCACAATCTGTTTGTCAACGCGCTCGCCGAGCGCGGCATCGTGGGGTTCGCCGCACTCGCGGCGGTGCTGCTCGCCTGGTTTGCCGTGCTGATCCGCCGCCGACCGCGTGCCCAGGACGGCGAGCTTGCCTGGCTCGTCTGGGGCGGCGCGGCGAGCGCCTGGTTCGTGACCGTGATGGTGGGCATGGTGAACACGACGCTGCACCACGAGCACGGTCTGCTCGCCGCGCTCCTACTCGGCCTATGGCTGTCGACGCTGTCCATACCGCGCCCACAGCGCGCATCCTGAATGAGCGGTTCGCCGCGAATCCTCATGAGCGGTTCGCCGCGAATCCTTCTACTGCGTCGCGACAACATCGGCGACCTGGTCTGCACCACGCCGTTGCTCGATGCGCTGCGCACGCAGTTGCCGCACGCCTGGCTGGGCGCTCTGGTGACGACGTACAACGCGGAAGTCCTGGCGCGCAATCCAGCGCTGGATGAAATCTTCGTCTACGAGAAGTTGAAGCACCGCAGTGGCGGCATCTTCATGCATCTGAAAAACCGTCTTGGCCAACTGTCGGGGCTGCGGCAACGAAAACTGGATTACGTACTGGCGCCAGCCCCCGCGCCGCAGTCGCTGAGACTGGCGCGCAGCCTGAAGCCTGGGCAGGTCATCGCGGCGCCCTTGAATTTTCCTGTTGGCATGCACGAGGTCGAGCGCACTTTTGGCGTTGGCAGATCTTTGGGGGTGACGGGCAGGCCCGGAGCGCTGCGGGTTTTCCCCGATATGGAAAAAGTACTGGAGTTGAAGCAAGCCCTCGGCGCCGGACCGTTCACCGCAGTGCATATCAGTGCGCGCCGGCCGGCGCAACGCTGGCCGTTGACGCGTTACGCCGCGCTCGTCGCGCAACTGTCGCAGCAGGGGCGGGTACTGCTGCTGTGGGCGCCGGGCTCAAAAGACAATCCGGGCCATCCCGGCGACGACGAAGCCGTGCAGCAGGTGCTCGGCATGATCAGCAAGGCGAGCTTGGTTGACGCGGCCAACGCGCCAAACATGGCGGCCGTGGTTCCGGTGGCGACCCCCGACCTGAAAACACTGATCGCGGCGCTATCGCTCGCTGATCGCGTGGTCTGCCCTGACGGCGGCGTGATGCACCTTGCCGCGGCGCTCGGCAAGCCCGTGGTCGCGTTGTTTGGCGATTCGCCGCTAGAGCGCTGGCGTCCCTGGGGCGTTGCACACCGCCTGGTGCGGCCGGAATCACGCGATCTTGCTGACCTGGCGCTCGAGCCGGTGCTGGAAGCCTTCCAGGCGCTCGCCTGACCCGCATGCGCGCCTGGCAGATCAACCTGCAATCCCAGCTCGGCGGCGGCGAGGTCTACACCGCGTTCCTCACGCGCGCGCTGGCGCGGCATGGCGTGCCGACCACGCTGGTGGTCGATGAGCGCGCGCGGTTCTGGAGCGGGCTCGCGCTCGCCCCTGATACCGAGATTCTACGGGTCGCCCGCGCCGAGGAGTTGCTGCTGCGGCTGCCGCCCGAGCGCAGTTGGCTTCTTGCCCACGGCCCGCTGCCGGCTTGTCTTGCGGCTGACGCCCGACACTTGCGCATGGCGCTCGCGCATATGCCGCCACAAGGGCGTGATCCACGCGCTTACGAGCGGCACGATCTGGTGGTGCCGGTCTCCGCCTGGGTGCTCGAAGGCCTGCGGGCATTAAATGCACCGGCGTGGCAGGCGCCACTTTACGGCGTCGCTGAAGCGCGTGGAGTATCCGGGGGCGAACTGCGCGCCGGATCGGTTTACGACTTCGACCGGCGCAAGCTGCGCGATCGCTTGCTGGGCTCGATTTATCCGGCCTGGTGCGCGCTGCGTGGCGCCAAAAGCTATCGCCAGCGCCCCGGCTTGACGCTGGGAATCGTCTCGCGGCTGACACCGATCAAACAGTTCCCCCGCCAGTTCGAAATTCTCGCGCCCTTGCTTGCGCAACGTGCCGGGGTGCATCTGGAAGTCTTCGGCGCGGGCGGTTACGCCTCGGTGCGCGATCTGCAGCGCGCTTTGCGTCCCTTGGGCGGGCGGGTGCGTTTCTGGGGCTATCAGGAAAATGTCGCGGCGGCATACGCGGGGCTCGATTGGCTGCTGACCGGTTTGCCCGAAAAGGAGGCGCTCGGCTTGAATGTTATCGAAGCCCAGCACTGCGGCCTGCCAGTGCTTGCCGTGGCCGCACCGCCCTTCACCGAGACGGTGCTGGACGGCGAGACCGGCTACCTGTACCGCGATCCGCGCCAGGATGGCGGCGCGGATTTCATGCGACTGCTCGATGCGCTGCTGGTCGGAAAACCACGGCCGGATCCGCGGCGGGCCCGGGACCACCTGGAACGTTTCTCGTTCGAGGCGTTTTCAGACAGAGTGGGACGCCTCCTGAAGGTGGTCAGTGAAACGCTCCTTCCTGCCGGGCGCTAGTCTGACTAGACTGAAGTCCCATGCGCATCGTTCTCACCGGCGCTTCCGGATTCATCGGCTCGGCGCTCGTCCCGGCGCTGCGCACGCGTGGCCATCAGGTTGTCGCCCTCGACCGGGCTGCCGTCGGCGATATTGCGGGGTTCACGGCTTGGCCGACCCATCTCGCTGGCGCCGATGCAGTGGTGCACCTCGCGGCACTCGCACATGCGCCAGGCGTGGACCAAGAGCGCTTGCGCGCGGTCAATGTCGATGCGGCGCTCGCGCTGGGCAAGGCCGCGGCGGCGGCTGGCGTGAAGATGTTGTTGATGAGTACGGTGAAGGTGCTGGGCGAAGAAACGACGCAGCGGCCCTTCGACGATTCCAGCCCGCTTGCGCTGCAGGATGCTTATGGGCGCGCCAAGGCCGCAGCGGAAACGGCGCTGCGCGCGGTGTCTGGTCTGGCGCTTACCGTGTTGCGGCCGCCGCTGGTCTACGGCCCGGGCGTAAAAGCAAATTTCCTCGCCTTGATGCGCGCCGTGGAGCGCGGTTGGCCACTGCCCCTGTCCAGCATCAAGAACTGTCGCAGTCTCGTGTATGTCGGTAATCTCGCGCATGCGGTGGTGCACTGTCTCGAATCGCCTTTGGCTGTCGGCAAGACCTACGGCGTGAGCGACGGTGCGCCCTTGTCCACGCCGGCCTTGTGTCGCGCGCTCGGTAGCGCACTTGGTCGGCCGGCGCGGCTTTTCCCGCTCCCCCCGGCGCTGCTCGAGATCGCGCCCTCCGCAAAAAAGCTCACCCGCTCGCTGGTTGTTGACGACAGTGCGATCCGGCACGAGCTCGGCTGGACGCCGCCGCACACCTTCGAGGAAGGACTGCGCCTCACGGCCAAGTGGCTCCAAACGCAAGGCAGATAGAATGTGCGGGCCATGCATTTTCAGCCCACGCTAGGGCGCTCGTGACCATGCCCGCCGCGCTCGTGGCCATCCTCGTGTCATTCGTGATTTCGCTCGCTTGCCTGTGGGTCTTGCTCTCGCCCTTCGGCCGGCGGCGGATGCTGGACCGACCGAACCACCGCTCGCTGCATGAGCAGCCGGTGCCGCGCAGCGGCGGGCTGGCGATTGTTGCCGGTGTGGCTGCGGGCATGACCGCTGGTATCGCCACAGGCAGCGCCACTGTTGTCACCTTTCCCTTCGCGCTTGCCCTCACGCTCGGCATGGCGGGTGCGCTTGCCGCGCTCTCGCTCGCAGACGACCTTTTCACTCTGCCGACGCTGCTGCGGCTGGTCGTGCACCTTGCCGCGGCCGGCGTCGTGGTGAGTCTCGTGCTCGGTGTTGCTGATCCGCTGTTGTTGGTAGTTCTGGTGCTTGCCGTCGCCTGGTACGCGAATCTGTACAACTTCATGGATGGCTCGGACGGGCTCGCGGGCGGTATGGCGGCATTCGGTTTCGGCGCTTACGCCTTTGCCGCGTACCAGTCCGGCGATGTCGCGCTGGCCACGGCCAGCGGCAGCATCGCCGTCGCTACGCTCGCTTTCCTGCGGGTGAATTTTCATCCGGCGCGGCTGTTCATGGGCGATGTCGGCTCGGTGCCGCTCGGCTTTCTGGCCGGTGCGCTCGGCGTGCTCGGCTGGCACGACGGTCTCTGGCCGCTGTGGTTTCCCGTTCTCGTCTTCGCGCCCTTCGTGTGTGACGCCACGCTGACGCTGGTGAAGCGCCTGCTGCGCCGCGAGCGCCTCTGGCAGGCGCACCAGGACCATTATTACCAACGGTTGGTGCGCCTGGGTTTTGGTCATCGTGGCGCGGCGTGGATCGAATACGCGGCGATGGCCGGTTGCGTGGCGCTGGCCTTGTTCGTGCGCCGGGCCGAGGGGACGATTCAGATCGGCGCGCTGTGCACGGCGGCGATGGCGTTGATCGCCATCGCGGTGTGGATCGACTGGCGCTGGAGGCGTGCTGGCCGCGACCCCGGCAAGGCGGCTGCATGATCGCGCCCCGGTCGCTGCCAGTGCGTTCCCTGCTTGCCTTCCTGCACGACGTACTCGCCTCGGCGCTTGCCTGGCTGGCGGCGTTCTGGCTGCGCTTCAACCTCGAAGTGCCACCCGAGCACCTGAAGATCGCCTTCCTCACGCTGCCCTGGGTGGTGGCGCTGAACGCGCTGCTGTTCTGGCGCTTCGGCCTGTACCGGGGCCTGTGGCGCTATGCGAGTCTGCCGGACCTGCGAAAAATTCTGGCTGCGGTGTCGGTCGCAGCCCTCGCGGCGCCGGCGCTGTTCCTGCTCGCCGCGCCCGCGCTTACCGTCCCGCGCTCAGTGTTCCTGATGGCGCCGATGCTGCTGATCGGTGCCATGAGTGGCAGTCGGCTGCTGTACCGCGCCTGGAAGGAGGGGAAACTGCTCGGCATCGTGCGCCATCCGCAAGCCAATCCGGTGATCGTGCTCGGCGCCGGAGTCAGCGCTGCGGCGCTGCTGCACGACCTGACAAACAGCAGCCTATGGCGCGTGGTGGCGCTGCTCGATGATGATGCGCGCAAGCTCGGTGGCACGATCCACGACGTGAAAGTGCTGGGGTCCTTCACGCAGGTGGGCGAAATCGCGCGGCGCCTGGGCGTGACGCAAGCGATCGTTGCCATCCCCGGCGCTACGCACGCAGCGCGCAAACGCGCACTCGATCTTTGCCAAGCGGCCGACTTGCGCGTCATGACGGTGCCGGCCTATGCCGACATCGTTTCGGGCAAGGTCAGCGTGTCGCAATTGCGCGCAGTGGAACTGGATGACCTGCTCGGGCGCGACCCGGTGCGACTGGATGAGGCCCAGCTGAGCGGCTTCCTCAAGGGGAAAACGGTGCTGGTGACCGGCGCCGGCGGCTCGATTGGCTCGGAGCTGTGCCGGCAGATCGCGCGCTTCGCGCCGGCAGGCCTGGTGCTGGTCGAGAACTCCGAGTACGCGCTGTACCTGATCGAACAGGAGTTTCGCGACCGCTATCCGGTACTCCCGGTGTTTGCCGTGATCGGCGATGCGAAAGACGAGGCGCGGATGAGGGAGATATTCACGCGCTACGCACCGCAGGTGGTGTTCCATGCTGCGGCCTACAAGCACGTGCCGCTGATGGAACAGGACAATGCTTTGCAGGCGCTCACTAACAATGCGCTCTCCACCATCGTGACCGCGCGTGCGGCACAAGCTGCGGGCACCCAGACCTACGTCCTGGTGTCGACCGACAAAGCGGTCAATCCGACCAACGTGATGGGCGCCTCCAAGCGCATCGCTGAAATGCTGTGCCAGGCCCTGCAACCGCAGGCCGCCACCAGCTTCGTGATGGTGCGCTTCGGCAACGTGCTGGGTTCGACCGGCAGCGTAATCCCGCGTTTTCGCGAGCAGATCGCGCGCGGCGGCCCGGTGACCGTCACCCATCCCGAGATGCAGCGCTACTTCATGTCGATCCCGGAGGCCGCTCAGCTGGTGCTGCAGGCCGCGCAGTTGGGCAAGGGCGGCGAACTATTTGTCCTCGACATGGGCGAGCCAGTGAAAATCGCCGAGCTCGCGCGCCAAATGATCCGCCTCTCCGGTTTCACCGAGCAGGACATCCGCATCGTGTTTACCGGGCTGCGACCCGGCGAAAAACTGTTCGAGGAGATTCTGCAGGACGACGAGAGCACGCTGCCTACGCCGCATCCCAAATTGCGCATCGCCCAGACGCGCGCCCTGGACAATCACGGCCTGCCCGAAGAGGTGTTGGCGTGGCTGTCGGCCGCCACGGCAAATAGCGCGGCGCCCGAAGCGGTGCGCGCACAGTTGAAGACCTGGATCGCAGAGTACATGCCTTCGTCGCAATGAGATAATCGCCGCATGCTTCTGGTCACCGGCGGGGCCGGTTTCATTGGCGCCAATTTTGTTTTGTCGACGATTGCCGCGACGGGCGAAGCGATCGTCAATCTGGATAAGCTCACCTACGCCGGTAATCTCGACAATCTCGCGCCGCTCGCAAGTGACCCGCGCCACGTATTCGTCAAAGGCGATATCGCCGACCGCGAGTTGCTGCGCCGGCTGCTGGCGGAGCACCGGCCGCGCGCGATCGTGCATTTTGCTGCCGAGAGCCACGTTGATCGCTCGATCGAAGGTCCGGCCGAATTCATCCACACCAACGTGGTGGGCAGCTTCAGCTTGCTGGAGGAAACACGCGCCTGGTGGGGTGCGTTGCCGGAGGGCGACAAGGAGCGGTTTCGTTTCCTGCAGGTCTCCACCGACGAGGTCTACGGTTCTCTCGGGCCTGCAGATCCCGCCTTCAAGGAGACCCATCCCTACGCACCCAACAGTCCCTATGCAGCGTCGAAGGCCGCCTCCGACCACCTGGTGCGGGCCTACCATCACACCTACGGCTTGCCGGTGTTGACCACCAATTGTTCGAACAACTACGGCCCGCGCCAGTATCCGGAGAAGCTGATCCCGCTCATGATCGCCCACGCGCTGGCAGAAAAACCGCTGCCGGTCTATGGCGACGGCCTCAATGTGCGCGACTGGCTTTACGTGCTGGACCATTGTGAGGCGCTCCGCGCCGTGCTGGATCAGGGGCGGGTGGGGGAGACCTACAATATCGGCGGTGCGAGTGAGAAGACCAACCTCGAGGTGGTGAAGATGCTGTGCGCGATGCTCGATGCGGCCCGGCCGAGAAAAAATGGCCGCTACGAAGACCTGATCGCGCGGGTCAAGGACCGACCGGGCCACGACCGCCGTTACGCCATCGACGCCAGCAAGATCGAGCGTGAGCTCGGCTGGCGGCCGCGGCAGAATTTCGAATCCGGCATGCGCAAGACCGTGGACTGGACGCTTGGACAACGCGGCCTGCGTGGAGCAGGCGACGAGCCGCGCGTTGACCGCGGCTCCCAAGCGGACTAGACTTAGCTAAGTTCAACGGAGGGCGCGGTGGACACGGTCAACATCCATGAGGCCAAGACGCAGCTTTCCCGGCTCATTGAGCGGGTCTGCGCTGGCGAGGAGATCATCATCGCCCGAGGCGGCAGGCCGGTCGCGCGCCTGGCGCCGCTCGCGCCGCGTCGGCCGCGGCGCCTGGGTTTGCTGAAAGGCAAGATCTGGGTGGCCAAGGACTTCAATGCGCCATTGCCCGACGATCTGCTCGATCTTTTCGAAGGCAAGAGCGAACCCAAGCGCAAGGCGCCGAAGCGATGAGGTTGCTGCTCGATACCCACGTTCTGGTCTGGTGCCTCAGCGGGGACCGGAAACTCCCGCCAGCCACCGCCGAGCTGATTCGCGATCCCGCAACCGACGTGTACTTCAGCGCCGTAAGCATCTGGGAGGTGGCGATCAAATCGGCGCTCGGGAAAATGCGCGCCGACGCCAACGCAATGCTCAAGTACCTGGTCGACGAGGGGTTCACGGAGCTTCCAGTGATGGCGCGGCACACCGTTGCGACCGTGGCACTGCCGATGCATCACCGCGACCCCTTCGACCGCCTGCTCGTCGCTCAGAGTCGACTGGAGTCGCTACGCCTGCTAACGAACGACAAGATCATGGCGCTCTACGGCGAGCCTGTAGTGCTGGTCGGTTGAGGACGGCGCATCGAACTCCGATGAAAGGCATCCCGTGAAGGGCATCATACTGGCCGGCGGTTCGGGAACGCGTCTTTACCCGGCGACGCTCGCGGTTTCCAAGCAGTTGCTGCCGGTGTACGACAAGCCGATGATCTATTACCCGCTCTCGGTGCTGCTGCTGGCGGGGATCCGCGAGATCCTCATCATCTCCACGCCACAGGACACGCCGCGCTTCGAGCAACTGCTGGGCGATGGCAAACGCTGGGGCATCCGCTTCTCGTACGCGGTGCAGCCTGCACCCGGCGGCCTGGCCCAAGCCTTCCTCATCGGACGCGAGTTCATCGGCAAGGATCCGGTGGCGCTGGTGTTGGGCGACAACATATTCCACGGCACCGACCTGGCCGGCCTGCTGCGGAGGGCCGTGAAGCGCAAGAAGGGGGCAACCGTTTTCGCCTACCCGGTGAACGACCCGCAGCGCTATGGCGTGGTGGAATTCAATGCCAAATTCAAGGCGCTCGGCATCGAGGAAAAACCCGCCCGACCGAAATCTCGCTACGCAGTGGTGGGCCTGTATTTCTATGACAACCGCGTGGTCGGGATCGCCTCCAAGCTCAAGCCTTCGGCGCGCGGCGAGCTGGAGATCACCGATGTCAACAAGGCATATTTAAGGCGCGGCGAGCTCGAAGTGCAGCCGCTCGGACGCGGTCACGCCTGGCTGGATACTGGCACCCACGAGTCGCTGCTCGAAGCCGCGCATTTCATCGAGACCATCGAACGCCGGCAGGGTCTGAAAATCGCCTGCCCGGAGGAAATTGCCTGGCGCATGGGCTACATCAGCGCCGCGCAACTGAAAAGGCTGGCCCGACCGCTGGCCAAGAGTGGCTACGGCGAATACCTGCTGCGCCTGCTCGCCGAAAAGCCCGACCAGTGAAGGTCGAGCGCACGGAAATTGCCGACCTGCTGGTGCTAGAGCCGAAAGTGTTCGGTGACGCACGCGGGTTTTTCTTTGAGAGCTACCACCGCAAAGCCTTCATGCAGGCGACCGGGCTGGACGTGGAGTTCGTGCAGGACAACCACTCGCGTTCATCGAAGAACGTGCTGCGCGGCCTGCACTACCAGATTCGCCAGCCGCAGGGCAAGCTGGTGCGCGTCACCGCAGGCGAGATCTGGGACGTGGCCGTGGATCTGCGCCGCGGTTCGCAAAGCTACGGCCGCTGGGCCGCGAGCACCCTGAGCGCGGAGACCCCCCGCATGTTGTGGGTGCCGGCCGGTTTCGCGCACGGCTTCCTGGTGCTCTCGGAGTGCGCCGAGGTGCAATACAAAACCACCGACTACTACGCTCCCGAGCATGAGCGCACGCTGCTCTGGAACGATCCCGCGCTTGCCATTCACTGGCCGCTGGCGGGTGAGCCCGCAGTACAGCCGACCATGTCCGACAAGGACCGGCGTGGCACACTGCTGGCGAGTGCCGAGACTTACGCCTGACGAGGCGTCGGTCAAGACAGGCCGTGGCAGAAGTAGAAGTCGTTTTCCTGGGTTCGGTAGTAAACTGCTACCCGAATCAGATTCGGAGGCCGCCGATGGGGATGCCAGTCAAACTTTCGGATCAACTTGTGCGCAGGGCGCGCAGGGAGGCGGTCAGGTCAAGACGCTCGATTACCGCTCAGGTCGAGCATTGGGCGAGCCTCGGTCGGATGGCCGAGAAATCAATTCCCACTGCGCTCGTCGAGAACGTGGGGCGGCGAGGCCACGCCGCCTCGCACCCGGTGGTGTCTTTCCTGGAGCGTATTTCGGAAGCCGACATGCGCGCGGCGGCCGAACGCAAACTTGCCTTTCTCAACGGGCCCCGCTACGAGTCCGACCCAGACAAGCGGCGCGGCATCGTCGAGGTGCACGACGACGGGCGGCGCCTACGCGGCGCCTGGGACATGAAGCTGAACGCGTTCGTTCCTGCTGCAGCGCCGGCCCGGCGCCGCAAGTGATCGTCCCGCTTGGCGCCGAACCATTCGTCATCGTGCTTGCCGGACCGAACGGCGCCGGCAAGAGCACCTTCTACGACCTTTTCCTCGAAGGAGTGCCCGCGCCGTTCGTGAACGCGGACCGCATCGCGCGCTCGGTGCTGCGCGACCGGCCCGCTGCGGATTACGAGGCCGCCCGGATCGCCGAGGCCGAGCGCCGGCGGCTCGTCGCCGAGCGGCAGTCCTTCATCATGGAGACGGTGTTCTCCGACCCAGCAGGGGACAAGCTACGGTTCCTCGTGCAGACGCGCAGAGACGGATGGTTTGTCTGCCTTGTGTACATCGGGCTGGATGGTCCAGAGATCTCCGCCGCCCGTATTGCCCACCGTGTGCGAAACGGTGGGCACGGCGTTCCTGCGGCGAAGATCGCGCCACTCTACCGGCGTTCGCTCGCCAACCTCGGAAAAGCGCTCAGGTTCGTGGACCACGCCTGGCTTTACGACAATTCGCTGGCCCCCTATCGCCGCGTCGCCGAGGTGGCGCGAGGCCGCACTTTGTGGCGCGCCGCTGCTCTGCCCGGCTGGGCAGGGCGGGCCCTTGCTGGCTGAAGCCAAGACGCCTGACGAGGGGTCGGTCAAGAGCAGCAGAGGAGTAAAATGCAATCCATGGACCGCGAGACAATGCGTAAGCTGGTGCGAATCTGGGACCAGGCCGGACCCGAGCTTGAGGCCATCAGGCGCCGGGAACTGGAAGCGATGACTGACGAGCAGGTGCGCGAAGCGGCGCTGGACCTGTTGACCTTCCCTCTGCCGACGGACCTGCCGCCGCGTCTTAGCTCCGGGCTCGTCGAACAACAGTACTGGTTCTCCAAATTCCGCTCGAGGCTATAACAGGCGCGCTCGGCGCCGCCGTCGAAATTCAGGCGTTCCTGTCCTCTCGCGGAGAACGTTATTGCCTGATCGGAGGACTTGCCCTGCCGCGCTGGGGACAGGTGCGGGCAACTCAGAACGCCGACGTTACTTTGCTTTGCCCGTTCGGGGGCGAGTCCGCCGCAGTGGATCGATTGCTCGCTGATTTCAAGCCGAGGAATCCGGATTCCCGCAAATTCGCTTTGCGCAACCGAGTTCTGCTTTTGCAGAGTAGCGCGAACGTGGGGATCGACGTGGCACTTGGCGGTCTTCCTTTTGAGGAGCGTTGCGTCGAGCGCGCGAGCGACTGGGAGATATCCCCCGGGATCGTGCTGCATACCTGCTCGGCAGAAGACCTGGTCATCCTGAAGACATTCGCCGGGCGCCCCCAGGACTGGATCGACGTTGAATCCGTGCTGGTGCGCCAAGGGCGCGCGCTCAACTGGCGCCTGATCATCGGCGAACTGCAGCCGCTGCTAGACCTGCGCGAGACGCCGGAGAATCTGGAGAGGCTGCTGCAGCTCAGAAGCAAAGTCGAGAAAGGCGCGTGAGGATCCTGCTTACCGGCAGCAAAGGGCAGGTCGGCTCGGCGCTGGCGCAGGCGCTGGCGGGGCTGGGCGAATTGAGTGCCCTCGACCGGCAAGGTCTGGATCTGCTTGATGTGCAGTCCATTACAAACGCCATCGCCAAAGCAAAGCCCGACGTCATCGTCAATGCGGCGGCCTACACGGCAGTGGATCGTGCCGAGCAGGAGGAAGACGCCGCGTTCGCGGTGAATTCCCGGGCTGTGGACGCGCTTGCGCGCGGGGCGAAATCGCTCGATGCCCTGCTGATCCATTTCTCCACCGATTACGTCTTCGACGGTGAAAAGCCCGCGCCCTACATGGAAACCGATGCGCCTAACCCGTTGAGCGTTTACGGCCGCAGCAAACTGGCAGGCGAGCGCGTGATCGCCGCGAGCGGTTGCCGGCACCTCATTTTCCGCACCAGTTGGGTCTACGGGCCGGCGGGCCGAAATTTCCTGCACGCGATTCTCGCTGCGGCGAAGACGAAGCCGGAACTGAGGGTGGTGAACGACCAACACGGGGCGCCGACTTCGAGCGCCGCCATCGCCGGGGCCGTCGCGCAGGTACTTGCCAATCTGGATCTTTCGAGAATTGCGAGTGGGCTATATCACTTGAGCGCGGCAGGAGAGACTACTTGGCACGGATTCGCCACCGCGATCCTGGAGGCAAAGGGGATCAAGATCCCGGTGCGGGCGATTCGCAGCGACGAATATCCGGTGGCGGCGCAGCGGCCGAAGAATTCCCGGCTGGACAATGCCAAGGCTGCCGCGACTTTCGGCATTGCGCTGCCAGATTGGCGCGAAGGCCTGGCTGGGGTCATGCGGGCGATGTACTGACATCCGGTCATGACGAAACCAGCTTTGATTATCGGCTTCGTGGGGGCAGGATGGCGCTAACCCCGCCGAACCCTTGCCTAGCTCCCTCTCCGTGCCCTGAACAGATCGCGATGCGTTCCGGTTCGGTAAAGCACCACTCGATGGCGCAGGATGCGGTAGATCAGGAGCCAATCCGCGTCCACATGGCACTCGGTGAACCCGGCGAAATCGCCATCGAGAGGATGCTCTCTGAAAGCTTGAGGCAAGGGTTTGCCGTCTTGCAGTAATTCGAAAATGTATTCGAGCGATTCGTAATCGAGGGCGTGCCGGCGGATTTTTCTCTTCAGGCGGCGGAAATCTCGTTCGAAACGTCGGGTGAAGACAATCTCCTTCACAGCCTTTTGAGATACGCGACGGCATCCCTCGCGGTATTGAAGCGGCGGACCTTGCCTTCGCCCTCCTCGCGGCGTGACTGGTCCAGTGCGCGGCGCGCGGCCGCATTCAACTCATAGTCATGCGTGGCGATCTCCAGCGCCCGCCGCACGGCCGCCTCGGCATTACGCCGACCAGTAGCTGCCTGGGCGCGCTTGAGTAGCGATTCGGGAATGCGGACGCTAACGGTGGCCACAGTTTTCTCCTTTTGGCTGCGATATTGTAGCCCCGACCCGATCTGAAAAATTGGGCTCTGACCCTTATGGCGCGAAGGTCTGGCTGGGGTGATGCGGGCGATGCACTAACCTCCGGCTATGGCGAAATCAGTTCTGCTTATGCATACGCAATTTTACGAAACGTACGTATCGAGCTATTCTGCCGCCATGCGCTTCACGGCCACCAGCTTGCGCGCCAACCTGTACTGGGTACTCGACCTAGTCGCGAAGACCGGCGTTCCGGTCGAGATCGAGCGCGCTGGCAAGGTCCTGAGGATCGTGCCTGCTGGCGCGCGCAATAAGCTGGCTGGGTTGAAGCGTCGCAAGCGCTACCTCGCGGTCGATCCCGAATCGCTAGTCCACATCGACTGGTCCGGTGAGTGGCGGCCTTAGCCTACCTCGATACGCACGTCGTCGCGTGGTTGTTCACGGGAGCGCTGCTGGTCACCAAGGACAGGATGATCCGCGAGCACTACGCAAAAGCCGCATGGTGAAGGTGAGCGGACGAATGGACTTCATCGATCTGAAAACCCAGTACGCGGCGCTGCGTGAGGATGTCAACGCGCGTATCCAGCGCGTTCTCGAGCATGGCCAGTACATCATGGGGCCGGAAGTGAAAGAGCTCGAAGAGCGTCTGGCTGCTTACACGGGAGCGAAACATTGCATCGCGGTTGCTTCGGGCACCGAGGCGCTGCTGATCGCGCTGCTGGCGCTGGGCGTGAAAGCCGGCGACGAGGTGGTGACTACGCCGTTTACTTTCATCGCTACCGCGGAAATGATTGCGCTGATAGGCGCGAAACCGGTGTTCGTCGATGTGGAAGAAGACACGGGCAACATCGATGTCGCGCAGCTTGAGGCAGCGATCACGCCGCGCACCCGGGCGATCCTGCCGGTATCCCTCTACGGCCAGCCCGCCGACATGGACCAGATCAACGCCATCGCCGCGCGCCACCGGCTGCCGGTGATCGAGGACGCGGCGCAAAGTTTTGGTGCCACTTACAAGGGGCGCAAGAGCGGCAACCTCTCCACCATCGGCTGCACCAGTTTTTTCCCCTCCAAGCCGCTCGGCTGCTACGGCGACGGCGGCGCGCTCTTCACCGGCGACGAGGCGCTGGCCACGGCGATGCGCGAGATCCGCGTCCACGGCCAGAGCGGCCGCTACCAGCGCACGCGCATCGGCGTGGGTGGGCGCATGGATACCCTCCAGTGCGCAGTGGTACTGGCGAAGCTCGAGCGCTTCGACTGGGAGGTCCGGCAACGGATCACGATCGGCGCGCGCTACGACGCACTGCTTGCGCCTTTGGTCAGGACCTTGAAAGTCCGACCTGACCGCAACAGCGTTTACGCGCAGTACACAGTGCGCGTGAGCGAGCGCGCCCGCATCGAGCAGGGGCTCAGGGCGCGCGGCATTCCGAGCGCGGTGCACTATCCGCTGTCGCTGCACCAGCAGCCGGCCTATGCGGAGGGCTACGTGGGTCAGTCGTTCCCGGTGTCCGAGGCGCTCGCACGTGAGGTGATCAGCCTGCCGATGCACGCCGATCTGGATGAAGCCACGCAGCAGCGCATCGTTGCCGCGGTGCGGGAACTCGCGCCGGGGGCGGCATGAGAGTCTTGGTCACCGGCGCGGCAGGGTTCATCGGCATGCATGCCTGCCAGCGGCTGCTCGAGCGCGGGCATGAGGTCTTCGGCATCGACAACCTGAATGCCTATTACGATCCGGCGCTCAAGCGCGCCCGGCTGGAGCAACTGCGGCCTTTCCCTGGGTTCGCGTTCGAGAAGCTCGATATCGCCGCCGCGCCTGCGCTGGCTACCGTGTTCGAGCCACAGCGTTTCGATGCGGTACTGCATCTGGCGGCGCAGGCGGGCGTGCGTTATTCGCTCGAGAATCCGATGGCCTACGTGAATAGCAACCTTGCGGGCTTCCTGAATATTCTCGAGGGCTGCCGCAAGGTGAAGATGGCGCATCTTTGCTACGCCAGCAGCTCCAGCGTTTACGGTGCGAATACCGAGTTGCCGTTCCGCGAGGAGCACCGGGTGGACAGCCCGGTGAGCTTGTACGCGGTTACCAAGCGCGCCAACGAATTGATGGCGCACAGCTATGCGGAACTGTTCGGGCTCGCTTCGACCGGTCTGCGCTTCTTTACCGTGTATGGCCCCTGGGGCCGGCCCGACATGGCGCTCTTCCTCTTTACGCGCGCGATCCTCGAAGGTCAGCCGATCCGCGTCTTCAACGGCGGCGATATGCTGCGCGATTTCACCTACATCGATGACATTGTCGACGCCGTAACGGCACTCGTTGAGAAGCCGCACCCAGGCGCGCAAGGCGGTTCGACCGCGCGGCTGTTCAATATTGGCCATGGATCGCCGGTGAACCTCATGGACTTCGTGCATGCGGTGGAGAACGCGCTGGGCCGGAAGGCGCGGATCGAGCTGGCGCCCATGCAGCCGGGCGACGTGCAGGCCACCTATGCTTCCACGGAGAAGCTGCGCGCTGAAATCGGCTACGCGCCGGCGACCTCGATTGAGGTCGGCGTCGAGCGCTTTGTCGCTTGGTACCGCTCGTACTACGCCGGCAGCGACGGCTTCACGGCATGAGCGAGGGCGCGGTCGTTTCCGACACCGTGGTGGCGGTGGTCGGCTTGGGTTATGTTGGTTTGCCGCTCGCGGTCGAGTTTGGCAAGCGCCAGCGCACTTATCGGCTACGACCGCTCGCGTGAGCGGGTAGAGGCGCTCGGGCGCGGCGAGGACCGCAGCGGCGAGCTGAGCGCCGATGAACTGCGCGCGGCAAGGTCGCTCAGCGTCACTACGGATGCTGCGGCGCTCAAGGAAGTCGATTTCGTGATCGTCGCCGTGCCCACCCCAGTGGACGAAGCCAAGCGGCCCGATATGGCAATGCTGGTCTCGGCTTCGCGTACCATCGGCGCGAACCTGAAGCGCGGCGCCACCGTGGTCTTTGAGTCCACCGTTTATCCCGGCGCCACTGCGGGCATCTGCGTGCCGGCGCTCGAGGAGGCCTCGGGCAACAAATGGCAGCAGGATTTCCACGTCGGCTATTCGCCCGAGCGCATTAACCCGGGCGATCGCGAGCACACCCTGGCGCGCATCGTCAAGGTGGTCGCTGGCGATACACCCCAGACGCTGGCGCGCGTCGCGGCGCTCTACGGCGGGATCGTGCCGGCCGGTATCCACCGCGCCGCCAGCATCGAGATCGCCGAGGTGGCGAAAGTGATTGAGAACACGCAACGCGACCTCAACATCGCGCTCATGAACGAGCTGGCGATTATTTTTGACCGCCTGGGACTGGATACGCGCGCGGTGTTGGCAGCGGCGGCAACGAAATGGAACTTCCTGCCGTTTACGCCCGGCCTGGTGGGCGGCCATTGCATCGGCGTCGATCCGTACTACCTGACCCACCGCGCCGAGATGGTGGGGTATCAACCGCAGGTGATCCTCGCCGGGCGGCGCATCAACGACGGCATGGCCGCCTTCGTGGCTGGAAAAACGGTCCGCCTGCTCGAACACAACGGCAAGAAAATCAGCGGCGCGACGGTCAATTTACTGGGACTGACCTTCAAGGAAAATGTGAGCGACCTGCGCAATTCCAAGGTGGCGGACCTGTGCGCGGAACTAGTGTCGCAGGGCGCGCGCGTGCACGTGCACGATCCCATCGCCGATCCGCGACAAGCGAAGCAGGAATACGGCATCGAGCTCGAGGATTGGGCCGCGCTGCCGCGCGCGGATGCGCTGATCCTCGCGGTGGCGCACAAGAGTTTCTTGGAGCGCGGCAGCCAAGACTTCCTCGCCAAGCTCACGCCCGGCGGCTGCGTGCTGGACGTCAAAGGTGTGCTGGACCTGGACGCGTTGCGCCATGCGGGCAGCACCTGCTGGCGACTTTAGTCTCTGACGTCAACGCAGCGCGCTGATCCTAATCTGCCGGAAAAGGCCTGCCGCGCTCCGACGAGCCGAACGCCGCCGTATGCTCAGGCGACGGCTACCCGATCCGTCTGACGGCAAAGGTCGATATCGACCGTCAATCGGTGAATCGCCACTTCCGGCACTTTCGTCCTGCCGGCGCCGGGTTTCAGCCTGACGAAGCCTGCGGCGACGAGTTTGCCCAGCGTACGGCTGACGTTCGGTTCGGCCCGCCGCAGCAGCCGCGCCAGATCGGCGACCGATGCCGGCTTTTTGCGCTCGATCGCGGCCAGCAATTGACGGCTCTCCGGCGTAAGCAGGCGCATCACGGCTTCAACCGACTCGAACGACGCCTGTCGTACGGCGGCAGGCGCCTTGCGCTCGCCCCGCGCGACGGAAAGCATTTCGGCCCTGAGCGCCTTCATCGATTGGATTTTCAGTTTCATATCAACCCTCTTTCTCGGTTACGATCTCGAACGCCACGCCCTGTTCCCTCAATACCCGCTCGGCCTCGCTGAAAAAATCTTCCAGCAGCCGCTCCACCGAGACGAATTCGTACGGCCTGCCCTTGTCGCCCATCGTGCGGTGCCAGTGGTCAGCCTCCGGCCTTCGCCTGACGTGGCGGCCGCCCCGATGCGGCACCGGATGGGCGTTGTCGAATCCAACGAGCCGCTTGCCGTCCGGCGCGTGGAGCGTCAGCGAGTAGGCGATGCCGTGCGGCACGCGTCGAGACTTCTCCACCGCCTTGACCTCGAACTTGAGGTAATGACCGCTTGCGAAGTAGTGCAGTCGCCCGTCATAGGCAAGCAGCAGCTCGAGCGCGTACTCGGGGACATCCATATCATATCCTATCACGTCATGATAGGATGACAACTGCCGCGCGGCCTGTCCGGGCGCTATTTCGACATCGGGCAACCGGCCGGGCGTCTCGCACCGAGTTTCTACTCAAGAAAGGCTACGTCGTGCACGGCCTGAAACGCCGCTCGTCGCTCTTCAACACCCCGCGCATCGACCATCTCTACGAGGACCCGCACGTGCCCGAGCGCAAGCTCATTCTTCACCATGGCGACATGACCGATTCGATGAGCGTGCTGCGGGTAGTCGAGGAATCGCAGCCCGACGAAATCTACAATCTTGCGGCCAAACTGCTTGCCAACATGCCCAAACCGAAGAAGGGCGCGAGCATTGTGAATGGCTGTCGAAATCCGCTTAAAAATGGCGGCGAGGGGTAAGCGGCGGAAGCGGTAGGGGATTTGTCGTGCCGGCGATTTTAGGTTTCAGGTGTTGCACTGAATGGCGGCAAAGGTCGCATAGGCTGGGGTGGAGATGTGCTGGTCCTACAACCGGCGCCCGCGGGCAGGCAACGTGCGTGAAACCTCAGTTCGTTACACCGGCGGAAATCGAAGCTGCGAGAAATTGCGTCCGTTGAGAATGGCCTTGCGTTCAATCTCGACAGCGGAGGGCAGACTACCCTTTTCTTCAAGGAAAATCAGAAACGCTCGCGTGCTCACCTTGCGGCAGTTCTCGGGCAGCATGAAACTGGCCCGCGCAATTTTGTGGTCCTCGAACAGGAAAATGCCCATCTGTGAGGGCTTTGCCAGGGCGAAATCGCTCATCGCTTCCTGAATGGCAAGTTCCCTCAGGTTCGCCCGTTTGATTTCTGCCATCGCCGGAGTTTCCTGCGCTTGCAGGTAATGCCGATGCGTCCTGGTGGCCACCACGGGTAACTGGTGCGCACTTATCCATGCGCCGATCAACTGGCTGGTGGGGGTCTGGTTGCGCGTCATTTCGTCCAGGACCATGTCGACGATCTGAACCGGCCATCCGGGGAGGAGCAGAAGATCGAGCGCGTCGGCGTAGGCCAGAGTAATCACTCGCCCCGGTACACACGGATATGCAGGAGAATTTCAACCGATGCCTGCAGCTCGCGCGTGGCGAATACGTGAAATTCCTGTGCGCGGACGACCTGCTCGACGCGGGTTGCGTCGAACGCCTGCTGGGCGTGCTGCAGGGCCGTCCGAACGTAAAGCTCGCCGCCTGCGCGCGCCGCACCTTCGGCGACAGCGCCGTACGCACACGCGTGTTGCGCTACGCCAGCGGGGAAGTCGTCTGCACCGGGCAGGCAGCAATCCGACGGTGTTTTTTTCTCGGCAACCTCATCGGCGAACCGACGGCGGTGATGTTCCGTCACGCGGATGCGCAGGGCGGCTTCAGCGCGCGTTATCTGCAGCTCGTCGACCTGGAGATGTGGTTCCGGCTGCTGGAAAACGGGGAATTCGCGTTCGTTCCCGAGGTGTTATGCGGCATTCGTGAGCATGACGCGCAGGCCACGCGCCAGAGCCTCGCTTCGGGGCGCGTGAGCGTGGACAAGGAACTTCTGTTCACCGAGTTCTCGGGAAAATCCTATTTGCGCGGCAATCTCTTCGAGCGTCTGCTATGGGACTTTCGCATGGCCTGGTCCATCGAGCGCGAGCGCGTGGCGGGCCATGTGCGCGTGGAGATCAACTCGATCTATTTCCAGGGCCTGCGTCTGCCGATGACGATCGGGGCGCGGATCGCCGGTACATTCAGCGGCCGCTAACATCCTAGCTTTTCGAAAGGAACCTGAGCGCGCTCTTCAGGTGTTGCAGCGCTAGGCGCGGGTCACGCCGGCTCGCTCGCTGCGCATCGTGAACGACTTCGGCGGCTGGAACGTATAGCACGGTCCTGTCCGCCGCGTGCAGCCGCCGGCAGAGGTCCACGTCTTCGTAATAGAGGAAGTACGCCTCGTCGAAGCCACCAATGGAGCGGTAGGCGTCGCTGCGGAACAGCATGAACATGCCGGCCAGCCAATCCCCCTTCAGTGGACCTTGAGTTGTCGGATAGTCCGGCTGTTTTTTTTCAACGAAAATTTTCTTCAGCAAAGACCCGGCCGTGGGAAAACGCCGCGCGCTGTCCTCGATCCCGCCCGCAGGGCTTTGGACCAGCGGGCCGGCTACCGCAACTCGAGGGTCGGCTAGCGCTAGCAACAGTGCGGCAAAAGGATCCGCAGGCAGACGGATATCCGGATTGACCACGCAGAAGTAAGGTGTCTGGCAATGCTTGAACGCCGCGTTGTGGTTGGCGCCGAAACCCTTGACTTGGTTGTTGGCGATCCGCTCCACGGGACAGGACAGCGTTTCTGTGGCGAGCGGCGTCGGATCCGGGATGTTCTCCGTTAGGACGAGCACGACGCGTTCGGCGCAGTGGCGCTGAATGTCCTCAAGCAGCTGGTTGACCAGCGCGTTCTGCCGATGGCTGACGATCGAGAGCGTGATGTTGCGCTCTGGCATGATTAGCTGCGGTTGTCGGTGCGCGCCATCACTGTGCGGTCGCTCGGCTTGGGTACGGGATTGCCCGCCTTTTTGGCCGCCTTGATCCAGAGGTCGATCACGGTATGCAATTCCTCAATCGCATCAGCCTCGGACTTGCCCCGCGCGGAAGCGCCGGGAAGATCACGATGAATCCCTCGTCCTCGCCGCTTCAGAAGACCTCGATCGGATATCGCATCGTACTATCCTCCGTATTGGTCCAGCATTTCGATCAACTGGCGGGCCTGATAGGGCGGGATGGTGCTGTCGCGGCTCTAGCACCCCGACCGCAGGATGCCGGCGCTGCATGCCGACCACAACCGGATTGAGCGCGCGCACGATCATCCGTGCAAATCTACCGCGTTGTGGATGATTTGCATGGTTAATGTGGGCCGTAGCGGCCTGCGTTCTGATTATGCAGCCTGCTTCGGCTGCAGGTCGAACTCGGCGCGAATCCGCGAAAAAGGCACGAGCACGCTTCCCTTGCTGTCCTTTGTCACGATGCCGATTCCAATCAAGGCATGGATATCGCGATGCACCGATTTCACGTCCCTGTCGAGTGCGCGCGCGAGCCCGCGCAGCGTAGAGGGGCCGATGGCTTGCAGACGCTCGATCGCTGCCCAGCGTGCCGGTGTCAGCGAGCGAAACAGGGCGGCCGGCGATTCGAAGGTGAGGTCGCTGCCTTGATCCTTGCCCGTGCGCCATGCACGCGCAAACCCGCGCGCACCGCGCGCGAGCGCCAATTGAGTGTCGCGTTCGATTCGAATAGTGGCTGTTCTGTTCATTTCTGCCTCCTTTGTCTGACGTCCGCCAGAAAATCCTCCATCAGGGATTCCGGCGATACGAATGCATAGGCCGATTCTGTTGCACCTGCGTGGCGATGGTCGCCTTTACCCGATTCGTTGTCGTACCCCACGACGCGCCGACCCGGGAAACCGTAGAAAAGACGGTACTTATAGCGGTGCGCGCTGCCGGCGACGGGTTGCGGCAACTCCCAGAGCACCATCTCGACGATCGCGCCGTCGTCATAGTGCTGCTTGAACTCATAGAGCAGGCGCGCCTTCATCGTTGGCAACTATGCCAACGGACAAGCCTGTTGTCAATCATGCCAACGGGGAGATCTCCAAGTGCGCATTTCGATCATTTCCCGTCTGCCCGCCGCAGTTCGATCAGCTTCGCATATTTCATGAAACTGTTCATGCAGCCGATCGAGATGTGCACCAGTCCGGGCAGGCCGTCGAGGAAGCCCAGACGCAGGAAATAGAACTTGAAGAAGCGCAGCAGAGGCGAGAAGACGAGTTCTATGACGCCGGCCCGCCGCCCGCGTCGGTGCAGCTCAGCCGCGGCGAGCGCGGTGTAGCGGTTCTGTTTCTCGAGGTAGCGGCCGAGGTCTTCGGCCGACGCGTGTAACAAGTCGCCGGTGAGGGTGCCCGGCGTCGCGGTGTAAAGCACTTTTTCGTGCACGGGGTCGTCGCTCCAGCGCGCCTGTCGGCGATCGAAGAGGCGCGCGCTCCAGTCCGAATAACCTTCGCCGTGGCGCAGCCAGCGGCCGAGAAAGCGGTTGCGTCGCGCCATGCGGTACACCGACGCGGCGGGCGCCTCCAGCTCTCGCACCAGGCTGGCGGCAAGCTCGGGTGACACCCGCTCGTCGGCGTCCAGGCACAGTACCCAGTCGTGCGCCGCCTGCTCGACGGCGAACTGTTTCTGCCGGCCGAAGCCCAGCCATGCCTTTACCACCACGCGCGCGCCGTAGCGTTCGGCGAGCGCCACGGTGGCGTCGGTGCTGCCCGAATCCACCACCACGACTTCGTCGGCGAAAGCCACGCTGGCCAGGCAATCGGCAAGCTGCGCGGCGGCGTTGTGCGTGATGAGGACCGCGGAGACCCGCGCTCTGGCAGGGGCGTTCAATGGTTTCTCGGGCGAGGCGTGGGTCGAGTATGGGGGGTTATACAACGCGGCAGCATATTGTTGTATAACTCCGTATCGTTGATTATATCGTTGTACGCCCGCCATGCGCGCCACTGAACTTAGCCTCGCCGCCCAGACCGCCTACGCCGAGCTGCTGCACGCCACCCAGGCGCGCGAGCTGCAGCGCTCGGTGGCGCAACTGAACGGCAGCTTCGCTGCTAAACGCATCAAAGGCCGCACCTACTGGTATTTCGCCTATCGGGACGTGGGCGGGGCCCTGCGCCAGCTCTACGTCGGCCCGGACAGCCCGCGCGTGTGCCGCCTGATCAAGCGCTTCCGCGACGAGGCGCCCGTCCCGCTCGCCCCGCTGGCACGCGCCGCCGGGGCGCTGGGCTGCGCCGCCGCAGTGCCGCGGCATTTCCGCATCGTGCGCCGGCTCGCCGAGTACGGTTTCTTCCGCGCCGGTGGCGTGCTGGTCGGCACCCACGCTTTCCTGTGCATGGGCAATGGCCTCGGCTTGCGCTTCACCGAGGGCGCGCGCACGCTGGATGTGGATCTCGCCCACGCTGGGCGCAACATCTCGGTGGCGCTGCCTGCCAATGTGCAGGTGGACGTGCACAAAGCGCTGGAGTCGCTCGAGATGGGGTTCCTGCCGATCACTGAGCTCCAAGGCGCCGCGGGCGCGACCACTCTGAACCCCAAGGATCCCGAGTCGCGTGTGGATTTCCTCACCACCCTTGGCCGCGGTGGCGGGTCGCGCAGCGTGCGCGTACCGAACCTGAACGTCGCCCTGCAACCGTTGCCGTTCATGGAATTTCCCCTGCAAGACACGATCCAGGCGGCGCTCTTTTGCGACGAAGGTGCGGTCGCGGTCAACATCCCGGCGCCCGGGCGTTTCGCCGTGCACAAGCTCATCGTCTACGGCGAGCGCAAAGGCGCACTGCGTGTGAAGGCGCGCAAGGACCTCCACCAGTCGGCGGCGCTGATAGAGCCGCTCGCGGCATCGAACCCGGAGGAGCTGGATCAGGCGTGGCGTGACGCGCTTTCCCGCGGCCCCGGCTGGGTGAAGCGGGCGCTCCAGGGGCGCGCGGCGCTCGCCCACTTGGAACCAAAAGTCCAAGGGTTGGAATGGCTCGCTGTTCCGGCAGGAAGGGAATCTGGCTAGCCGGTGCCGAAGATCCTCTTCGTCAAAACCTCCTCGCTGGGCGATGTCGTACATCACTGCCCGGCCGTCACGGATGTCGCGCGCTATGTGCCGGGCGCGGTCATCGACTGGGTGGTCGAAGAGGCTTTTGCCGAAGTCGCCGCGTTGCACCCTCAGGTGCGTCGCGTGATTCCGGTGGCCCTCCGGCGCTGGCGCGGCACGCTTTTTTCCTCCTCTACCTGGGCTGAGTTTGGTGCGTTTCGTGCTGCGTTGAGAAGCGAACATTACGATTTCGTCATTGACGGCCAGGGACTGATTAAGAGCGCGCTGGTGGCGGCCCAGGCGCGAGGTCCGAAACACGGCTTCGATCGCACCAGCGCGCGCGAACCGGTCGCCGCGCGTTTCTACGACACGCGCCACGCGGTGCCGAGGGCCTTGCATGCGGTGGAACGCAATCGCCGCCTGGCCGCCGCGGCGCTCGGCTACGCCTTGGAGGGCGCTTGCGACTACGGCCTGCGCGCCGCTGACCCTGCGCAGCTCCAGGGGGGCGGGCCTACATCTGCTCCTTACGCGTTGCTGCTGACCATGACCAGCCGCGACGACAAGCTCTGGTCAGAAGAGCATTGGCGCTCGTTGGGCGCGAAGCTGGCTGCGCGCGGAATGCAATGCCTGCTGCCCTGGGGGAGCGAGGAAGAAAGGTGTCGCTGCGCGCGCATCGCGACAGCCATTCCAGGCGCAGTGGTGCCGCAGCGCATGAGCTTGACCGAACTGGCGAGTCTCGCGCGCGGTGCGCATTGCGTGGTGGGCGTGGACACGGGTCTGGCGCACCTGGCCGCGGCTCTGGATGTGCCTGTGGTGGGTCTTTACTGCGCTTCGGATTCTGAGCTGACCGGGCTGTATGGCTCTGGGCGCTTTGCTAACTTGGGCAGCGCGGGTCAGCCGCCCGCGGTCGGCGAGGTGCTCGTCGCGCTCGAATCGCTAGGGACGCTGCGCTGATGTGGCGCGCCCTGTATACGTTCGTGTTGCGCGCTGGGGCGCCGATCATTCTGTTGCGCTTGTGGTGGCGGGGTCGCCGTGAACCCGGCTATCGCCGCAATATCGGCGAGCGCTTCGGCATTTACGGTGATGAACCCCAGCGGCTGCGGCCGGTGTTGTGGTTGCATGCAGTGTCGGTGGGCGAGGCACGCGGGAGCGCGGCGCTGGTGCGCTCGCTCGCGGCGGCGTATGCCGATCACGAACTGGTGCTCACTTGCATGACGGCGGCGGGCCGCGAGACGCTGAAGGAATTGCATGTCGAAGCGGTGCGCATTGCCTGGCTGCCCTACGACTATCCGGGCGCGGTGCGCCGCTTTCTGGCGCACTACCGGCCGCGCCTGGGGGTGTTGATGGAAACCGAGATCTGGCCGAACTTGCTGGCGGCCTGCGTCCGCCACGGGGTGCCGATGCTGCTGGCGAATGCCCGCCTATCGGAAAAATCCGCGTTGGGTTACCGGCGCTGGAGCGCGCTGGCGCGGCCAGCCTTCGCCTCGCTGGCGGCGGTTTGCGCGCAAAGCGAAGGGGATGCGCAACGCCTGCGCACATTGGGCGTGCGCCGTGCCGAGGTGGCGGGAAATCTCAAGTTCGAGAGCACGCCGGAGGAAGCGAAGCGCGCCGAGGGCAGAGCCTGGCGCGAACGGCTCGGGCGTCCGGTGCTGCTGCTGGCCAGCACGCGCGAAGGCGAGGAAAAAATGCTGCTGGAAGCGATGCCAGCTTGGGATGAAAAATTGCTGGTGCTCATCGTGCCCCGCCATCCGCGGCGCTTCGATGAGGTCGCGGCCCTGTCGGTAAAGGACGGGTTCCCCGTGGCGCGCCGCAGCGGCGGCGATTTGCCAGGCCCGCAACACCGCGTGTACCTGGGCGACACCATGGGCGAGATGGATTTCTACACCGCGGCGGCGGATGTGGCGGTGATCGGTGGCTCGTTCGTGCCGCGTGGCGGCCAGAACCTGATCGAGGCCTGCGCGGCCGGTGTGCCGGTGGTGCTGGGGCCCAGCATGTTCAATTTCACCGAGGCCGCGCGCCTGGCGCTGGACGCCGGCGCCGCGGTGCAGGTGGCGGATGCGGCAGGCGCGATCCGGGAAGCCTTGCGGCTACTCTTGAGCGCCGCTGAACGGGAAAAGATGGGCGCGGCGGGCAAACAACTTTGCGACGCGCACCGCGGCGCCACGCTGAAGCACCTGCAGGTCTGCAGGGAACTGCTTACGGCTGCAGCGCGCGGTTGACTTCTTCGAGGTCTTCGTCGCGCAGGCTGCCGGCGGCGGCTTTCAGTTTTAAGTGGCTGGTGATGGTGTTGTAGCGCGCCAGCGCCAAGTCGCGGCGGGTGGAGAATAGCTGCTGCTGCGCGTTCAGTACGTCGATGTTGATGCGCACCCCCACTTCGTAGCCGAGCTTGTTCGAGTCCAGCGCGCTTTGCGAGGACAGCAGCGCTTGCTCTAGCGCGCCTACCTGGGCGATGCCGTTGGTGACGCCAAGAAAGGATAGACGCGCCGTGAGCGCCCCGCTGCGGCGGGCGTTCTCCAGGTCCTGTTTGGCTTTTTCGTAGAGCGAGGCTGCTTCGCGCTCTTTGGAACTGATCGAGCCGCCCTGGTACAGGGGCAATGCCAGCTGCAGGCCCAAGACCCCGGTGCTGACGTTGCTGGGCACCGACGAGAGCTGCGAGGCGGTCTGCGAAGTGGTGCCGTAGCTGGCGACGAAATCGAGCGTCGGGTAATGACCCGCGGTGTTGCGCTTGGCTTCGAGGTTGGCGATCGCTGTCGCCGTCTCCTGGATCCGCACCGGGTAACCCTGTTTTTCGGCCAGCTCCACCCAGTTCTGCATGTTGGCCGGGTTGGGCGGCGAGAGCTTGACCTGCGCCCGCAGCGGCTTCAACGCCGGGTAGGCCTTGCCGGAGATCTGCTGCAGGGCGCTGCGCTTGGTCTCGAGGTCGTTCAGCGCGGCGATCTCCTGCGCCGCCGACAGATCGAAGCGCGACTGCGCCTCGTGCGTGTCGGTGATGGTGGCGGTGCCAACTTCGAAATTGCGTTTGGCCTGCGCCAGTTGCTCGCTGATGGCGGTTTTTTGCGCCTGCACCAGCGCCAGCGTGTCCTGCGCCGCGAGCACATCGAAGTAGGCCTGCGCGGTGCGCACGATCAGCTCCTGCGCCGACTGGCCGAAGTTTGCCTCGGACTGTTTCACCTGGACTTCGGCTTGGTTGAACTGCAGGGTGTTCTGCAAGCGGAAAATCGGTTGCGAAAACGACAGTGAGTAGCCGAAGGAACGCGCATCGCGCAGGCTCGAGGCGTTCGCGCTGTCGTGCGGCACGGTGTCGGTGCGCGTGTTGGTGGCGTTGCCCGCCAGGTTGAGCGTCGGCAGCGTCAGTGCGCGGCCCTGCGGCAGCTTCTCCATACCCGCCCTGAGGGCATAGCGCGCGGCGGCGTAGGGCGCGTCGTAGGCTTTCGCATCGCGATAGACCTGTTGCAGGTCTTGTGCGAGCGCGGGCAGCGCGAAGAAGGAAAGGGCCAGCAAGAGGGCGCGCATGGATCGGACCTTATCAGAACCTGAAGCGAGAAGGCTGCAGGCAGTTGGCCAGCGGCGCCAGCAGCGTCTCGAACAGCCCTTCGCTGCGCCAGGCGCCCGGCGCGGTGCAGGTGATCAGCTGGGCGGTCATCACCGGCGCATCGCCCACCACCGCGAAAGCGCGTCCGCCCGGCGCCAGCGAGGCGAGCATCGCCTCGGGCAGCACCGGCACCGAGCCGGTGAGTACCACGATATCGTAAGGACCCCACTTGCCGTGGTCGCGGGCGCCGTCGCCGATTTCAAGGGAGACGTTGTCGAGCCCGTGGCGTTCGAGGTTGGCGCGGCCCAGCGCGGCCAGCGCCGGATCGATTTCGACCGAGATCACCTGGGCGGCGCGATGCGCCAACAAAGCAGTCAGATAGCCGCTGCCGGTGCCGATTTCGAGCACGCGATCGGTTTTTTTTACGCCTAATTCTTGAAGAATGCGGGCTTCCATTTTCGGCGACCACATCTTTTGCCCTTCTGCCGCATGCTTCCCCAGGGGAATTTCCATGTCGGTGAAGGCCAGATTGCGGTACGCCGGCGGCACGAAATCCTCGCGCGGCACCGTGTAGAGCAGATCGAGCACCGCCTGATCCAGCACCTCCCAGGTGCGAATCTGCTGCTCGATCATGTTGCTGCGGGCCTGTTCGAGGTTCATGAGAGAAGATGACGGGCTGGCGTCAGAGCCTATGCCGAAGTGCCGGGGGAAGGCGCAATCTTACCAAAGCGCTGCACCCAGGCGCTGGGAAAGTCTCATGGCTTCAGTCATATAATGCTGCACTGCCAAAGGGTCAAGAAGCGGGTCAAGAAGCGCATTGTGCGGGTAATGCCGCCGAAAGGAAGCGAAATGAATGCCCATCCCAAGTTTTTAGCCACCACCGCGCAGGTTGACGAAGCGGCCATCAAGCCGCTGCCCAACTCGCGCAAGATCTACGTCGAGGGTTCGCGCGCGGACCTGCGCGTGCCGATGCGCGAGATCACGCAGGCCGATACGCCGACCATGTTCGGCGGCGAGAAGAATCCGCCGGTGTTCGTTTACGATTGCTCCGGGCCTTACACCGACCCGGCCGCAAAAATCGATATTCGCTCGGGCCTGGCGCCGCTGCGCCAGCCATGGATCGCAGAGCGTAACGATACCGACCTCCTGGTCGGACCGTCGTCGCAATATGGCATCGAGCGCCTGCACGATCCTAAGTTGGCCGAACTGCGCTTCAACCTCAAGCGCACCCCGCGACGGGCCAAGGCGGGGATGAATGTCTCGCAGATGCATTACGCCCGCCAGGGCATCGTCACGCCCGAGATGGAGTTCATCGCTATCCGCGAGAACCTTGAGCGCGAGCAGTACATCGAGAGTCTGAAGCGGGGCGGCAAGACCGGCGAGAAAATGCTGGAGCTGATGCTGAAGCAGCACCGGGGCGAGAGCTTTGGTGCCGCCATCCCAGATCTCATCACCCCGGAATTCGTGCGCGCGGAAGTGGCGCGTGGTCGCGCCATCATCCCAGCCAACATCAACCACCCGGAGAGCGAGCCGATGATCATCGGGCGGAACTTCCTGGTGAAGATCAACGCCAACATCGGCAATTCGGCGCTGTCCTCGGGAATTGGCGAGGAAGTGGAAAAAATGACCTGGGCGATCCGCTGGGGCGGCGACACGGTGATGGACCTGTCCACCGGCAAGCACATCCACGAGACGCGCGAGTGGATCATCCGCAATTCGCCGGTGCCGATCGGCACGGTGCCGATTTACCAGGCGCTGGAAAAGGTGGACGGCAAGGCCGAAGAGTTGACCTGGGAAATCTACCGCGACACACTGATCGAGCAGGCCGAGCAGGGGGTGGACTACTTCACCATCCACGCCGGGGTGCTGCTGCGCTACGTGCCGATGACCGCCAAGCGCATGACCGGTATCGTCTCGCGTGGTGGCTCGATCATGGCCAAGTGGTGCCTCTCGCACCACAAAGAGAGCTTCCTCTACACGCACTTCGAGGACATCTGCGACATCATGAAGGCTTACGACGTGAGCTTTAGCTTAGGCGACGGCTTGCGCCCCGGCTCGGGTTACGACGCCAATGACGAGGCGCAGCTCTCCGAGCTCCGCACGCTGGGCGAACTCACCCAGATCGCCTGGAAACACGACGTGCAGGTGATGATCGAGGGCCCCGGCCACGTCCCCATGCAGCTCATCAAGGAGAACATGGAGATCCAGCTGAAGGAGTGCCACGAGGCGCCTTTCTACACTCTGGGGCCCTTGACCACCGACATCGCGCCGGGTTACGACCACATCACCAGCGCCATCGGCGCAGCGCAGATCGGCTGGTACGGCACCGCGATGCTGTGTTACGTGACGCCCAAGGAGCACCTCGGCCTGCCGAACAAGAAAGACGTGAAGGACGGCATCATGGCTTACAAGATCGCCGCGCACGCGGCCGACCTTGCCAAGGGCCATCCCGGGGCGCAGATCCGCGACAACGCGGTCTCAAAAGCGCGCTTCGAGTTCCGCTGGGAGGATCAGTTCAACCTGGGGCTGGACCCCGATACGGCCAAGGATTTCCACGACGAGACGCTGCCCAAAGACAGCATGAAAGTGGCGCACTTCTGCTCGATGTGCGGACCGCACTTCTGCTCCATGAAAATCACCCAGGACGTGCGCGACTACGTCGAAAAGGGGATGCAGGAGAAGTCAGT
>SHXK01000071.1 GCA_009693335.1 Betaproteobacteria bacterium | reverse complement strand
CAGATCTCGCTCGCGGTGACCACGCTGTTCTGGGGCGCCGGCGCCACCCTGCAATTCATCGTCATCGACTGGTCCAGCGCCGCGCTCGGCTACAACCTGTCTGACGCGTCCATCCTGCAAGGCGTATGCGCCATCGGCATCGCGCTGGGCGCCGTGCTCGCTTCGATGCACGTACGCCTGGACCACGCGGTGAAAGTGATCCCGCTCGGCATCGCCATGGGCCTGATCGTGATCCTGATGGATGTGGTGCACGAGGTCTGGCTCGCGGTGCCGCTAATCGTGCTGATCGGCGGCCTAGCCGGGTTCTTCGTGGTGCCGATGAACGCGCTGCTGCAGCACCGCGGCCACCACTTGGTCGGCGCCGGCCGCTCGATCGCAGTGCAGAACTTCAACGAAAACATTTCCATCCTGGTGATGATCGCGCTTTACTCGATCCTGCTCGCCGCCGGCCTGTCGATCTACTGGGTGATCGCGCTGTTCGGTCTGTTTGTCGCCGGCACCATGGCGATGGTGCTGCGCTGGTACCAGCTCAACCGCCGTCTGCACGGCGAGCAGATTGACAAGCTGCTCGCCTTCGCCCGCGCCGAAAGCGGGCACCATTAGTGTTCAGCGACCGTCTGTTTCGCTAACTGTAGGTCGGCCCAGGCCTTTGCTTTGTCCGGCAGGTTGCGCAGCAGATAAGCCGGGTGGTAGGTGACGACCAGTGGCACACCCGCGTACTGGTGGACCTTGCCGCGCAGACTGGCGATCGTGGCATCGCTGCCCAGCAGCGTTTGCGCGGCGAAACGCCCCATCGCCAGGATCACCTTGGGCTGGATGAGTTGAATCTGCCGCCACAGGTGCGGTGCGCACTTGGCGACCTCGTCGGGCTCCGGATCGCGGTTGCCGGGTGGCCGGCACTTGAGTACGTTGGCGATGTAGACGTTGCTGCCGCGGTGCAGAGAGATTGCGGCCAGCATGTTGTCGAGCAATTTGCCGGCCTGGCCGACGAAGGGGTCACCGAGGCGGTCCTCCTCCGAGCCCGGCGCCTCGCCCACCAGCAGCCATTGCGCCTTCTCGTCGCCGACGCCGAACACCGTCTGGCTGCAACCTGCGCGCAGCTTGCAGTCGGTGCATCCGGCGACCTTGGCCCGCAACTGCGCCCAATCCATGCGCGCAATATCACTTCCCTGCTCTATGCTTTCAGGTAAGGGAGGGTCCTGCGTCACCCCAGCCCGCAATCTCCATAGCGGAGACAGGCCCATTTCTTTCAGGATTTCGCTGCGACGGTTCACGTGCTCAACGTGCTCACAAGGCGAGGCTCAAGACCAGCGCGTCTTCGCGTCCCCCATGGGCCGGGTAATAATCGGGACGCACCGCCACCTGGCGAAAGTCGAAGTGGCGGTAGAGCGCTTTGGCGCCCAGATTGCCACTACGCACTTCGAGGAAGATGTGCTGCGCACCGCGACTGCGCGCCAGGCGCATCGCTTCCTTCAGGAGCGCGCTGCCGTGCCCACAGCGCTGGTGGGCGACGGCCACGGAAAGGTTCAGCAAATGGCCTTCGCCCGCCGCCACCAGCAACACGAAATAACCTAGCAGTTCGTCATCGAGGCGCCAGGTCCAGCACTCATAGACGGCGCGCAGAGAATCGCTAAAATTGCCGCGCGTCCAGGGATGCGTATAGATTGCGTTCTCGATCGCCAGCACCTCGCTAAGATCGCTGTCGAGCATGCGCTCGAGCCGCGGTGCGTCTTTGAGAACCGCGCTCATCGAGAGTTCCGCTCCTGGATGGTGAAAGCCACTTTGTCCCTCAGGTACACCGGCGCGGCCAGCGCGGCGTCGATTCCCTCGCCTGCAGCCAAGCGCGGCGCGGCGAGGCGCGCAACAGCGAGCGCACTAGGGTGTATTTCCGGTTTGAGGTATGAAAACCGATTCCTGAAGAGTTTTTCATAAGCGACAAATCCGTTGCCGCAACCGGTCCAGCCGTCGCCCGAAGGCATAGGCGCTAACGCCGGCGCCAAGCACTGCGCCGGTATCACTTCCTGCCAAGCACTGCCGGTTTTTTCGAGCGCTGAATAATACACTTCGTGCATGCGTGCATCGAGGCAGGCGACGACCCGCGTGGCGCCGGATTCTTCCGCCATTGCCTCCAGGCCGGAGATACCGATGACGGGCAGGCCGCGTGCAAACGCCAGACCCTGCGCCACGCCACAGGCAATGCGCAACCCGGTGAACGATCCCGGGCCAGCGCCAAATGCGAGCGCCTCGAGCTGCGCGATCGAGATCCCTGCCGCCGCGACGAGGTGATCCAACATCGGCAGCAGTCGTTCCGAATGCGCATAGCCTACGCGCTCCTCTACGCTGGCGATCTCGCCGTCCATCCAGAGCGCTGCCGAGCACCACTCGGTCGAGGTTTCAAAGGCGGCGAATCGCATAGCCCGATTCTAATCGGATAAAATTCAGCGCGAATTTCAGGAGAGAAAAATGAAGCAACATCGTATTGCGGTCATTCCGGGCGATGGCATCGGTCGTGAAGTGATGCCCGAGGGCGTGCGTGTGATGGAGGCTGCCGCGGCCCGGCACGGCGTGCGTTTCCAGTGGCAGGAATTCGATTGGAGCTGCGACTGGTACCAGGCACACGGCAAAATGTGCCCCGACGACGCCCAGCAGATCCTGCGCGCCTACGATGCGGTCTACTTCGGCGCGGTCGGCAATTCGGCCATCGTTCCCGACCATATCTCAGCCTGGGGCCTGCTGATCAATTTCCGGCGCTGGTTCGACCTGTATGTGAACCTGCGACCGGTGCGCCTGTTCGAGGGCTTGCCCTGCCCCTTGGCGGGCAGGAAACCCGGCGAGATTGATTACATCGTCATCCGTGAGAACACCGAAGGCGAGTACGGCAACGTCGGCGGCCGTATGTTCGAGGGTAGCGAGCACGAAGTGGTGACCCAGCAATCGGTGTTCAGCCGCCGCGGCGTGGACCGGATCATGAAATACGCCTTCGAACTGGCGCAGACACGCAAGCAGCACCTCACCAGTTGCACCAAATCAAACGGCATCTCGATCACCATGCCCTACTGGGACGAACGCTTTGCCGAGATGAAGAAAAAATATCCGGGCGTGCGCACCGACCAGTACCACGTTGACGGGCTGTCGATCCAGATGGTGCTCAACCCGGATCGCTTCGACGTGATCGTGGCCTCCAACCTGTTCGGCGATATCCTTTCCGACCTTGGCCCGGCGACTGCCGGCACCATCGGCATCGCCCCATCCGGCAACATCAACCCCGAGCGCAGCGCGCCGTCGATTTTCGAGCCTGTGCATGGTTCGGCACCGGACATCGCCGGCAAGAAGATCGCCAACCCCATCGGCCAGATCTGGTCCGGCGCGCTGATGCTGGAACACCTGGGCCACCCCGAAGCAGCCGCCGACGTAGTGCGCGCCATCGAGCGCGTAATCATCGAGGGTCCGCACACGCCCGACATGAAAGGCAAGGCCACCACCTCGGAGGTGGGCGCGGCAGTTGCGGAAGCACTGCGCACGCAATCCAGAATTGTCGCTTGAAGACCTACCGGATCGCAGCCATCCCCGGCGACGGGATCGGCAAGGAAGTCATTGCGGCCGGCATCGAGGTCCTGCATTCTTTAGCTGAGAAGGAAGAATTCGAGATCAAGATCGAGTCCTTCGATTGGAGCTCGGAGCGCTACCTCGAGACTGGCGCCTACATTCCCGAGGGCGGGCTCGAAAAGCTAAAGACTTACGATGCCATTTTTTTCGGCGCCGTCGGTTCGCCCAAAGTGCCCGACCATATTTCCTTGTGGGGTCTGCGGCTGCCGATCTGCCAGGGCTTCGATCAATACGCCAACGTGCGCCCTGCCCGCGTCCTGCCCGGCGTCAAATCACCGCTGACGAACGGCAAGCACATCGACTGGGTGATCATCCGTGAAAATACCGAGGGCGAGTATTCGGGCTCTGGCGGGCGCGTGCACCGAGGCTTGCCCGAGGAAGTCGCCACCGAAACCTCCGTGTTCACGCGGGTGGGCGTCGAGCGAATTCACCGCTTTGCCTTCGAGCTGGCAAGAAAACGCCCTCGCCAGCACTTGACCCTCGTGACCAAGTCGAACGCCCAGCGCCACGGCATGGTGCTGTGGGATGAAATTTTCTACGAAGTTGCAAAAAAATACCCGGAGGTGCAAACAGACCGGGTACTCGTGGACGCGGTGACCACGCGCATGGTACTAAAGCCGGAGCTGCTGGACACCATCGTCGCCAGCAATCTGCACGCCGACATTCTTTCCGATCTCGCCGCGGCGCTGTCGGGATCGCTCGGCATCGCGCCCACGGCGAACCTGAACCCGGAGCGAAAATTTCCTTCCATGTTCGAGCCTATACACGGATCGGCCTTCGACATCACCGGCAAGGGTGTCGCCAACCCGATCGCCACCTTCTGGACCGCCGCCCTGATGCTCGAGCATCTCGGCGAGCCAAAGACCGCGGCGCGCCTCATGCAAGCCATCGAGCGCAGCACCGAGGAACAGGTCTTCACGCCTGATCTGGGCGGCGTGCACAACACCCGCGCCGTCACCAACGCGGTCAAGCGCGCTCTCTAGTCACCCTGGCGCGCTCCGCTTAGTGGAACGCACCCGTGCGTTAGCGGCGCGCCTGGAACTGTCCAGTTGAATCGACCGATCTGGGTTAAGCGCAGGTAGCAGATTCTCCGACGGAGTTAATTCTCCACGTAGTGCTTGCGGGTGAGCGCGGCCAGCGCGTGCGCTCCGGGGTCGGATGATTTCTCCAGGGCCGCCGCGATCAGCTCCATCTCGCGCCGACCGCGGTTCTGCGACAGCTTCCAGCGCGCCTCGAGGCGATGGACCCGCACCGAAAAATTGACGATGCCCGCCAGCATCATGTCGACGTATTCTGCCCGCAGGGCGTCGAACTTCGGCAGCCACTGCGGGTCGAGACTCTCGATCAAACGCCGCTGGGATTCGAATTTCTCTTTTTTATCGGAAATTATTTTTGGCGCCCCATAAGCATGCACTGCAGCGTAGTTCCAGGTTGGCACGCGCTCCCGCTCCTCGTACCAACGCGGCGAGATGTAGGCATGCGGGCCGCTGAAGACGAGCATCACTTCGTCGCGCGGTTCATCCGCACCGAATTCTTGCCATTGCAAGTTGCCCTTTGCCATGTGCACGTCGAGGACGATCGTCGCGCCATCTTCCTGGACCGTCACCGGCAGGTGCGAGGCCTGGAGAGCCCCACCGGCGCCGGTCACGAGGAGGGCAAAGTTGTTGGCGCGCATGAAAGCGAGCTGTTCGCTACGCTCGTCGAGATGGTTATAGGCAGGCGAATACATATTCCGTGACTCCTCACTCGATGAGAGCAATCGCCTGCGCCGCGATGCCCTCACCTCGGCCCGTGGAGCCCAGATGCTCCGTGGTGGTCGCTTTGACGCTGACTGCCTCGGGCTTGAGCCCCAAGTCGGCGGCAATATTGCCTATCATCTTCGCCAAGTGCGGTGCCATACGCGGCGCCTGCGCGATGATGGTGGCGTCCAGGTTGACGATACGATAACCCTGCGCGCTTATTTTTTTTCCTACCTCTTTTAGAAAAGTGCGGCTATCCGCATTTTCGTACTGCGCATCCGTATCTGGAAAGTGCAGGCCGATATCGCCCAGCGCCGCCGCGCCGAGCAGTGCGTCGCAAATCGCGTGCAGCAGCACGTCCGCGTCCGAATGGCCATCCAGACCTTTTTCGTATGAGATCTCGACGCCGCCGACGATCAGCTTGCGTCCAGCGACCAAAGCATGCACATCGAAACCCTGGCCGACTCTCATAGCCCTGCGCTCATCTTGCGCCCAGGATCGCTTCGGCGATCTTCAGGTCTTCTGCAAAAGTAACCTTGATGTTCTCGCGGCTCCCGGTGACGAGACGCGGATGCAGGCCCATTTGCTCCAGCGCGCCAGCTTCGTCGGTGATCGTGGTCTTGGCTTTCTGCAGCGCTTCCAGCAGCAGGCCACAGCGGAACATCTGCGGCGTTTGCGCCAGCCAGAGCTGGTTGCGATCTTCGCTGCCGGAAATACGCCAGGGTGCGCCTTCATCGCTATGGGTTTCATCCCCGCTACGGGTTTCATCCCTCACAGCGCGCTTCACGGTCTCGGTTACGCGCAGCGCGAGTATGCCTCCCACCTTGTCATCGCCCGTCTCGCGGATGAGCTTGAGCAGATCCTGTCTCGGCAGGCACGGCCGTGCCGCGTCGTGCACCAGCAGCCAGTCATCCGTATCCACCACCGCCATCGCCGCCAGCATGCCGTTGAGCACCGTGTCGCGCCGCTTCGCGCCGCCGCAGTAGAGCGGCTCCAGTCGCCCCGCAAACGCGCTCCAGTCGAGTTGCGCGAACTGCTGGTCGTCTGGCGCCAGCACCACGAACACGTTTTCGATCGGCGCGACACACAGAGCTTTCACTGCGTGCCACAACATCGGCCTGCCGGCGAGCGGCAAGTATTGTTTTGAAATTTCTCCCCGCATCCTGGCGCCAACACCAGCGGCGGGAATCAGCGCGTAGAGCGTCAATTCGAAAATTTTCTTGATTTCAACGCCGTATAATTGCATGGCGCTCCTGTCTTGTCATGCATCGCGACACTCTTCCAGACAAGAAACGCTACCGTGGCCTGGCCGGCTCCTCCGACGCTCTCGTCCTCTCCCGGCTGGCGGTAGAGTCGCGTCCGCTGGCGGTACTGACCGCCAATGCACTCGACGCCGGCCGCCTGCTGGAAGAGATCGCTTGGTTCGCGCCAGCGCTGCGCAGCTGCCTGCTGCCCGACTGGGAGACGCTGCCCTACGACAATTTTTCGCCGCATCACGACCTGGTATCGGAGCGGCTGGCGACGCTCTACCGGATCCAGCGCGGTGATTTCGACATCGTCGTTGTGCCGGTCGTAACGGCACTGGTGCGCCTGTGCCCTCCCTCCTATCTGGCCGCCTACACCTTCTTCCTGCGTCAGGGCGAGCGCCTGGATGTCGAGGCACTGCGCCAGCAACTGGGGCTCGCGGGCTACAGTGCGGTAACACAGGTGATGATGCCTGGCGAATTCTGTTTGCGCGGCGGCATCGTGGATCTGTTCCCGATGGGCAGCGCGCTCCCCTACCGGCTCGACCTGGACGACGAGCTTATCGAGACCATCCGCACTTTCGACGTCGATACGCAGCGCACCCTGTATATGGTGAAAGATGTGCGGCTGCTGCCAGCCCGGGAATTCCCACTCGATGAAGCGGGCCGTAGCAAGTTCAGGGGCAGTTGGCGGGAACGCTTTGAAGGCGATCCCTCGAAGCGACGGCTCTACAAGGATGTCTCCAACGGCGTACCGGCGGCGGGGGTGGAGTACTACTTGCCGCTCTTCTTCGATGCGCTGGCCACCGTGTTTGACTATCTGCCGGCAGCCTCGACCCTGGTCCTGCACCACGACGTCGCCGGCGCGATCCAGGCATTCTGGCGCGACGCCCAGTCGCGCTACACGATGATGGGCGGCGACCCGGACCGGCCGCTGTTGCCGCCGGCACAACTGTTCGTCTCCGCCGAGGAGTTCTTCGGCCGGACCAAGGCCTATCCGAGAATTGACATCCTGGCTGCGCCGGAAGAAGCATCGGCGCAGGAGGAACTGGCGCCCTCGTTCCACTCCACTCCCCTACCGCCACTGGCGGTAGACCGACGCGCCAAGGATCCGCTGGTGGCGCTCAAAGCCTTCGTCGCCGACGCCGGAGTGCGCGTCCTCTTAAGCGCCGAGTCAGCGGGTCGGCGCGAGACCATGCTTGCGTATCTTTCACAGTATGGCCTGGCACCTTTGCCTTGCGGAAACTTCCAGGAATTTTCTGCTAACGGCGAAAAACTTTCGCTCACGGTTTGCCCACTCAGCAACGGTTTCATGGTTGCCGCGGAGGGCTGGGCCATCGTCACAGAGGCGGAGTTGTACGCCGGTACGGTACGGCGCAAAGGCCGCGGCCCCAAGACGCAGACCTCGGTCGAAGGGATGCTGCGTGACCTCTCCGAGCTCAAGGTCGGGGATCCGGTGGTGCACGCACAGCACGGTATCGGGCGCTACGGCGGCCTGGTCAACCTCGACCTGGGTGAAGGCATGACGGAGTTTCTGCTGCTGGCCTATGACGGCGGCGACAAACTCTATGTGCCGGTGTCGCAACTGGAGGTGATCTCGCGCTATTCGGGCGCGCAACCGGAAGCAGCGCCACTGCACAAGCTGGGCAGCGGGCAATGGGACAAAGCAAGGACCCGCGCTGCTAAGCAGGTGCGCGACACCGCCGCCGAGCTGCTAGACCTGTACGCCAGGCGCGCCGCGCGCCAAGGCCATTCGTTCAAGGTCAGCCAGCACGATCTGGAGTCCTTCGCCGACGGCTTCGGTTTCGAGGCAACGATCGACCAAGCGGCTGCCATCGCCGCCGTGGGCGCCGACATGCTATCGGGCAAACCGATGGACCGCCTCATCTGTGGCGATGTCGGCTTCGGCAAGACCGAGGTTGCTCTGCGCGCAGCGTTCATTGCGGTAGCTGACAAGAAGCAGGTCGCGCTGCTGTGCCCCACTACCCTGCTGGTGGAGCAGCATTTCCAGACTTTCACCGACCGCTTCGCAGACTGGCCGGTGAAAATCGGCGAACTATCCCGCTTCAACACCGGCAAGCAAAGCACCGAGGTGCTGAAGAAAACCGCCTCCGGCGAGTTCGACATCGTCATCGGCACACACAAGCTTCTCTCGAAGGAGGTGAAATTCGAGCGCCTGGGTTTGGTGATCATCGACGAAGAGCACCGCTTCGGGGTACACCAAAAAGAGGCCTTGAAACGCCTGCGCGCCGAGGTGGACGTCTTGACACTGACCGCGACCCCGATTCCGCGGACGCTCGCCATGTCACTCGAAGGGCTGCGCGATTTCTCGGTGATCGCTACCGCCCCGGAGCGGCGCCTCGCCATCAAGACCTTCGTCGCCACCCATTCGGAGGGTCTGATCCGCGAAGCAGTGCTGCGCGAACTGCGTCGCGGCGGGCAGGTTTACTACCTGCACAATGAAGTCGATACCATCGAACACGCCCACGACAAGCTCGCGCGCCTGCTGCCCGAGGCGCGCCTGGCGGTGGCGCATGGGCAGATGCGCGAGCGCGACCTGGAGCGCGTGATGCGCGAATTCACCCAGCAGCGGCACAACGTGCTGCTGTGTTCGACCATCATCGAGACCGGGATCGACAATCCGAACGCCAACACCATGGTGATCCACCGCGCCGACCGCTTCGGCCTTGCGCAACTGCACCAGTTGCGTGGGCGTGTCGGCCGCTCGCACCACCAGGCGTACGCCTATCTGTTGACTCCTTCTGACGAATCTTTAGGAAAACAAGCCAAAAAACGCCTCGAAGCCATACAGATGATGGAGCAGTTGGGCTCGGGCTTTTACCTGGCGATGCACGACCTGGAGATCCGCGGCGCGGGCCAAGTGCTGGGCGAGTCGCAATCCGGCCAGATCCAGGAAGTCGGCTTCGAGCTATACACACGCATGCTCGAGCGTGCCGTCCAGGCCCTCAGGGAAGGCAAGGCCATCGATCTCGACCAGCCGCTGGCGACGGCGACGGAGATCAAGCTCCACGTCCCGGCGCTGCTGCCAGAGCTCTACTGCAGCGATGTGCACGAACGCCTCACCCTCTACAAACGGCTCGCCAACTGCGCCAGCCAGGAGGCGCTCGACGGCATGCGCGAGGAACTCATTGATCGCTTCGGCCTGTTGCCCGAGCCCGCGAAGGTGCTGTTCGAGTCCCACATGCTGCGCCTGCTCGCTGCGCCGCTCGGCATCGCGCGGGTGGATGCGACCCACGAAGCGCTGCAGCTCCAATTCCAGAAAGATGCGCCTATCGATCGCGACCGAGTCATCTCATTGCTGCAAAAACGCAAGAACCTGCGCCTCGCCGGTCCCGACCGCCTGCGGCTGGAGGCCAAAATGGCCGAGTGGCCGCTGCGAGTGCAGGCAGCAAAGGATCTCCTGGGGGCGCTCACCACATGAGCGCAGGCATGCGGCAACTCCTGGTCTTCCTTTTGCTCACCGGCTTGGCGTCCCCAGCGCCGCTCTATGCACAGCAGGAGAAAGAAAATTTCGACCGTTTGATGCCGGCGATGGGGGCGCTCGAACGCGGCGATTACACACAGGCCATCGACTCTCTCAAACCTCTGGCCGCGGACGGCGCCATCGAGGCCCAGTACTCGCTCGGCACCATCCTGGAAACTGCGCCGCCCCCGTTGCGCGATCTCGAGTCTGCTTACGCCTGGTACCTGCGCGCGGGGGAGTCGGGCCACGCCGCGGCGCAGAACAACCTGGGCGCCATGCACTACGACGGCCGCGGTGCGCTCATGAATTTCATCGAAGCGGCGCGCTGGTACCGACTCGCCGCCGACCAGGGACTAGCGGTCGCCCAGACCAATCTCGGCCTCATGTACGGCATGGGATTGGGCGTGCCCTATGATGTGGATGAAATGGCGCAACTGCTGCACAAGGCGGCCGAGACGGGAGAGGCGCGCGCGCAGGCGCAACTCGGACGCCTCTATCTCGACGGCGAGGGCGTCAAGCAGAATACCTCCGAAGCGGTCAAATGGTTTCGCAGTGCCGCAGCGCAAGACCACGACGGGGCACAATTCTTTCTCGCGGTACTGTTGCAAAAAGGCTTAGGCGCCCCGCGCGACGTATCGGCGGCAATGGCGTGGTTCCGCAGGGCCGCCGAGCGCGGCCACCGACTAGCTATGCTCGAACTGGCGCAGGCCCTCGAACTGGGCTTGGGCGTCATCGCGGATCCAGCGGCAGCCATGCAGTGGCGCGAGCGCGCCAAGTCCGAAGCGCCGGGGGCCCCTCGCAAAAGCGCCGACGAGCCCCGCGCCGACCAGCGTGTCGATCCTCGTCGTCCAAGGCCCTGAGGCCACCGCCCTCAGGGCAACGGCGCTCGCCAAACTGAGCGGCGCGGCCGCGCCCGAGGCACTCGTCCCCCCTGCGGCTAACGATCAGCAGCCCCGCGCCTGGCGTCTACGCGACGCGACACGGCGCGAAGTCGTTGCCGGCTGGTGCGACGCACATCAACTCGATCACGCCTGGGTGCCCGAAAGTCGGCGCTTCACGGACCTGAAACTCCTCGCCATGGACATGGACTCCACGCTCATCACCATCGAGTGCATCGACGAAATTGGCGCCTACCTCAATAAAAAGGATGAAATTTCCGCGATCACTGCGCAAGCCATGCGCGGCGAGATCGACTACTCGGCAAGCCTGCGCCAGCGCGTAGCGCTGCTCGCCGGACTGGACGAAAACGTGCTGCAGGACGTCTACGACGAGAAACTGCGCCTCTCCCCCGGCGCGGAGCAACTGATCGCGCACTGCCAGCGCCACGGCGTCAAGCTGCTGCTCGTCTCAGGCGGTTTCAGCTTCTTCACCGAGCGTCTGAAAGAGCGCCTCGGCCTCGATGAGACCCTCTCCAATGTGCTGGAAATCGACCACGGCAAACTCACCGGCCGCGTGCTCGGCACCATCGTCAACGCCGACGCCAAAGCCGCGAAGTTCCAACACCTGGCGCAGCGCTTGGGCGCCACGCGCGAGCAAACCGTCGCCATCGGCGACGGCGCCAACGACCTGAAAATGATGGCCGCAGCCGGCACCGCCATCGCCTGGCGCGCCAAACCGGTGGTGCGTGCCCAAGCGACCTATGCTCTCAACTACGCTGGCCTCGACGGCGTTATCAACCTCTTCGACTAGAACTCAGGCAGGGGGCACACGGATATCGAGCGCAAAATAAAAACCCCACACCCAATGATCGCTAGGCCATGAAAATTTATCGCTTTGCCCTGACCGCCAGCTTGCTGTTGTGCGCCTTGTCGGCGGCCCGGGCACAAGCGCCTGCCGAAGGCAAGCCCTGCGCCATGATCGTCATGCACGGCAAGTGGGGTAGTCCACGATTTTTGGAAGGTTTTGCCCGCACCATGGCACCGACCTGTGATGCCAAATCCATTGAAATGCCTTGGTCCGGGCGACGCTCCTACGATGTAGGCTACCCGGCGGCCTTGCAGGAGATCAGCGCACAACCTGGTACAGAAAAAGCCGGTCAGATCAAGTCGCGCCGCGACGCGGAAACGGTCGATGAGCTCGCCGGGCTTGTCAAAGGCGCCTAGCACGTCGCTGAAGCGAAAGCCGACCGGCTGCACACCCACACAGCGATCCGCGAGGCCCAGGGCCGCGATCTGCTCCCGGTAGCGCTCAGC
>SHXK01000070.1 GCA_009693335.1 Betaproteobacteria bacterium | reverse complement strand
AAATGGCTGTATTTCCTCGCCGAGCTCTCGCAGCAAGAGGCACGGCCGGAGCGGTTTCTGGTGGAGGGTGTGGCGGGGCTAGCCCGGCTGGATTGGATCACCGGCGCGGCCTGGCACGCGGCAGGGCAGCACGGCCAGAGTGGGACCCGCACTGAGCACGCGGTGTTGTACCGGAGCCCAGATCTGGAATTGACCATCTACTCACGCTACCGCACCAGTCCCGCCCTGCAGTGGCACATGCACCTGCTGGGGCAATTGCTGGGCGAGTTCTACGCCGCCAAGCTGCGCGAACAGGCGCTACGGCACGCGAGCTACTTGCAGGCGGTGCATGAAACGGGCGCGCGTCTGACGCACGATGTAAAAAACCTGCTGCAATCGCTGAATGTCCTTTGTTCAGTCGCCGGCCAGGACCCCGCACCCGAAGCGCAGGCGCTGATCCGCCGCCAGTTGCCGGTCATTGCACAGCGCTTATCAGCGACGCTGGACAAGCTGCAGCATCCCGGTGGCGAGGAATCGCAGCAGGTACCGCTGCGCCAATGGTGGGAGGCCCTGCGGCGTCAGTACCAGGGACAGAGCGTGGATTTCTCGGCCACCGTCATCGAGCCTGAGATGCAGGTGCCGAAAGCGCTATTCGACGGCGTCGCCGAGAACCTGCTGCAAAACGCCATCGCGAAACGTAGCGGCGGCAGGACTGTCCGCATCCAGGTGACGATGGTGGGCGGCGCGGCGCCCGAACTGCGGGTTTGCGACAGCGGTGCAGCGGTGACGCCCGAGGTGGTGAGCGCCCTGTTTCATGCCCCAGTAAACTCCAGCGCGGGCTTGGGTATTGGCCTGTACCAGGCGGCGCGGCATGCCGAAACGAGCGGCTACGCCCTGACGCTGGTGGAAAACCACGACGGCGCGGTGTGCTTCGCACTGCGGCGGACCGGGGCAGACAAGGCGTAAGCTGGGGCCTCAACTCAAGTCGATGGCGTGCCGCTTGAGCTCCGCCAGCGGCAGCATCGCCAGCGTCTCCTCGTGTGTCGCGGCCAGCACCACGGGCGGCGCGACGCCGGCATCCAGCGCTTCCTTCCAGCGTCCCGCGCAAAGGCACCACTGGTCGCCGGCTTTGAGTCCTGGGAAGCCAGCTTCCGCAGAAGGCGTCGTCAGGTCGTTGCCGCGCTGCTTCGAGAAAGCGAGAAATTCGCGCGTCACCCTAACGCAGACGACGTGCATACCGGGATCGTCATAGCCAGTGTTGCAGCAACCGTCGCGGTAGAAGCCGGTCAGCGGATCCAGGCCGCAAGGCGCCAGCGGTTGGCCGAATACGTTGAGCGCCAGTTCTTGCCGGCGGTCTTTCATCCGGCGATCCGTTTCTCTATCCGGCGCGCGAACACGGCCATTTCCTTTTCCGCCTGCTTGTCGCCCTTTTTCTTCGCCGCGGCGATGCCGTCACGGTAGGCGGCCAGCGCTTCCTCGGATTGTTCTGCGGATTCGAGCGCCTTGCCCAGCGCACGCCAGGCGGCGGAATAGCCTGCGTCCCTGGCGAGCGCGGCGCGAAGATAGCCGATTGCTTTTTCAGTATTTTCTATTTTTAGGTATTCCAGGCCCAAAGAAAACCGCAATAAAGCGCCATCGCGCGGCGTGTCCAAGAGTTTCTCCAGGCGCTCAATGGAGGGCGATGCCATTGGGCTAAGATACCCCTTTATGAAGACTTCGAGCCAAACTGATCGCGCGCCCGCGGCGATCGGCGTCGCGAGTCTGCCGCGCCACGCGCTGGTGGAGATCGACTGCATCCTGTACGCCGGTTGAAGCGCGAACCGGCGCCTGCGCTCGCAAAAAAGCTCGCCAAGCTGGGCCTGCGTTCGTCGCAGGACCTCGCCCTGCATCTGCCGCACCGCTACGAGGACGAAACCCGGCTTACCGCGCCTGAACTCGCGCCTGCCGGCAAACCGGTGCTGGTCGAAGCGCGCCTCGAGCGAGCAGAGCTTGCCTACCGGCCCAAACGCCAGTTGGTGGTGCATGCCGAGGGCTTGGTGCTGCGCTTTCTCAATTTCTACGGCAGTCAGCTGAAAGCTTTGCAACGAGCGGCCGAGGAAGGCCTGCTGGTGCGCGCCTACGGCGAGGTTCGCCCAGGATTTTTCGGCGCCGAGATGGTGCATCCCCGCTACCGCGTAGTCCCGGTCGGAGAGCCGCTCGCGCAGGCGCTGACGCCGGTTTATCCGACCACTGCCGGCCTGTCGCAGTACGCGCTGCGCAAGCTGGTCTTGGAGGCGCTGGATGAAGCGCTGCTGGAGGACACCTTGCCCGAACCGTTGCGGCAGCGCCATGCGCTTGCCGGTATCGCCGAGAGCATACGTGCGCTGCACCGGCCGGCGCCGGATGCTTCTACGGCAGAGCTCACCGAACGCGGCGGCGAAGCATGGCGGCGCGTCAAGTTCGATGAACTGCTCGCCCAGCAACTCTCGATGCGCATGGCCTACCGCGCGCGCCGCAGCCGCAACGCGCTGGCCTTGCCCTCCAGCGGGCCGCTGCTCAAGCGCTTCCTCGGCAAACTACCGTTCCGCCTGACCCGCGCGCAAAGTCGTGCCATGGCCGAAATCCTGCGCGATCTGGCGCAGCCGCATCCGATGCAGCGCTTGCTGCAGGGCGATGTCGGCAGCGGCAAGACCATCGTCGCCGCGATTGGCTGTCTCGTCGCGATCGACGCCGGCTGTCAGGCGGCGGTGCTGGCTCCCACCGAAATCCTCGCTGAACAGCATTTGCGCAAATTCTCCGAGTGGCTGGGCCCGTTGGGCGTGCCGATCGCCTGGTTGCACGGCGGGCTGACGGCGGCGGAGAAAAAAGCGGTGCTGAAGCGGCTGCAGAGCCCAACGCCTGTGCTCGCCATCGGCACGCACGCGCTGTTCCAGAAAAAGGTGGCGTTTTCGCGCCTGGCGCTGGCGATCGTGGATGAACAACACCGTTTTGGCGTAGAGCAGCGGCTCGCCTTGCGCAGGAAAGGAGAAATCTCATCAGCTGAGACGGGGTCGGCACAGACGCCATCGCGCTCCACCCCGCCCGCCCCGCATCAGCTGATGATGAGTGCGACGCCGATCCCGCGCACGCTGTCGATGAGCTACTTCGCCGATCTGGACGTTTCCACCATCGACGAGCTGCCGCCGGGGCGCCGCAGCGTCGCCACGCGCCTGGCGGCGAACGGCAGGCGCGCTGAAGTTCTGCAGCGCATCCGCGAGGCCTGTGCCGAGGGCCAGCAGGCTTATTGGGTGTGCCCGGTGATTGAAGAGTCGAAAACAGGAGAGCTGCAGACCGCGCTTGATACCTTCGAGTCGCTGCGCCTTGAATTGAAAAATCTGCGGGTCGGGTTGTTGCACGGCCGGCTGCCCGCCGCCGAGAAGGCACAGACCATGCAAGCTTTTTCCGAGGGGAAAATTCAACTGCTGGTCGCCACCACGGTGATTGAAGTCGGCGTCGACGTCCCCAACGCTTCGCTGATGGTGATCGAGCACGCCGAGCGCTTCGGCCTCGCCCAGTTGCACCAGTTGCGCGGTCGCATCGGGCGCGCCTCAGGCGCCACTGCGCGCGAGAGCGTCTGCATTTTGCTCTACGCTGCGCCGCTATCGGCGTCGGCGCGGGCGCGCTTGCGGGCGATATTCGAGACCCGCGACGGTTTCGAGATTGCGCGCCAGGACCTGCTGCAGCGCGGGCCAGGCGAAGTGCTTGGTCAACGCCAGAGCGGCGTGCCGCTGCTGCGCTACGCGGATCTGGAAAAGGATGCGTCGCTGGCGCTCGAGGCGCGCGAAGCGGCGCGCCGGCTGCTCGACGAAGAGCCGCAGGTGGCGCGGCACCACGTCGAGCGCTGGCTGGCTTCGCGCCACGAAAACGCGCAAGTTTGACGATGTGCGTTCCTGCACCTTCGCACGCCTGATATTCTCAGCCATCTACCCACGTCTTTCCCCTGAGCTGCCATGGACATCGCCGCCTTCGCCAAGCGCATCAACGCCTACGAACGGCTGATGCGGCTGGACAAACCAGCCGGCGGGCTGCTGCTGCTCTGGCCGACGCTGTGGGCGGTCTGGATCGCCTCGCATGGCCGGCCGATGCTCGACATAGTTCTGATCTTCGTCACGGGTACGTTTCTCATGCGCTCGGCCGGTTGTGCGATCAACGACTGGGCGGACCGGGATTTCGACGGCCGCGTCGCGCGCACACGGGAGCGGCCGTTGGCTGCCGGCGAGATCACGCCGAAAGAAGCGCTGATACTGGCCGCGCTGCTGGCGGCGCTCGCGTTCTGTTTGGTGCTGTTCCTCAACCTGTTGGCGATTCTGCTATCGGTTGCTGCGCTGGCGATTGCCTGCGCCTACCCCTTCGCCAAGCGTTTGCTGCCGCTGCCGCAGCTAGGCCTGAGCATTGCCTTTAGCTTTGGCATCCCGATGGCCTTCGCCGCGGTGCGCAACCAATTGCCTTGGGAGTGCTGGGCGCTGTTCGCGGCCAACGCCTGCTATGTCTTCGCCTATGACACGGAATACGCGATGGTGGACCGCGACGACGACCTGAAAATCGGCATCCGCAGCTCGGCGATCACCCTGGGCCGCTATGACGTCGCGGCGGTGATGGCGAGCTACGTCCTGATGATCGCGATTCTGGCCTCGATCGGCATCGCTTTGCGGCTGGGCTGGCCGTATTACGCCGGCCTGACCGCAGCGGCGGGCATGATGTTCAGCCATTACACGCTGATCCGCGAACGCTCGCGTGAGGGTTGTTGGCGGGCGTTCCGGCACAACAACTGGGTCGGTTTGGCAATCTTCGCTGGTATCGCGTTCTCCGCACTCCTGCCGGTGAGCCTGTGAACTTCGACCGTCCACTTGCCGACTTCGAATTCGTGCCGACCGTGGCCAAGCAGCGCGCGACGCCCAAGGGATAGCCATGCATTACACCGACCTGCGTGATTTTCTGGGCCAGCTCGAGCGCATGGGCGAGTTGAAGCGCGTTCAGGCCGAGGTCTCACCGCGCCTGGAAATGACCGAGATCTGCGACCGGGTACTGCGCCAAGGCGGCCCGGCATTACTGTTCGAGCGGCCGTCGGGGCATTCGATACCGGTGCTGGGAAACCTGTTCGGCACGGTGCGGCGCGTTGCTCTGGCGATGGGGGTTGAGAACCTGGCTTCCTTGCGCGAGATCGGCAAACTTCTGGCCGTGCTGCGCGAACCCGAGCCGCCGAAAGGATGGCGCGATTTATGGGTCCGGCTTCCGGAACTCAAAGGTCTGGCCTCGAAGGTGTTGGACATGGTGCCCAAGGAGCTTGCCTCGGGGCCGTGCCAGGAAATCGTCTGGCAAGGAAAGGAGGTCGATCTGTCGCGGCTGCCGGTGCAGACCTGCTGGCCGGACGACGCCGGACCGCTCATCACCTGGGGTCTTACCGTTACTCGGGGTCCGCTGAAGACGCGCCAGAATCTCGGTATTTATCGTCAGCAGGTGCTGGCGCCCAACCGCGTGACCATGCGCTGGCTCGCGCACCGCGGCGGTGCGCTCGATTACCGCGACCATGTGCTGGCGCACCCGGGCGAGCCATTTCCGGTCGCCGTGGCGCTGGGCGCCGACCCGGCGACCATGCTAGGCGCGGTGACGCCGGTGCCAGACACGCTCGGTGAATACCAGTTCGCGGGTTTGCTGCGCGGCGCGCGCACCGAGGTGGTGAAGTGTCTGGGCAGCGCGCTGCAGGTGCCAGCTGCCGCGGAGATCGTGCTCGAGGGCGTGATCCAACCGGGGGACCTCGCGCTGGAGGGGCCGCACGGCGATCACACCGGCTACTACAACGAGGCCGAGAAATTCCCGGTGCTCACCGTCGAGCGCATCACCATGCGCCGCTCACCGATTTACCACAGCACCTACACCGGCAAGCCGCCCGACGAACCGGCGATGCTGGGCGTGGCGTTGAACGAAGTGTTCGTGCCGCTGCTCGCCAGGCAGTTTCCCGAGATCACCGACTTTTACCTGCCGCCGGAAGGCTGCTCCTACCGCATGGCGGTGGTGAGCATGAAAAAGCAGTACCCCGGCCACGCCAAGCGCGTGATGTTCGGCGTCTGGAGTTACTTGCGGCAGTTCATGTACACCAAGTTTATCGTCGTGGTCGACGACGACATTGATGCGCGCGACTGGAAAGAAGTGGTCTGGGCCATCACCACGCGCGTCGATCCGGCGCGCGACACGCTGATCGCCGAGAACACGCCGATTGACTACCTCGACTTCGCCAGCCCGGTCGCGGGCCTGGGCTCGAAGATGGGCATCGACGCCACCCACAAATGGCCCGGCGAAACCGCACGCCAGTGGGGCCGGCCGATCACGATGGACGCGGACGTGAAGCGCCGGGTGGATGCGCTCTGGAAGGAACTCGATCTTTAGAAAACGCAGGATGCTTCTCGTTTCGATAGAGAAGCTTCCCGATCGCGCCTGACTTAACGCTGCCGCACGGCCTTCTGGCAGCTGGTTTCCAACCAGCGGGCGAATTCCTTCTCGGAGATTTGGCCGGCCGCGAGATCCAGAAACGCGATCGCTGAGTCCGCCTCGTTGGCGACGAAGCGCCAACCGTTGAGCTCCAGAAACGTAACGCTGGTGACGAGCGCGACGCGCTTGTTGCCGTCAACGAAAGGGTGGTTCTTCGCTATGCCGAACGCATAAGCCGTGGCGAGTTCGAACACGGTCGGTTCGCCGTAGGCAGCGCTATTCTGCGGGCGCGCCAATGCTGATTCCAGCAGGCCTCTATCGCGCAAACCTGCGTCACCGCCATGCGCAGCAACCAGTTCGGCGTGATAGGCGATTGCATCTGTGGCGTCGAGCCAGATCCAGCGCTTCACTTTGCCAATTCGCGCAGTGCGTTGCGGTAGCGCCGCATGACGCGCCGCGCGACCGCCATCTTCTTCTCGAACCCCGGATCGAAGGGGGAGAGCTCAACGCCGCCTTGCGTCTGGACGCAATTCAGCGCGTCCCCTTTTGCAACCCGAAGGTGTAGGGCAGTTGCCTTGGGCAAGATCACGCCCAGCGAGTTGCCCACCTGGACGACTTTGAGCTTGGACATCGTGGTGTTCCGCGAAGTTATAACAGAGATTATAACCTAACGCGGTCCTTGCTCGTAGACCCAGCGCAACAGCGCATCCATCGCCGGTTGCGCCCCATGGGCGTTGGCGTGGTTGACTAACATCACCACCACGTGGCGGCGGCCGCTGCGATCCAGCACGTAGCCCGCCATCGCACGCGCGCCTGACAGCAGGCCGGTCTTGATGTGTGCCTGGCCGGCGATGCCTTCGCCTTTCAGTCGCCGCCGCATGGTGCCGTCCACGGCAGCCACCGGCAGGGAGGCGATGAATTCTGGCATCACCGCGCTGCGCCACGCCGCCTGCAGCAGGTTGGCGAGGTTGGCGGCGCTGATGCGCTCGATGCGCGACAGGCCCGAGCCGTTTTCCATGACCAGCTCCGGCGCGACGATGCCCATGCGCGCGATCCAGGCTTTGAGGGCAGCAGCGGCTTTGTCGCTGTTTGCCGGTGCGCCGGCGCCCTCGGCGCCGAGCGTGAGATAAAGGTGGCGCGCCATCACGTTATTGGAGAACTTGTTGGTATCACGCACGATCTCCGCGAGCGGTGGCGACTCGTGCACGTGCAGCAGGCGCGCCTCGGGCGGCGCCAGTCCTTCGCGTGTGGCACCGGTCCAGGTCCCGCCCATCTCGGTCCAGAGCTGCCGCATCAGGCCCGCGACGTGGGCATCGGGTTCGAGCAGCGCGACGTTCAGGTCCTTTTCGCCGCAACTGACCGGATACTGACCCGAAAACAGCGCGCGCGGGCGCTCCGGCTCGAACATCGGTTTCAGCAGATCGCGGAAGGCTTGGCCCACCGGACAAGCGCCTTCAGTGAGTCGCAGGATATTCACGACTTCCAGCCCGGGCGGCCGCGGCTCCACATACAGGCGCACCGTTCCTCGTTCCGGTTCGGGCACGAAAGCGAAGCGCAGCGACTTGAAATTCACCAGCAAGGCATCGGGCAGCACGTTGTAGGGACGAAATGCGTCGCCATCGAAACGTCCTGCGTGATCCGTCACGCGCTCGAAATGGCTGCGGTCCAGCACCAGATCACCGCGGAGCTCGCGCAACCCTTTGCCGCGCAAGGCGCGCAACAGGAGCCAGAATGCTTCCAGATCGAGCTTCGGGTCGCCGTATCCCTTGAGCACCAGATTGCCTTCGAGCTTGCCCTCGCGCACCGGGGCCGTGGTGGTGACCTCGGTTTTCCAGCGGTATGCGGGGCCGAGCAGGTCGAGTGCTGCGTAAGTGGTCACTAACTTCATCACCGAAGCAGGATTCATGGGGGCGCCCGAATTGACGCTGAGCAAAGCGCGCGGCGCACCGACTTCCTGAACCACCACTGCAGCGCCCTCGGTGGGAATCTTCGCTGCGGCCAGGGCCTGCGCCACGGGCCGCGGAAGGGAGGCCTGCGCCTGGGCGAGGAACGCTGTCGCACTCAGCAGAAGGATAAGACGGTAGGCGGTGGACACGGCTGGATTCTAATCAAGACTTGAAATCAAACGCGCTTGGCCTTATCATTAGCACTCGTTGAGGAAGAGTGCTAGCAGAACCGCTGGCCCCCAAGCCAGACAATTCGTAAGTCTTTGTAAATACTAACGATTAATAATGGAGACCCGTATGAAGATCCGTCCATTGCATGACCGAGTCATCGTCAAGCGCATCGAAGAAGAGCGCAAGACCGCCAGCGGCATTGTCATTCCCGACACCGCGGCAGAAAAGCCCGACCAAGGCGAAGTCGTCGCCGTCGGCAAGGGCAAGAGGGACGACAGCGGCAAGATTATCCCGCTCGAAGTGAAGCCAGGTGACAAGGTGCTGTTCGGAAAGTATTCCGGCCAGACCGTGAAGGTGAAAGGCGATGAGCTCCTCGTCATGCGCGAGGAAGACATCATGGGCGTGATCGAAGGTCGCTGAGTACAGCCGCGCTGTAACGCCGCTTAAGACACGCAGACCAGCATTCGCAGACACAAGAACTCGCACAAAGGAGAGATTTAAATGCCAGCCAAAGAGGTACGTTTTCACGATAGCGCACGCACCAAGATGGTTCATGGACTGAACATTCTGGCCGACGCCGTCAAAGTCACACTCGGCCCCAAGGGTCGCAACGTGGTGCTCGAGCGCTCGTTCGGCGCCCCCACCATCACCAAGGACGGTGTCTCGGTCGCCAAAGAGATCGAGTTGAAGGACAAGTTCGAGAACATGGGCGCGCAGATGGTGAAGGAAGTCGCTTCCAAGACTTCCGATGTGGCCGGTGACGGCACCACCACCGCCACGGTGCTCGCGCAGGCCATCGTCCGCGAAGGCATGAAATACGTTGCCTCCGGCATGAACCCGATGGATCTGAAGCGTGGTATCGACAAGGCGGTCATCGCGGTGGTCGAGGAGCTGAAGAAAATCTCCCAACCCTGCAAGACTTCCAGGGAAATTGCCCAGGTCGGTTCCATCTCGGCCAATTCGGACGCGGAAATCGGCAAGATCATCGCCGACGCGATGGACAAAGTCGGCAAAGAAGGCGTGATCACGGTTGAGGACGGCAAGACCCTGCAGAACGAGCTCGAGGTCGTCGAGGGCATGCAGTTCGACCGCGGCTACCTGTCGCCCTACTTCATCAACAATGCCGATAAGCAGATCGCGGTGCTGGACGATCCGTACATCCTGCTGCACGACAAGAAGATCAGCTCGATCCGCGAGCTGCTGCCCTTGCTCGAGCAGGTGGCCAAGTCCGGCAAGCCGCTGCTGATCGTCGCCGAAGAAGTCGAAGGCGAAGCGCTCGCCACCCTGGTGGTGAACAACATCCGCGGCATCTTGAAGACCGTCGCGGTGAAGGCGCCGGGCTTCGGCGACCGCAGGAAGGCGATGCTGGAAGACATGGCGACGTTGACCGGCGCCGAAGTCATCAGCGAAGAACTGGGCCTCAAGCTGGAGAGCGTGACCCTGAAACAACTCGGTCGCGCCAAGAAGATCGAGGCCGGCAAAGAGAACACCACCATCATCGACGGCGCCGGCGTCAAGAAAGACATCGAATCCCGCGTCAAGATGATCCGCGTCCAGATCGAGGAAGCGACCAGCGACTACGATCGCGAGAAGCTCCAGGAGCGCGTGGCGAAGTTGGCCGGCGGCGTGGCGCTGATCAAGGTGGGTGCGGCGACCGAAGTCGAAATGAAAGAGAAGAAGGCCCGCGTTGAAGATGCGCTGCACGCGACCCGTGCTGCGGTCGAAGAAGGCGTGGTCCCTGGCGGCGGCGTGGCTTACCTGCGTGCGCGCAAGGCGCTCGAAGGCAAAATCAAGGTTGCCAACGAAGACCAGCAAGCGGGCATCAAGATCGTGATGCGAGCCCTCGAAGAGCCGATGCGCCAGATCGTGGCCAACTCCGGTGCCGAACCTTCGGTGGTCCTCAACAAGGTCGCCGAAGGCAAAGGCGTGAACTACGGCTACAACGCGCAGACCGACGAGTTTGGCGATCTGGTCGAGATGGGTGTCATCGATCCGACCAAGGTGGTGCGTTTCGCGCTGCAAAACGCATCCTCCGTTGCCGGCCTGATGCTCACCACTGACGCGATGGTTGCGGAAATGGTGGAAGACAAGAAAGCTGGCGCCGGTGGTGGCCATGACCACGGCGGCATGGGTGGCATGGGCGGCATGGACATGTAATTTTCCCTCAGGGGAATGTCCGGAAAGGGGCGCTTCGGCGCCCTTTTCTATTTTTGGCTTGCTGGCATTGGCTATAATTCGCCCCCTGCAAACCGCGCCCGATTCCTGGAGTGCGTCCTCAGGGCCAAGTAGCTCAGTTGGTAGAGCAGCGGACTGAAAATCCGCGTGTCGCTGGTTCGATTCCAGCCTTGGCCACCAATATTCAAGTAGTTACGTAACAAAGTGTGCTACGAAATCCATAGCACACTCGTTACACACCTTTCAAAAAGACGCTACAGTATTGCTTTGTTTATCGCGGAAATTTCTGCGTGGCTAAGCGCAAGGTACAGACAGAGAGCGAACTAATACATTTGTTGGGCGGCGCTGTCGTTCTGTACAAGCGCGAACGCAGCTCTGTATGGCAAGCACGGCTGAAGCTCTCAAGCAACAAGTGGCTACGTGCAAGCACGCGGTGCAAGGACAGCGTTAAAGCGGGCATAGCTGCGACGAAGCTGTATTACGAAGCCGAAACTAAGCGCGAATTTAAGCTGCCAACGTCTACGCAGCGTTTCAATGCGGTTGCCGATACTGTAGCTGCACAGATGACCGCGGAGTTAGAAGCGGGAAATGGCAAAGTTGTGTACGGCGATTACCTTAGTTGCATTCGTCTTTATCTCAAACCATTCTTCGGCAAGTACAACATTGACAGCATTAGCCCGACATTGCTTAAGCAGTTCGATACCTGGCGTGCTACGGAAATGGGCAAAGTGCCTGTTGCTAGCACGATCACTACGCACAACAGCGCGCTGAACAGGGTATTTGACTACGCGCTAGAAAAAGGCTGGACGACACGCGCGGTATTACCGAAGTTGAGCATTAAAGGGAAGAAGTCGGAAACGCGACCTGCGTTTACGATGGCCGAATACAAATCGCTCACATCGAAGATGCCAGCGTGGGTGAAGCAAGCGCGTATGGAGAAAAGCAAGCACATGCGCGAGCTGCTACGCGACTATGTCTTGATACTAGCCAATACGGGAATACGGCACGGCACTGAGGCGGCAAGCCTGAAATGGAAAAACATTGAATGGGTAATACAAGATAAAGAGCGTTATTTGCGGCTTACTGTTGATGGCAAAACGGGGCCGCGTACTTTGATTGCACGACACAATACAGAAGACTATCTGACACGGATACAGCAGCATTTTGCTGAATTAGCGCAATGGGATTTTGATACGCTGCTGAAGAAACGCGTTGATGAGTATGTCTTTCGGCTCCCTGATGGCACAAAGACAAAGGCTTTGAATCAGACTTTTCGTCAGCTTATGCGCGACAGTGGCCTAGCCGTTGGTGCAAGTAGCGAAAAAGAACGGACTCTGTATAGCTTGCGACACACTTACGCGACGTTCCAGCTTTTGGACAAAACGTCGATCTACGACTTAGCTGTACAAATGGGAACAAGCGTGAAGATGATCGAAGAGCACTACAGCAAGCTCACGCCAGAACTAATCGCCGCGCAGCTTGCAGGAAGAAAGTATGGTCCGAAAAAGAAGCCGACTGTCGAAAAGCTCGCACCTGCTAAAGCCTAAACCAA
>SHXK01000069.1 GCA_009693335.1 Betaproteobacteria bacterium | reverse complement strand
TGCTCGAGCCGCGCTGCGCGCACCGCGGCTCGAGCTTATTCTTCGGACGCAACGAGGACTGCGGTCTGCGCTGCGTCCACCACGGTTGGAAATATGATGTCGAGGGCAAGTGCGTGGACATGCCGAACGTGCCGCCCGGCGCGGCCATGGTGCTAGGCCTATCTTTGGGCGTGGCTCGAGAATCAGGTCATGGCGGCGGTCAAGGCGATGCCGCTTGGGCAGACTGATGGCCAGAGGATTTTGCTGTCCTTGGGTGGGCTTTTGCCTGCTCTGACAGCGCAGGCGCAAAATTTGCAACAGCAGGATCTGGCAAGACCGCGCTGACGCTGGCGCTGTGCAAACAGCTCCGCGAACGGTTCAACATCGCGGTAGTGACCAACGACATCTACACGGTAGAGGACGCGCAATTCCTGGTCCGCAACGAGGCGCTGGCCCCCGAGCGCATCATCGGGGTGGAGACTGGCGGCTGCCCGCATACGGCGATCCGCGAAGACGCTTCGATCAACCTGGAAGCGGTGGCGGCTTGATTTACGAATTCACCACCCACACCAAGTTCGCGCTGCATGCGCAGTGCAGCAAGCTGGCAAGCTGGGGCGTCGGTCAACGACGCGCTGTTAGGCTGCGACCGCGTTGTCTGTCGCATCGCCGTTCAGCCGATCTTTGTTTTGACAGGCTGGGGATGGGCACGGCGTATGGTCGGAGACACGACCTTGTCCGAGACGTGAAAGTCCCAGACCGCGGCGCCGCCGCTTGCGGCGAACTCCACCACCAGTTTTGACAGGTCATCCAGATTCTTGAACGTCTTTCCCGGGAGCCCGAATCCGCGCGCGATGCCCGCGAAATCGCAGTCGCCGAACACCGACCCGTCCTCGGGCATCCCCTCCGAGCGGAGCTTGTGCAGTTCGGAGCCGTACGCGCCATCGTTCATCACGACGATCAGGATGTTCAGCCGATGGCGCTTGATGGTTTCGAGCTCCTGCACATGCATCATCAGACTGCCATCGCCGTCGAACAGCACGACGGTTCGATCTGGGCGCGCCGCCGCCACCCCCATGGCGAACGCGATGCCGTTGCCGATCGCGCCAAACTCGCGGATGGTTAGGAACTTCTCCTGTGGACGCGAGGGCATCTGCGCGAAGAACCATGAGCAGTGGCCGCCCGAGTTCACCATCTCCCAGTCGTGCGGCAAAGTCTCTTCCAGCGCCTCGACCACACGGCGCGGGTCGAGCAGCCCCGGCTCGATCTCGAATACGTGGCTGTCGGGTTTCGCATCGCGGATGCACGCCGCCATCGCATCGCTTCGCCAGTTCCGGTCACGGACTGGTAATGCTGCCGTCAACGCCTCGACGCCCAGCAGTGCGTCGGCTCGCAAGTGATGACGCGCTACTTCCTGGCCTTGACTGACCGCCACGGGGTCGATATCGATCTGCAGAACTTTCGCCTTCGGCCATAGCTGGCCGCCGCCGCCCGCGTGGTAGGCGAGCGAGCAGCCGACGGCGATGACGAGGTCGGTCTGCGCCAGGTTCTCCAGGCCGACCTCGGTAGTAAAGCTGCCGGAGATGCCGATGCAATAGGGATCGTCGTGGAACAGTCCTCTCGCGGGAAGCGTCGTTGACAGCAGTCCACCTGTCCTGGCGGCCAACGCTCGGCAAGCGGCGCCTGCCCCGGCTTCCACCGCACCCAGTCCGGCAAGCACGACGACCCGTTCGGCGCCGGCAAGCAGTTGCACGGCTCTGGCTAGGTCGTCGGGATGCGGCGGTATCGACGAATGGCGCGGCCACAGATCGCGCGAGGGTCTGGGCAGATCCACCGATCCGTCCCAGGGCAGGTTCTGCAGATCGAATGGAACACCGATCACCACGGGTCGACGTTCGCGGCGCGCCTGCAGGAATGCGTCGCGTATGGCCACAGGCATGCGTTCGGGCATGTGCAAGCGGTGGTAGGCGGCACCCGTCGCGGTGACGAGCGGCGCCTGATCGATTTCCTGGTTGTACCAACCGCTTTTCAGCGGCGCTTCGCCGGCGAACACCACCAGCGGCAGATGGGCACGCACCGCCGCTGGGAGCGCCGTGATCAGTTGTGTCACACCGGGCCCGCACGTGACGGTCGCCACGCCCACGTCCCAGTTCTTTCGCGCGTACGCCATGGCGGCCGCGAGCGCGCAGTGCTCGTGCCTGACATAAATCATGCGGCATCCGTGCTCGGACAAGCGCGCGGCCCAATTCATGTTCGCATCCCCGAGGAGTGCAAAACACGTCCGCACGTCCTCCTGCATGAAGGCCCTGGCAAGGATGTCATACACACGAGGCTTGGCTTCATTCTTCATCGTTGCAACTCCTTGCATTGAACGTTCCCGGACCGACGGCGTGCATCGGGTGTGCATCGCGCGCGCAGCAAGATGAGGCCCAGCAGCATCGCGCCTGCGGGCATGGGGTTTTGCAGTCGCTGCGCGGCAACGAAAAATTACCAGATTGAGCTACATGACCGCTATGGGTGGCGGGCTCAACCGATCGACGCAACTTGGACCGGCGGCAATGCGATCCGGTGATCGGTGCTGTAGAGGTAGTCCTTGAACACATGCTCGGCCGCCAGCAGCTGGTAGCTGCCGTCGGGCAGCCGGTGCGTCGTGTCCTTCAGACGGTAGACGTTATGGCCGCAGGTCCAGCAGTCGAAATTGCGCATTGCAGTGCACAGGCAGGTCTTGTCGGGCACTGACAGGGTCTTTTCATCCGGATGCAGTTCAAGTGCGCGGTTGAACGCCTCGATGTACGCGCACTTGCCATGCGCGTCGAGCAGGTAACCGTAGGCTTCGCAGTTGGGGCGGATGCCCGAGCCGATCGCCGGGCTGCGCTTCAACATGCGCATCGGGTATCCGGTCGGCGAAATTAAGTTGACTTCGATGTCCTGTTCTGCAGCCTTGAAGTATTCCTGCTTGACCTTGTCCGGCAGGCCGCATTCGACGGTGCCGGTGAAGCGCGTGGCGACCTGCACCGCCGCAGCGCCCGCCTCCAGGTATTCCACCGCGTCGCTACCGGTGAAAATCCCTCCCGCAGGAATCACCGGGATATCCAGCCCTTCCTGCTTCATGTGGCGATGGATCTCACCGACGATGGTCTTCAGGTCGTACTGTGCCCAGTCCATGCCGAAGCCAAGGTGGCCCCCGGCCAGGGGACCTTCCACGATGATGTAATCGGGCATGCGCTCGAGCCGGGCGGTCTTGCGCAGGAACAGCAGCAACGCGCGCAGCGACGAAACGATGATGCCGAACTTGACGTCGCGAAAGCGTGGATGATCGGCCACCAGCGCGAGCGATCCGAGGTGCAGCCCGGCGCTCAGTGTGATGCCGTCGATGCCTGCGTCCATCGCCGCCGCTAGCCGCACGCGCAGCGTGTCACGCGGGCTGCCCATGGTGAGCTTTTCCATGCAGTTGACGAAGATCAGGCCGTCGCCGCGCTTGGCCTCCATAGTCTTGCCGACGTGCAGCTTGGTCGCCTCGGCCACCTGCTCAAGATCGAACTGCACCACCGACTTGTCCGTGTTGAAGACGTTGTACTTGTACTTCTTCTGCTTCTCGCTCATGAATCTGGTCTTGAAGCGCCGGTCTGAAACAGTGGGTACCATCGCATCCGAAATGTGGCCGATGCCGCCAAGTCGCGCGGACACCAACGCCAGTTCGGCCGTGGAGATGTCCACGCCCATGCCGCCGGTGACAATAGGCACCAATTTCCTGCTGCCGAGTGTCAGGCGAAAGTCATCGACCCGCTTCATGCCGGCGATTGTCGCCCATCAGCATCGCAATTGACATCCATTTTTGGGAAGCGATCATCCGGCTTCCCGGCGCCCGGGCAAGGCGGTGGCGTTCGCGCCGATCCTTGATCATAGAGTTCAACCACGAGACGCGTTCTTCGGCAAAGGCGTAAAGAAGGTCGCACAAGCAGGCATTCGGCTAAAGGGAAAAAGTCCGGTCGAGGAACGACAGCAAAGTTTTTGCGCAGGATTGAGCATGAGAGAATGGGAGGCCATGTCGGGTTTTGGGGAACACAGCCAATTCCGAATGCGCAATAGATTTGTGGATCTCAGCCGGAATCCCAATCGGAACGAACGGACTAGCGTCTGGCGCCATCAATAGCGTAGGGACCGTAACGCGCACCAGGTCGTGGGTCAGGTCTGTGCGGATCAGCAGATCAGCCGCATCCAGCAACGATTCGGGTGATGTTCGTTGTTGAACATTACTGAACCATCGGTGCTGTGCCTCTGGCAATGTGCCCGGATAAAAACGCCGCTCCATCATCTTTTCCGACCAGCCTGCCATGCCGAACTTTGCCACCTCTTCGCGCCAGCCCCCAACCCGCTGGATCTGACCGCCCTTATGCGACGTCGAGACACAGCTCAGGCTGAGTAGCGGCGCGTCGGGTCGACACGCGAGTTGCAGACAAGCGGTGCCACCCATCGATTCACCGACTAGATGAAATTTCGTGGTGTTGGTCGCTTTGGCAACGTCCAGGATGTCTTCAACCAGAAGATCCATACGCCATTCATGGATTTGTCCCTGAGTGTGAGAGCGTCCGAAACCGCGCGTGTCAAAGCGGACAATCCTGAAGTGAGGTGTCAGCACCGGTAACCAGCCCGTCCAAATTTCACAATTGATCGCGACTCCATGACAGAACACGATAGTTTCGGGTTCCTCTACCCACGGTGGAGTCTGTTCAATGAGCTCGTAATACAGATTTGCGTTTCTTTTTTGCAAAATCATGGACGGATCCTCGGCTGAGGCGATGTAGGACACTCATACTAAAACGCTGTTCCAGAATTGCGCAGAGGTTCATCGCTTTTCCATGCTACGCGTCATCTCGGTGCGTGCGTCAATAATGTGGGCCGAAATCCAGTGGCTTTTGATGTAGGCGAGCACTGCCCGGATTTCGTGGTCGGAAAGTTTCCCGGCAAATGCCGGCATGTCACTTTCGTAGCTCGATGGTGCGTAAGGCGGTATCAAGCCGTTTTTTGTGATCCCGAAGAGGACGCCGTCGGGGTGGTGCCAGGTATGACCACTCTCGTCGTGCGGCGGCGCGGGCATGCGGCCGTTCGGCATGCGCGCGCGCCAGTCTCGCTGGCCCTCGAGCTTCGCTCCATGACAGGCTGCGCAATGCTGCGCGTAGTGCTTCGCGCCGAGCGCTACTTTCGCCGCGTCGCGCGGATCGGAGGCCGGATTGTCGCCCGGTGCGGGCGATTCTCCGCAGGCAGCAAGCAAGGTCATGATGAGCGCAAGGCTTCGGCGACTCATGCGCGTCATCGGCGGCATCGTGCTCATCATTACAACCATCCTTCCCCCCGTTTCTGTCACGCAACACGCACCACCGCCATCATGCCGCTCGCCTGGTGCTCGAGGATGTGGCAGTGGAGCATCCAGTTGCCTGGGTTGTCGGCGACGAAAGCGATCTCGGCCCTGGTTCGCGGGTTGAGCAAAACCGTGTCGCCACTCTCGCCTCGCAGGTTCGGTTTGCCATCGCGCGACAGGACCTGGAACACATGCCCGTGCAGATGGATCGGATGGTGCCAGGCGGTGTCATTCACGAGCTCGAACACATAGGAGCGGTCGCGCACCAAGGTCAGCAGCGGCTCATGACGATGATCGTGCTCCGGCACGGCTATTCCGTTCACCGTCCAGAACAGCCTTCCATGTTCCCCTCCACCCATCATGCCCCCCATCATGCCGCCCCTCACGCTGCCGGGCATGTCGCCCATCATGCCCCCGCCGAATACGATGCGGTAGCGCTCGGCGCCAGCGACCTCGGGAACGCGCACGGTATTCGCCGGCAGCCGCAGTACTGCGGGGAAATTCTTTCTGATCGACTCCTCCTGTGAATACGCGAGGTCCATCAGCCGGTAGGTCCGGCGGGGGTAGAAGTCGTCCACCACCCGATGCCGGCTCCCGGGCGATGCGATGCACTCGAGGAGCAGGTCCGCCCGCTGCGCAGGGGCGAGCACGATGCGACTGTTTGCCAGCCGCTGCGGCTCGAGTGGTTGTCCGTCGAAGGCGATCAGCCACGGCTCATGGCCTTCGAAACTAAGGCTGTAAATGCGTGCGTTGGAGGCGTTGATGAGTCTCAGGCGTATACGCTCTCCCGCCCGCACGGCAAAAGACTCGGGGATCGAGCCGTTCACGGTGACGCTGTTGCCGATGCGCCCCGCGTGGCTGGAATCCATCGCCCCGCGAAAGTCTTCGACGATCTTCGCTTCCTGGTCGAGGCGCCAGTCCGAGAGTACCCACACGACATCCCGGTCTACCGGCGGCGGCTCGCGCTCCTCGACGATTAACGCGCCGTACAGGCCGCGTCCCACCTGCTCCGGGCTGCCGAGGTGCGGGTGGTACCAGTAAGTGCCGGCGTCGGGCAAGTCGAATTCATAGAGAAAGTGCCCGCCGTTTGCCGCGATTGGCGGCTGCGTGAGATGTGGCACGCCGTCCATCGCGTTCGGCAGCCGGATGCCGTGCCAGTGTACGGTGGTGGCGACGTCGAGAGCATTCTCGATCCAGATGCGTAGGCGCTCGCCCTGCCGGAAACGCAGTTCCGGCCCTGGCACCGTGCCGTCGTACGCCCATACCGCAGTCGCTGGATGTCCGGTGCCGACGAGCGCCTGCGTTGCCGCCGCTGCGCGCAGCTTTCGAGCAGCGGGCTGCGCGCGCGCCGAAAGGTATGGCGCGGCCGCCGAAACGCCAGCCGCCACCGCCGCGAGCGCGAGAAAACGCCTTCTTTTCACGTTACCTCTACTTGATTTTCGGGATCGTGTAGTCCTTGCCGGACTGGAAGGAAGCTGAATTCGACCTTCTCTCCCGACTTCGCGCCGCTAATTTACTGCAGCATAAAAAAAACCGCCCGCAGGTGGCTTTTTTTCGCAACGATACTACTTAGAACGTCTTGAGGAAAGTCAGCGCAAATGCGCCTTTGCTCACATCCTTGAAACCCCTGGTCGGGCCGGAAACACCTGGAACAACGCCGCTGTTACCCCAGCAGTACGCATTGGTGCCGCCGCTGGTGGGCAGGCAGGATCCGGAAGTATCGGTATCGGAATAGGCCGCCGTTATGGTTCCGAAACCGACATCCTTGCTAACTCCAAGCTTCCAATCAGAATAGTTGGCGTCAGTGACACCAGTGCTGGTCACAACCGAATTTTTGACCTTCTGGTTACCGACGTGACCGATCAAGGTCCAGCCGTCACCCATATCGTAATTCGCGTTCAGTTCCAGATAGCCCGAACCGCGCGTGTTTTTGTCTAAGGCAGGGCCGCCAAACCAGCCCATGAAGTGGCTGGATGTGGCGTGAGAGTATTTGGCGGTCAGCCACTTGTAACCGATCGCAGCATAGAGTTCCTGCGTGTTCGGATTGGCCAGCACCGTCGCTATCGCGCTGCCCTTGCCCGGATAGTTGTAGGTGATGTAGCCCACGTCGTAGTTCCAGTCGCCGGCGAACGAGTTTTTGTAGCCGCCATAGACGTCAATTTCGACGGAGCCCTTGCCTAATCAGTCCTTCACCCAGGTAATAGACGATGCCCAGGCACCCACATAAAAACCGCTGCCATGCAAATAGTCTATGCCACCTTGAATCGCGGGACGCCCGTGCGTCTGGCTGACACCGCGAAACAGATAGTCGGAGGTTACGCCGACGTTAAAGCTAAGCGGTGACGCGGCTGCGGCAGGCGCAGCAGCCGGGGCAGCAGGTGCCGGGGTTTGTGCGAAGGCGCTTGGCACCGCAAACGCTGCGGTAACAGCAGCAGCAAGAACGAGTTTACGCATGATGATCCTCTTGTGAAAATAATGAATAGTGGGACGGCAATTTCTATAAGCAATTCCCGTGCCTGTTTTTGATTGCCGCCGATACGTAGCGAGATTTATCCTGAATTAAGTCCGGCACGCTAGTGTGTTGCCCTCATTCACTATGAGTTTCACTGCCACTTTGCATAAATGTCACACTCACCGCAAGCGGTGCACTAATTTGTGGCGCGATTCATTTTCAATTGCACGGAGAAAATCAGCACCATCCAGGTGCCAAATCAGTTTTATCGCACCGAACCAGTGCGTTACGTTTTAGGGAAAACTTCAAAAACTCGCATTCAGCCGCCGATACTGAATCGCTTCCGCGATGTGGACGGCGCTGATGGCCGCTTCGCCGGCGAGATCGGCGATGGTGCGCACCTTCTTTGTCGGTGGCGCACAGCCGGTCGATTTCGCGTGTGCCGAGCAGCGCGTTCGGCATGCGCTGGCGATCGAGCTGGCGCTGGTGCGCCACCAGAACCCTGTTACGGATCGCCTCGCTGGCTTCGGTGTCGCCGGGCGTCATCAACTCGGCATCACGCGGCGCGGGGACTTCGAACTTGATATCGACGCGGTCGGCCAGAGGCCCCGAAATGCGCCCGCGGTAACGGGCGATGCGCTCCGGCGTACAGCGACAGCGCCCGGAGGGCGCACCACAGTGGCCGCAAGGACAGGGTTGTGTACCCCCTTTTCCGTTTCCAGTCACACTAAGGGTCAATAAATCAATACCTTACCCGAAGAACCCCCAGACCATCGCGGAGCACATCCGAAAAGCGAGGGGACTCCGCAAACTGACTCAGCGCCAAGCCGCTCTGCTTCTCGGCGTTGCCCCATTCACGGTCCTCAACTGGGAAAAGGGACATACCGAGCCCCCAGCAATGGCAGTTCCCACGATTCGTCGGTTCCTGGGATACGACCCCTACCCGGCACCGACAACGCTCCCGGAGCGCCTACTTGCCCTGCGTCGGCTTCACGGATGGTCCATTGCCGAAGCGGCCCGAAAGCTTGGGGTGGACGAGGGGACGTGGGGCGGTTGGGAACAAGACCACGTGATCCTGTACCGCAATCACCGGGCGCTGCTCGCTCGGCTCCTTGAGTTGTCTACGGGTGAAGTCAACCAGGACATGCGGGTACGCTGGAATCAGCTGCACCAGACAGACGTTGGAACCGACGAGTAGTGACTAATCTGAACCGCATCGCCCGTGAGGAATTCGCCGCGCCCGGCCTAGACGACTAGGGCGTGTGGATCGGGTTTGACGCTGCCGAAAACTGCACCAGGTCTGAGGAACGTCGCCATGAATACCAACGCCATCGACACACTGGGCAAGAAACTGGGCGGCGCTGCCCTGACTCTCCTCATCGACCTATACCCGGCGGTCAGTCACGCCACGACCGCGCAACAGGACGACGCCTGCGCTGGGATGCGCGCCAAATCGAAATCGCTCGTCGATGCGCTCTTCGACGATGTGCGCGAGGAGCCTTGGGTTGCACACCTCGCTTTTAAGCCCGCTGCCTTGAGCTTGGCGCACGAGGGCTGCCGCCGATCCTCGGCGAGCTAAGTTAGCCGTCAGTCGGCGGGACTGGGGGTCACCTGTCCCCCGAGAAATTGCTGGTAAGTTCCTGCTGGCGTGAGAAACGCCGTACGTGCTCGACAAGTGTCTGGGACGGGCGGGCATAGAACTGATGGCGGCTTACGCCGGTCGCAGTCGTCCGTGCGAGCCTGACCAGGAACGCAACATGCTGAAACAAGACCCCTAGGCTGTCCATGACCGGCACGCCGCTACGCGCCGTCAAGCGACCCCGACGCACGAGAAACTCATTGAGCACCCCGTCGGCGGGGATGATGATCTCGGCACCACGCTCGACAGCGAGCGCACAGGCCCGATCAAAACGCTCCTCGATCGCCCGCGCGGTCTCTTCATCGGCTTCGAGGGCGAACTCGTCAATTGGAGGATCAACCGAGACCGCCCCTGCGTAGCGGCGTTCGAGCCCGTAGGCCAGCATCAAATCGGTGTAGCCAGCGGACTGCTCGTCGCAGAGTGTGACGAGACCAAATTTTCGTGCCAATGAGCACGCGACGAGCGCGCAGGTCTCTCCGAGCCCGACAACCGGGATGTCGACGAGCGATCTTGCATCCTGCAAGCCCGGGTCGAAGAAGCAGCCGATCGCGATCGCGTCGAATCCTTCCCGCTCCGCCACAAGCGCCGCGTCGCAAATCTGCAGACCGTTGATTGAGGCGACGTAGCGATATTTGATCGCGTCGATAGGCGCACATCCCTCGGCGTAGGTTCCTGGTCGCAGGCCGTGCACGCTCACGGCGGCGTCGTTACCCATCACCGCGGAAGCGTGCTCCGCAATCGTCTTGCGATACAGTGGCATGACCGTCAGGTCGGTAAAGCTCTGGTGCCAGATGCGCATAACTTTTCCTTCAGTAAGCTTCGTGGTTGCGCTCGATCTTACGTTTGATGTGTTCGCCAGCGGTGTTCAGTTTCGTGGGTCAAATCACTGTGAGTTGCCATCCAGCAGAAATCGGCTCGTCGCCTTGGCGATGTCCGCTGCGCGGGCATCCGTCGCGTCGAACCCGGCGCCCTTCAGCGTGACCAACTCGCCGCGCCTGAGCAGCTTGATCATCTTCGGCCCCTGGGCGCCGAGGTGCGCCTCCTCCGGGACGCGGCACTCGATCACCAGCGCCGGCTGTTTGATTCGGCGCAGTGTGGCCGTCATATCGAAGCCGAAGTTCATGGCGTAGATCTGCTTGATGCTGCGGCGGCACTCGATCATCTCGATCATGCGCAACTCCTGCCGGCGCAGCACCTCGTCCGTGATCTTGCGCCCGGTCATAACCGTCGGGTCCCACCAGATGCCTGCGAGACTACCGTAGTCGGCCGCCCATGCGCGCACAAGGTGTCCGCCGTCAGGGCTCTCGCGATAGGCGGTCATGTACTTCTTGACGATGCCCATGATCGCCGCATCACGCTGTCTGCGCGAGACCACCAGGCTGTGGGTCATGCCAACGAGGACTGATTTGTCGACCCTGTCCGGATGGCCGGCGGCCATCGCTGCGGCAATCTTATTTCCGGTGTGAAAGCCGAGGACGTGAGCCCGCTCGATTCCCTGGGCATCGAGGAAATGGATCATGTTGCGGGCGAGATCTTCCATCGTCGCCTTCGCGGGTAGTGGATCGGAACAGCCGAAGCCCAGAGTGTCGACAGCGAAGCAGCGGAACCTGTCGCCGAGCAGCCGCATGATGGGCGCGAAGCTGCGTGCGGATCGAGGCGTCTCATGCAACAGCAGCAGTGGCTCCCCCCGGCCATGGGTGTAGTAGTGGATTTGTCCCTCTGGCGTGTCGGCGTAGCCCCGCTTCATCATCCATCTCGCCATTGTGTGAATCAGCGCTTCACGAGCGCGGCGGCGGCCTCGCCCGCGAGACGGCCCATGTTGGTTGCCGTCAGCAGGCCAGAACCCGAGAGGTAGCCCCAGTCTGACGGCCCGGAGAGGCCGCGCGCCGCCCCACCGCCCGCGTACAGATTTGGAAACGGTGTTCCGTCCTTCCGCAGGACGCGCATCTCCTTGTTCACTTCGAGCCCACCCTGGGTGTGGAACAGTGCGCCCATGACCTTCGTCACGCGGTATGGCGCCTTCAGCGGCGGCTTGTCGGAGAAATCACGGCCGAACGGGTCCTTCGCCTTGCCGCCCGAGTAAGACCTGACTTCCGACAGGGTCTGCGCAATCGTCGCTGCGTCGCAGCCGACCACTTTCGCGATCTCCTCCGGCGTATTGCAGACCTTGATCGCGCCGGCGTTCTGCGCTTCGACGTGGCTATGCATCTGCATCGCGATGCTGTGGCCGCGCTCGTCGAAGATCATCCAGGCGACGTGGTCAGGCTGGCGCGCAACTTTGAGCGCCTGCTCCGAGTAGCCTGCGTTCTCGTTGGAGAAGCGCTTGCCAAGTTTGTTGACTTGGTAACCTCCCTCGGTGATCGCCGGCCAGCCCAAGTGGGTGGCGTGCGGCGTGGCGACCGCACCATGTCCCTGGAAGGAGCCCATGTCCTTGACCGAAGCGCCCAGTTCTTCGCCCCACTTCACCGCGTCGCCGGTATTTCCGGGGTGCCCGTGGTAATGCGCATCCACCATCTCCGGGATGTACTTGGCGACCATCGCTTTGTCTCCGCCATAGCCGCAGCAAGCAAGGATCAGCGCCTCGCAGCCCATGTCCTCGGTCATGCCGTCCGGCCGCGTCACACGCACGCCGCGTATGCGCCCGTCGGCATCGGCGTAGAGGTCCGTCACTCGGGCGGAAGTCGCGAGCGAGATGTTCTCGGCCTCGACCGCGCGCAGCAGCGCGGCGAGAATTTCAGCGCCGAAGCGCGACGGCGAGGCGTGCATGTGCATCCGACTGTGGCCCGGATAACGGAAATCGAGCACGCAAGACAGCGGCAACTGGTAGCGGTCTACCAGCCAGTCGATGGTTTTGGCCGACTCGCGCGCGAT
>SHXK01000068.1 GCA_009693335.1 Betaproteobacteria bacterium | reverse complement strand
TACGCCGATGGCGATCTGGCGGTGTTCCAGGGCCCTCGCAAGTTGGCCCACTACAACCACGAAGGAAAGACCATGACCCAAGAACTGAAAGAGGCCGCCTGAACCGTCCGCCAGGTGCGCCGCCGAGGGCGGGAATCGGCTCCGGGCTAAGCCCTGCGCCGCTTCCCGCCCTCGGCAGAAAAAGCGGACAATTCATGTGCTACAGAACCGGACAAGTCTAAAAACCCGCAACAGACTCAATTTTCCAAGGAGGAAAGCATGCACAAACCCACCGCTACCCTGATGGCAGTCTTGATTGCGGCTGCCTTCGCAACCACACCCGCGTTCGCCCAGCAAAAAGTCAAGATCGGCTTCATCACCACCCTGTCCGGGCCGCAAGGCGTGATCGGCAACGACATGCGCAATTCCGTCGAACTGGCGCTCGATCACCTCGGGCGCAAGATCGGCGGTCTGGAGACCGAACTCATCTACGGCGACGATCAGGTTAAACCCGACGTTGGCAAGCAGGTGGCCGAGGAGATGCTCAAGAAGCACCAAGTCAACTTCGTCTCCGGCGTGATCTGGTCCAATGTCATGCTCGCGGTTGCGCCCACGGTCACCCAGGCCGGCACCTTCATGATCGGCACCAACGCCGGCCCGCACCAGCTCGCCGGCGAAGGCTGCAACGAACTATTCTTCACCACTTCCTGGCAGAACGACCAGACTCCCGAAGCGATGGGCAAGTATATGCAAGACGCCGGCCTCAACGATGTCTACCTAATGGCGCCCAACTACGCGGCCGGCAAAGACATGATCACCGGCTTCAAGCGCTACTTCAAAGGCAAAATCGTGGACGAGGTCTACACCCGTCTCGGTCAGACTGATTATCAGGCGGAACTGTCGCAGTTGCGCTCAAAGAGCCCGAAAGTGGTGTTCGTCTTCTATCCGGGCGGCATGGGAATCCAGTTCCTCAAGCAGTACTCCGAGGCCGGCCTGCGCGGTCAGTTCCCGCTGTACTCGGTGTACACGGTGGACGAGCTCTCGATCCCGGCGGTCAAGCACGCCGCGCTTGGTCAGCTCGAAACCCGCTACTGGAGCCCGGACTTGAAGAACCCGGCCAACCAGAAGTTCGTCGGCGACTACGGCAAAAAGTACGCTGGCAAGCTACCGTCGTTCTACGGTGCGCAGAGCTACGACGGCATGATGCTGATCGACTCGGCAGTGCGCGCGGTGAAGGGCAATCTGTCGGACAAGAAGGGTATGATCGCCGCGATGCGAAAGGCGAATTTCAATTCAACGCGCGGCAAGTTCACCTACAACCAGAACCATTTTCCGATCCAGAATTTCTACCTGCTCAAAGCCGTGGCGGGGCCGACGCCCGGCGGTGATCCGGTGATGGCGATCCAGAAGGCGGTGTTCACCAACCACAAGGATGCTTACGCCAAGGACTGCAAGATGAAGTGGTAGCCACGCAGCCACAACTGCGACTGCGACGATGAAGGGGCGCGTGCAGCGCCCTTTCTTTTTCCCCTTGCCATGAACCTGGTTCTTATTGCCGAACAGACGCTCAACGGGCTGCAGCTCGGGGTGATGCTGTTCCTGCTGGCCGCCGGGCTGACGCTGGTATTCGGCATCATGAACCTCGTCAACCTGGCGCACGGCGCGCTCTACATGGTGGGCGCCTATCTGACGACGTATTTCCACCAGACCACTGGATCGTTCGCGCTGGCAGTACTGCTCGGCCTCGCCGGCACTCTGCTGGTCGGCATCGTGACGGAGTTGGTGGCCCTGCGCACCCTGTACGAGCGCGACCACCTCGACCAGGTGCTTGCCACCTTTGGCCTGATCCTGTTCTTCAATGAGCTGGTCGCCATCCTGTGGGGGCGAGCGGCGATCTACAGCACCATCCCGGATTACCTCTCTGGCCACGTGCAGATCACGGCCCAGCTGCGCTATCCGCTGTACCGCCTGGTGATCATTGGCATAGGTCTTGCGGTCGCGGTGCTGCTCTGGTGGGTGGTATCGCGCACGCGCCTGGGTATGCTGATCCGCGCCGGCGCCAGCAACCGCGCCATGGTGTCGGCGCTGGGCATCAACATCCGGCTGCTCTACACCATCGTCTTTGGCTTTGGCGCCGCGCTCGCCGGCTTGGCGGGGCTGCTGTCGGGCCCGATTTACGCAGTGCAACCCGGCATGGGCGAGCTGATCCTGATTCAGGTCTTTGTGGTGATCGTCATCGGCGGTATCGGCTCGATCCGCGGCGCCTTCGCCGGAGCGCTGATCGTCGGCATGGTGGATACGCTCGGGCGCGCTTTCCTCAAACCGACCCTCGCCACCGTGCTCTCACCCACCGCGGCCGATGCCGCAGGACCAGCGATGGCCTCGATGCTGATCTACCTACTGATGGCCGTGGTCCTCGCTTTCCGGCCCGAGGGGCTGTTCCCCTCACGCAGCTAACGCCATGGCGTTCTCCCCCAGAACCTGGATCCTGCTTGCGCTGTTGCTACTGCTTGCCGCGGTGCCGCCGGTGGCCGACTATTTCGGCCAGCCCTTCTACCTGGACCTGCTGCGCCGCGTGATGATCTTCGCCATCGCCGCGGTCAGTCTCAACCTGATCCTCGGCTACGGCGGCATGGTGTCCTTCGGCCACGCGGCCTACCTCGGCATCGGCGCCTACGCGGTCGGCATACTGGCGCACTACGGCATCAACAACGGTTGGCTGCAGTGGAGCCTCGCAATCGTCGCCTCTGCGCTGGTGGCGGCGGCGATCGGTTCAATCTCGGCACGCACCAGCGGCATCTACTTCATCATGATCACCCTCGCCTTCACGCAGATGCTCTACTACCTCGGCATTTCGCTCGAGGAATATGGGGGCGACGACGGCATGCAGCTCAAGGTCCGCAGCCAGTTTTCCGGTCTCATCGATCTTAACGATGCCAGTGCGTTTTACTATCTGGTGCTGGCGATCCTGGCAGCGTTCCTCTATCTGTCGCGGCGGTTGGTGAATTCGCGCTTCGGCCTGGTGCTGCAGGCGGCGCGCTCCAACGAAGCGCGCACGCGCGCGATCGGTTTCTCGCCCTACCCCTACCGCTTGGCGGCCTTCATCATCTCGGGAGCCATGTGCGGGGTCGCCGGCGCGTTGCTCGTCAATCACACCGCCTATCTCACGCCTGAATTCATGAATTGGACCCGCTCGGGCGAATTGATGTTCATGGTGATCCTGGGCGGCATCGCCACCACCTCCGGCCCGCTGCTCGGAGCGGCGGCCCTACTGCTGCTGGAGGACGTGCTGCAGGGCTGGAGCGTGCTGCCGAAGTGGCTGCATGAGCATTGGCAGCTCTACCTGGGGGTGATCCTGGTGCTGGTGGTGCTGTTCGCCAGGCGTGGCCTGGCGAGCCTGCTGCCGGGAAATGAACACCATGACTGATTTTTTGCTGAAAACCAGTCATTTGAGTAAAACCTTCGGCTCGCTGCTCGCCACCGACCGGGTGAACTTCGAGGTACGCGAAGGCGAGACCCACGCCGTGATCGGGCCGAACGGCGCCGGCAAAACCACCTTCATCAAGCAGATCTCCGGTGAGCTACGCCCGGACGCGGGCACGATCCACTTCGCCGGCGAGGACATCACCACGCTGCCCGCGCCGCGCCGCTCGCGCAAGGGCCTGGCGCGCTCCTTCCAGATCACCAGCATTTACCGCGACTTCAGCGCGCTCGACAATGTCGCGCTGGCGGTGCAGGCGCACGCCGGACACAGTTTCCGCTTCTGGCGTCCCGCGCGCGAAGATCTTTCGTTGACGCGGCCTGCGCGGCAGGTCCTTGAGAAAGTCGATCTGGAAAAAAGAGCAGATATTCTCGCTGCCAACCTCGCACATGGCGAGCAGCGCCAACTCGAGATCGCGATGGCGCTCGCCACGCAGCCGCGTCTGCTGCTGCTCGATGAGCCGGTGGCAGGCATGGGTACCGAGGAGTCACAGCGCATGATCGAATTGCTGGCCACTCTGAAAGGTGAGAAGACCATGGTCCTGGTGGAGCACGACATGGATGCGGTATTCACGCTCGCCGACCGCATCTCGGTGCTGGTCTATGGCCGCATCATCGCCACCGGCACACCGGCGCAGATCCGCGCCAACCCACAGGTGCGCGCCGCCTACCTCGGGGAGGACGCCTGAGGGCGGCAGTAATGGCCCAGGATTTGCTGAGCGTCGAAGGGCTAGAGACCGCTTACGGCCAGAGCCAGGTACTGTTCGGGGTCTCGCTACGCATCGCCGAGGGCCAAGTGGCGACCCTGCTCGGGCGTAATGGCATGGGCAAAACCACCACCGTGCGCTCGATCATGGGCATGACCGCCGCTAAAAGCGGCAAGATCCACTTCGCCGGCCGACTGCTGACAGGGCTGCCGTCCTACCGCATCGCGCAGGCAGGCATCGGCCTGGTGCCGGAAGGGCGGCAGATCTTCCCCAACCTGACCGTGCGCGAGAATCTGCTCGCCACCGCCGCCAACCGCCGCCACGCGAAAGATCCGTGGACGCTGGAGAAGATTTTTGAACTGCTGGTCAATTTGAGGGAGCGGCAGAACCACTACGGCAATCAACTCTCCGGCGGCGAGCAGCAGATGCTGGCCATCGGTCGCGCGCTGATGACCAACCCCCGCCTCTTGATCCTGGACGAAGCCACCGAGGGCCTGGCGCCACTGATCCGTGTCGAGATCTACCGCTCGATCGAGCGTCTGAAGGCCGCCGGCCTCGCCATCCTGGTGATCGACAAGGATGTGAAGACACTGATCCGCGTCGCCGACCTACACTACATGCTGGAGAAAGGCCGCGTGGTCTGGAGCGGCAGCTCAGTCGAACTCGCGGCCAATGAGGACGTGCAGCACCGTTACCTGGGAGTCTGAGCCATGAAACGCGAAAATGTTGTCGGACGGGCAAACGTCGAGGACACAGCGGAACTCGAGGCCTACTACGGTGAACTGGAGAGCCGCGAACTCGGTGCATTGTGGAACGTGGCCAACGAGATCGAGCCCTGGTACCCGCAGCCAAAATCGGTGCCGATGCACTGGAGATGGCGCGACATCGAGCCGCTGGTGCGCAAAGCGCCGGAGCTGGTCAGCGCGGAAAAAGCGGCGCGCCGCGTCATCATGCTGGTCAATTCCGGGCGCAAGGAATGGAGCGCGGCCGCGGGCTTGCTCTACAGCGGCGTGCAGATCATGAACCCGGGTGAATACACTTCGGCGCACCGCCACCAGGCTTCCGCGCTGCGCTTCGTCATGGAAGGCAAAGGGGCCTACACGGTGGTGGACGGCGAACGGCTGGAACTCAGCGCGCGCGATTTCGTGCTGACGCCGAACGGCACCTGGCACGACCACGGCGTGGCGGAGGACGGCACGCAATGTATCTGGCAGGATGGCCTCGACATCCCACTCATGAATTCTCTCGACGCAAATTTCTACGAAGTACATCCGCAGACCGTGCAAACACCGACGCCGCTATCGCGGGAGAACTGGAACAAGCCCTATTCCCCCGTTTTCCTCTACAAGTGGGACGAGTGCTACGCGGCGCTGAAGAAGGATGGCGCGCGCTACGAGTACCGCAACCCCAGGACCGGCGGACCGGTGATGCCCACCATGGGTGCGCAACTGGATTTGCTCCATCCCGGAAATCAAACCAAACCGAGGCGTCACACGGGAAACATCATCTACCAGGTGGCCGCGGGCCGCGGCTACTCGGAAGTGGGCGGTCAGCGCTTCGACTGGGAAGAGAAGGACATTTTCTGCGTGCCTTCGTGGACGCCGTATCAGCATGTCAACGCATCGGGCGCCGAAGACGCCTGCCTGTTTTCTTTCAATGATTTTCCAACACTTAACGCTTTAGGACTTTTTAAAGTTACAGAACAGTGACAGGAATCGACCCATGAAAGTCTTTCAGATCCAGGACGATTGGAGCCTGCAGCACCTGCAGCTCGCCACCCGCCCCGATCCCCGCCCCGGTCCCTGGCAAGTACTGGTGCGCATGCAGGCCGCGTCGCTTAACTACCGCGATCTGGTGGTGCCGATGCGCGGCTACGGCTCCCATACCGGCACCCTGCCGTTGATCCCCATTTCGGACGGCGTCGGCGAAGTGCTCGAAATCGGTCCTGGCGTGACGCGCGTGAAACCCGGCGACCGTGTCTGTCCGCTCTTCAGCCAGGGCTGGATCAGCGGCGCGCCGAGCATGGCGCGCCTGGGGCGCTCGCTCGGTGGACCGCTCGACGGCACCATGGCCGAATACATGGTTCTGTCCGAGGAAGGCGTGGTCCAGGTCCCCGCGCATCTCGACCACGAGCAAGCCGCCTGCCTGCCCTGCGCCGCGCTGACTGCCTGGAGCGCGATCGTGACGCACGACAATCTGGGGCCCGGCTCGCAGGTGCTGGTGCAGGGCACCGGCGGAGTAGCCCTCTTCGCCCTCCAGTTCGCCAAGCTGCGCGGTGCGCACGTCACCGTCATCTCCTCCAGCGACGAGAAAATCGCCAAAGCTAAGGCGCTGGGGGCGGATGCGGCGATCAACTACCTGACGACACCGGAGTGGTACAAGGCGACCCGCGAACTCACCGCCGGGCGGGGCTACGACCACATCCTGGAGTTGGGCGGGGAAAAAACCCTGCCACAGTCGCTGCGCTGCATCCGACCCGGCGGCACACTCTCGATGATTGGCGTACTCTCCGGTGGCATGCTCTCGGCGCCACTCGGTCTGGTGGTCACGCGGCAAGTACGGCTGCAGGGCATCACCGTGGGTAATCGCGACGGTTTCGAGGCGATGGTACAGGCCATCGACCAGCACCAGTTGCAACCGGTCACCGACAAGATCTTCGCCTTCGAGCAGCTGAAGGAAGCGATGGCCTATCTAAAGAGCGGCGCCCACTTCGGCAAGATCTGCATCCGGCACTGACGTTCGCGACCCCCCACTCCTGGACGCGGCGCTTTCCCGGACTGCAAGCCTCAGGCGAGGTTTTTCTTGAAAAACGCGATGGTCCGTTCCCAGGACAGCTTGGCCGCCGCCTCGACGTAGCGCGGCGTCGAATTGTTATGGAAGCCGTGCTGGGTGCCCGGGTACTTGTGCATCTCGTGCCGTACGCCCGCCGCCTTCAGCGCCGCCTCGAAGGCGGGCCACATGTCGTTGATGCGCGGGTCGTTCTCTGCGTACTGTATGAGCAGCGCTGCCTTTATTTTCTCGACGCCGGCGCTTTCTGGCGCAGGACCGTAATAGGGCACGCCCGCTTGCATCTGGGCGCCCAACTCCACCGCAAGGTAGTTCACCGTACCCCCGCCCCAGCAAAAACCCGTGACGCCGAGCTTCCCCGTAGCAAGCCGGTGCGACTTCAGGAAGCGCGCGCTATTCAGAAAGTCGGTGCGCAACTTGCCCTGGTCGAGGTTGCCCTGAAGGGTGCGGCCGTCATCATCGTTGCCGGGATAGCCACCCACCGGGAAAAGACCATCGGGCGCAAGCGCGAGGAAGCCTTCCACCGCGGCGCGGCGCGCCACGTCTTCGATATAGGGATTGAGTCCGCGGTTCTCGTGGATCACCAGCACCGCGGGGAAAGAACCGGAGCCGACGGGCTGCACCAGGTAGCCGCGCATCTGTCCAGAATTGCCGCCGGGTGACGGGTAATTTACGTACTGCGCCTTCATGCGCGTGTCGGTGAAGGAAATCGTCTGTGCCTGTGCGTAGCGCGGCAACAAGGCTTGGGCCATCGCCAGACCGCCCACCACCAGAGCGCTGGCGCGCAGCAGGAATTCGCGGCGGTCGATCCCGCCGTGGCAGTACTCGTCGTAGAGTTCGAATACGCGCCGGTCTATTTGCAGTTGGGTCACGGGTTCATGGGTCACGGGTTCATTCATGTTCATGACTAATACCACCGTGGTTAGGAACGCAGCTTAAAGCGCTGGATCTTTCCTGTCGCAGTCTTCGGCAACTCCGCCAAAAACTCGATCCAGCGCGGGTATTTGTAGGGCGCGAGCTTGGCTTTGACGTAGTTCTGCAGTTCTTCTGTGGTTACCTGCTGGCCCGGTTTGAGGACCACGAAGGCTTTGGGCTTAACCAGCTGGTGCTCATCTTCCTTGCCCACCACGGCGGCTTCTAGCACGGCTTGGTGCGACACCAGTGCGGCTTCAACCTCCGCGGGCGAGACCCAGATGCCAGAGACTTTCAGCATGTCGTCGGTGCGGCCGCCGTAGACGTAGTAGCCGTCGGCGTCCTGGCTGTATTTGTCGCCGCTGCGTGTCCATTCGCCGACAAAGGTGCTGCGGCTCTTCACGCGATTGTTCCAGTACAGATTCGCCGCGCTCGGCCCCTTGATCAGCAGTTCACCCAGTTCGCCCTGCTTCACGTCAACGCCCTGCTCGTCCACCACCCTGAGTTCGTATCCCGGCACGGCCTTGCCGGTGGTGCCGTAGCGAAAGTGGCCGGGCCGGTTGGAAAGGAAGATGTGCAGCATCTCGGTCGAGCCGATGCCATCGAGAATGTCGATGCCGGTCCTCTGTTTGAAGCTCTTGGCGATCTGCGGGGGCAGCGCTTCGCCGGCAGAAATACAAGTCCTCAGATTCAAGACTTCTTTTCTCGGAAATGCCGGGGAAGCCAGCATGCCTGCATACAGGGTCGGCACACCGAAAAACAGAGTCGGCTTTTTCTCCACCAGCCGCTTGAATACCGCATCCGGCGCCGGTCGCTCAGCCATCAGCACCGTAGTCGCGCCCACCGCAAGCGGGAAAGACAGTGAATTGCCCAGGCCGTAAGCAAAGAATAATTTCGCCGCCGAGAAAACGACGTCGAATTCGTTCAGCCCGAGCACCCCCTGGGCGTAGAGTTGGGTGGTGAGCCGCATGCTCGAATGCACGTGCACCGTGCCCTTCGGCATGCCGGTCGAGCCCGAGGAGTAGAGCCAGAAGCAGGGATCGTCGGACGTGGTCGGGGCCGTGGCGAGTTCCCCGGAGCTCTTGTCCGTCAGGTCCTTGAACGGCGAGCTGATGACGTGCTTAAGGAAGGGCAGCTTCTTGAGGAAGGGCTCGAACTGCGGCTTGAGCGGTTCGGACACCAGCAGCGCCTTGGCGCGGCTGTCGGCGAGCATGTATTCGTAGTCCTTGGGCGTGAGCAGCGTGTTGACCGCGACCGGCACGATGCCCGCCTTGATGGCGCCGAGGAAGGCCACCGGCCAGTCGATGGAATCGTGCATTGCGATGAGGATGCGGTCTTCCATGCGCAGGCCCATCGCCAGCAGCGTATTGCCGAAGCGGTTCACCCGCTCCGCCAACTCGCCAAAGCTGAGCTGCCCGCCGTCGTCGATGTAAGCGATCTTGCCGCCGCGGCCGGCCTTCAGGTTGCCGCTGATCAGGTCGGCGGCGGCGTTGAAATCGCGTCCAATTTCCATGATGAGCGAATTGTACCTACCAGCGTCGGCCCTCAGCTCGAAAGCAGGGACAGAGCACGTTTTCTAGGTCCCGGAAAACGTGGTCTGTCCCTGCTCCTCTTTGGCCAGTGCCAGCCAACCCTGGCCCCACTCCGCCGCCATCTCCTCGGGCAGGGTGCCCGAGGAGGCATCGTGCTGGACGCGTTCGCTGATACGCTGCGCGCCCAACTCGGTGAGCAAGTCGTCGAAACGCTTGCCGCCGAAATTGAAGGTCTCAGCGTAGGTGCGATCACCCAGGCCGAAGATGCCGTAGCGTACGTGCGACAGGTCTGGGCGCTTGGCCTTCAGATCCTCATACAGGGCCTTGGCGTTGTCGGGCACGTCGCCCTGGCCGTAGGTCGAGGTAACGATGAGGAAAACGCCTGAGCGCCGGAATACCGAACTGTCCAGCTGATCCATCAGCAGAGTCTGCGCCTTCGTTTCGCCATTATCCCAGACCAGTTCGAGCTCCTGCGCCACCAGTTGCGCGTTTCCCGTCATGGTTCCCACCAGAAGTATTAATTCCATTTACATACATTATATTGCATAATATTATTTCTATTAAGCATTATAATTCGTTATAGCTCATGAACACATCACTCTTACCCGCACCGCAGGATTCGGCCTACCTGGCCCAACTGGGCCAGCGGGTGCGCGCTTGGCGCAGCGCTCACGGCAGGACGCGCAAGGCGCTCGCCGCCGCATCCGGGGTGTCGGAGCGCTACCTGGCGCAGCTCGAAGCAGGCCGGGGAAACATCTCGGTACTGCTGCTGCGAAAAGTGGCGCAAGCAATGCAAGTCGCCGTGGAGAACCTGGTGCGCGAGAGCCCGAACCAGGACCCGGCCAGACGGCGCATCGCCCTGCTGGGACTGCGAGGCGCCGGAAAATCGAGTCTGGGCAGCAAACTGGCGGCAGCGCTGGGCGTGGTCTTCGTTGAACTCGACCAGGAAGTGGAGCTCGAAGCTGGCGCAAAGCTGGGCGAGGTGTTCGCCCTCTACGGTCAGGACGCTTACCGCCGCTTCGAGCGCCGCGCACTGGAGCGCGTGTTGCGCACGCACCCAACCGCGGTGATCGCAGTGGGTGGCAGCCTGGTGACCGACCCCGAGAGCTACCGCTTGCTGCTGGACAATTGCCACACCGTCTGGCTGAAGGCCAAACCCGAAGAGCATATGAACCGCGTCATCGCGCAAGGCGACATGCGCCCATTCGAGGGAAAAACCTGGGAGCAAGCACGGGGTCGCTCCGGCCCGCTGGATGAGATCCGCAAACTGCTGGCCGACCGCGACCGACTGTATTCCCGTGCAGAAGTGACCATCGAAACCTCGGGCAGGTCCCTGCAATCCTCCTTGGAAGAACTGCGAAGCAAGGCGCCACTATGATCCATTTCGATACCCATCCGGACAACTACCACCACTGGAAAATCTCGATCGACGGCCCGCTGGCCACGCTAACGCTGGACATCGCCGAGGATAAAGGCATCGCACCGGGCTACAAGCTGAAGCTCAATTCCTACGATCTGGGGGTGGACATCGAGCTGCACGACGCGCTGAACCGCATCCGCTTCGAGCATCCCGAGGTGAAATCGGTGGTGCTGACCAGCGGCAAGAGCCGCATGTTTTGCTCGGGGGCCAATATCTACATGCTCGGCCTCTCCAGCCACGCCTGGAAGGTCAACTTCTGCAAATTCACCAACGAGACGCGCAACGGCCTGGAGGACTCGAGCGCACATTCCGGACTCAAGTTCCTCGCTGCACTCAATGGCACCACCGCCGGTGGCGGCTACGAACTCGCCCTCGCCTGCGACGAAATCGCCATGATCGATGACCGCTCCAGCACCGTAAGCCTGCCCGAAGTGCCACTGCTGGGCGTGCTGCCCGGCACCGGCGGCTTGACGCGCTTGGTGGACAAAAGGAAAGTGCGGCGTGATCTCGCGGACGTGTTCTGCACTACCGCCGAAGGGGTGCGCGCCGACCGCGCCAAGGAATGGCGTCTGGTGGACCACACTGCCAAACCGCAGCAGTTCGCCGAGTTCGTCAAGAACCGGGCACTCGAGCTGGCAAAAGGCTCCGACAGGCCCGGAGGCAAAGGAATTGATTTGACGCCTGTGCGGCATCAGTTGGTCACTGTGCAGATCAACGCAGAAGCAAGAACAGCTGAAATCACCATCCAAGGCCCGACTACAGAGCAAATTCCACTTAGACCATCCGTTGACTGGTACCCCTTGCAGCTGGCGCGCGAGCTGGATCTAGCGATCCTCGACCTGCGCCACAACCATCTCGATGTCGGACTGTGGATTTTCAAGACCAGGGGATCGGTCGAGGATGCGCTCGCCATGGATGCATTCCTCGAAGCCAACCAACAACACTGGTTGGTGCGCGAAACCATCGGCTACCTGCGCCGCACGTTCGCGCGCCTGGACGTGTCTTCGCGTTCGATGTTCGCGGTGGTGGCGTCGGGTTCCTGCTTCGCGGGCACGCTTGCCGAACTGCTGTACGCCGCCGACCGCATTTACATGCTGGAGGCAGGGGAGCACAGCCCGTCGATCGCCTTTTCCCCGCTCAACTTCGGCGCCTATCCGATGGTGAACGGGGAAGCGAGGATTTCGGCACACTACTGTGGCGTGCTGCCGCAGCTTCCTATTGGCGAAATTCTTGATACAGGAAAGGCAAAAGAACTTGGGCTGATTACCTCGGCACCGGACGACATCGACTGGCAAGACGAGGTGCGCATCGCCATCGAGGAACGCGTCAGCCTGTCCCCCGATGCGCTTACCGGCATGGAGGCTTCGCTGCGCTTCAGCGGCCGCGAGAACATGTTGACACGTATCTTCGGGCGGCTGTCGGCGTGGCAGAACTGGATTTTCGTCCGCCCCAATGCAACTGGCGAACAAGGCGCACTCAAGGTCTACGGCACCGGCTCGA
>SHXK01000067.1 GCA_009693335.1 Betaproteobacteria bacterium | reverse complement strand
TGTCTTGCCTGCGAGTGGATCGAAAACCTGTCGTTGATCCTGGTTGAGCGGAAGCGGAATATCCCCGCTGAAATTCAGATGCACGGTTTTCTCTGCAAGCGTCGAAACATTCACCGACCACGTCAGGAATTCGACCGGTACGTCCGGGATGCGCAGGCCAAACTGCTGCTCGTAGCGCGCTTCATAGTCGGCGCGCAGATGGGTCGCGTGCACGGCCTGCAGTTCACCGGCGGGCAAGGACACAGAAATTTCGTGGCCCTGGCCGAGGTAACGCATCTCCACCGCGCGTTGCACCTCCAATTGCGCACCTAGGGCGCCCGCCGCGACGATGGCCGTGGCCTCGCGTTCCATGTCTTGCAGTATTTTGTTTATTTCAAAAGACAAAAAGCCATCGTCGCGCAGCTGGAAACTGCGCACCAGCTCGAAAGCGACCGGCGCGCGCAGGAAGCCCACCGCCGAGCCCACGCTCGCATCCACCGGCACCAGCACCCGGCCCATGCCCAGCTTGGTCGCCAGGCGCGCGGCATGCAGCGGCGCTGCGCCACCGAAGGCGATCATGGTGCAGCGCTCGGCGGATTTGCCGCGCTCGATGGCATGCACCCGCGCCGCGCTCGCCATGTTCTCTTCCACGATCTCGCCGATGCCGGTCGCCGCCCAGGCCGCGTCCATCCCGAGCGGCGTGCCGATGCGCTCCGCCACCGCACGCTCGGCCGCCGCGCAATCCAGGTTCAGCGTACCCGCCGCGAACACCGCCGGGTCGATGAGGCCCAGCACCACATCGGCATCGGTCACCGTGGGCTCGCTGCCGCCGCGTCCGTAGCAAGCCGGGCCGGGCTCGGCGCCGGCGCTCGCCGGCCCCACCTGAATGCGCTGCAGTTCGTCCAGGCGCGCGATCGAGCCGCCGCCGGCGCCGATCTCGACCATTTCGGTCACCGGAATGCGCAACGGCAGGCCGCTGCCCTTCAGGTTGCGCCAGATGCGCGCCACTTCGAACTTGCGCGATTGCTGGGGGCGGCCTTGACCGATGAAGCAGATCTTGGCGGTGGTGCCACCCATGTCGAAGGAGAGCACTTCGTCGAGTTGATTCTCGCGCGCCAGGCCGGCCGCAAGGATCGCGCCGCCCGCTGGGCCAGACTCCACCAGGCGCACCGGAAAGCGGCGCGCGGTCTCCAGCGTGGTGAGGCCACCGCCCGAGGTCATCAGGTACAGGGGGCAGCCAAAGCCACGCCCTTGCAGTTGCGTCGCCAGTCTTTGCAGGTAACCCGCTATCAAGGGTTGCACGTAGGCATTGGCGCAGGCGGTGGAGAAGCGCTCGTACTCACGGATCTCGGGGCACACCGCGGAGGAAAGGGTGACGGAGACGCCCGGCAAGCCCGCTGCCAGCAGCTCACCCGCGCGCCGCTCGTGTGCATCGTTGACGTAGGAGTGAAGAAAGCCTACAGCGATGGCTTCGACTTTATGTTCTTTTATTGTTTCGATTATTTTTTCGAAAGAACTTTCAAGCAAAGGGATCCTGATCTCACCCCTCGCCGTGATCCTCTCGGTCACCGGCAAGCGCAGCGCGCGCGGCACTAGCGGCGTGGGCAATTCCAGTTCCAGGTCGTAGTGCTCATAACGTTTTTCGTAGCCCATCTCCAGCACGTCGCGGAAACCCGCCGTGGTGAGGAGCGCCGTGCGTGCGCCCTTTCTCTCGATGAGGGCATTGGTGGCGAGTGTGGTGCCGTGGATCAGCACGCCGACCTCTCCGGGTGTCAGGGCGGCAGCAGCGAGCACCCGTGCGATGCCTTCCAACATGCCTTCTTCCGGCGCGCGCGTGGTGGTCAGCACTTTGGCTGCATGGCGTTTGCCGTCGTGCTCGAGTACGACGTCAGTAAAGGTGCCGCCGATATCGGCGGCAAGTCGCGCGCGTGGCATGGGTCGAATATACTGCAAGCTTCCCATGAGCCGCCGTGCCTACCGGATTTTACCCACCGATGCGACCACGTTTCATCCACGCTGGCTGGGAACGCGCGGGGCGGTCGCGGGGAATTCCAATCTTTCCGTAAACGCAGGCGCCGAGATCCTGAAAGCAGGGGGCAATGCCTTTGATGCTGCGGTCGCGGCAACTTTCGTCGAGGGCTTGGTCAATCCGCAGATGCACACCATCGGCGGTGAATGTCCGCTGCTGGTGCGACTGGCCGGTGAAGCGCGCGTGATCGCGGTGAACGGCAACATGGCAGCGCCTGCCCGTGCGACCCCGGCAGCTTTTCGCGCGCGGGGTCTGACGGACGTTCCGGACTCAGGCATCCTCGCCGCGGGCGTACCGGCGGCGTTCGGCGCACTCATGACTGTGCTCACGCGCTGGGGGACGATGCCGCTCTCCGAGGTGATCGCGCCGGCGCTCGAACTGGCAAAGAACGGCTTCCCGGTGTCCGAAGGCTTGCGCAACCAGCACAAATACGGCATCGCCGCGATGCAGCCGCGCTTCGAGAAGGAATGGCCCGGCAGTGCCCAGCTCTACCTGCCGGGCGGACGGGTGCCGGAAGTGGGTGACCGGTTCCGCAATCCGGCGCTGGCGCGAACCCTCGAATACCTGGGGCACGCCAAGGATCCGCTGGCGGCGTTCTATCAGGGCGAGGTGGCGGCGGAAATCGCCAAGTTTTCCAAGGAGCGCGACGGATTGCTGGCGCGCGAGGACCTGGCCGCTTTCGAGACGCGCATTGAGGCATCGGCGTCGGTGCAGCTTGGCGATACGGAGCTCTTCAAGACCGGTTTCTGGTCGCAGGGGCCGGCCGAGCTGCAGACCCTTGGCATCCTGTGGCAGTTCGACTTGAAATCTATCGGCTTTGGCACGCCCGACTACTGCCACCTGTTGATCGAGGCGATGAAACTTGCTTATGCCGACCGCGAGCAGTACTACGGCGATCCAGCGATGATCAAAGTTCCGGGGGAGGTTTTGCTTGCGGATGCCTACGCAAAACAGCGGGCAGGACTGATCGACATGCAAACTGCGAACCGTGAACTTCGTCCGGGAGATGCCTGGCGTAACGCGGCGCTGCTGCCCGCAGGCGAGAAGCTCACGCCTAAGGACTGGGGCGCGGGCACGGTGCATGTCGACGCAGTGGACGCGAAGGGCAACATGGCTTCTTTCACGCCCAGCGGCGCGTGGATTTCTTCAGCCGAAGTGATCCCGGCGCTGGGCTTCCCGCTGTCGGTGCGCATGATGACCTTTTGTCTTGGGCCGGAGAATCATCCGAACATCGTCGCGCCTGGCAAACGTCCACGCACCACGCTCACGCCCTCGATGGCGTTCAGGAATGGCAAGCCGTGGATGGCTTTCGGCAGCATGGGCGGCGACAACCAGGGGCAATGGCTGCTGCAGTTCTACCTGTGCCGCGCCGTTTTCGGCATGTCGATCCCCGAAGCGATCGAAGCGCCGCGCCTGTCCTCCGAGCACACGCCGGGCTTCTTCGCGCCGCACGCGAGCGAGCCCAACCGGGTACGCATCGAGCCGCGCTTTGGCAAGGGGGTGCTGGATGAATTGCGCTGCCGCGGGCACGATCTGGATATCGCGCCGGACTGGAGCGAAGGTTTTGTTTCCTGCGCCGCGTTCGACGAAGACAGTGGGCTCATCGAAGCCGGTTGCGATCCGCGCGGCGCGAAGTCGGAGTGTTTCCCGGCGTTCGCGCTGGCCTGGTAATCAGTCCGCGCCTACCGCTTTGGCGATCAAGGCCGCACAGTCTGCCGGCAAACGATCCCCGCGCCAGCAGATGTGCTGGTCCGGCCGGATCAACACCAGATCGCGGCCGTAGAGATCCCGCGCATCCGCATCGGCGACATCGACTACTTCGAGCGGCACCCCGCGCCGCTGCGCCGCGGCTATCAATGCCGCGCCATCGGTCTGGTCGGTGAAGCGCAGCAAAGTGAAGCCGACGCCAAACCGATCGAACAGTGAGCGCCGGTGGGCCATCCCCGGTGGGTCGATGAAGTAGTGCGGCGCGCGCCCACCCGGAACGCCGCTCGGGGTATAGCAGTTGATGCTGTCGCGCGGCGGCGTGCCATCCTCGAAAATGATCGGCGAACCGTCGTAGCGCACGCCTAGCTGCACGCCGATTGAGGCGAACTCCTCGCCGAAGGTATCCAGATAATCGCCCGCGCTTTTGCGGGCCGCGTCCCCGGCGGGGCCGACTGCCTCGATCTGCGGGCGAATCTCGACGTCGCCGACATTCTTTGCCAGCATTTGCGCCGCGGTGGTGTTGCGCTTGGCGATGGGCCTGCGCTCGGCTTCATAGCTCGCTTTCAGCTTCTGGCCGCCCCAACCTTGCACCAGCGCCGCGAGCTTCCAGGCAAGATTCCCGGCGCCGTCAATACCGGTGTTCAGGCCGAAGCCGCCGGTGGGCGTAAAAAGATGGATCGCATCGCCGGCGAGAAAGATCCGCTCGCCGGACCAGAATCGGTCCGCCCACAGCGCCACCCCGGCCGTCCATAAACGGTTGCCGAGGACCGTCACCGGCGCTTCCTGGCCGCAGGCGCGATGAAAGGTGCGGATCGCCAGCTGTTCATCGAAGTTCGCGCCCTCCGGCACCGGGGTGAAGAACATGTACTCATCCACCCCGTTCAGATTGACCATGGTCAGTCGCACGTCGGGATTGATCGCCCAATACTGATAGCCACGCCGGTTGGCGAAGCACTCGCCTACCAGCGACGGCGCACGGATGTGCGTCGACATCATCGAGCCGCCGAGGAAGGCCTGCTTGAGCGTTTCCTGTCCGCCATAGCGGATGCCGAGCCCACGACGGACCTGGCTTTGACCGCCGTCAGCACCGACCATGTACTCGGCTTGCCAGGTCTCGGCCGGCGCGGCTGCTGGACTGACGCGCTCGACTTGCAAGCTCACGCCGGTCGCGTCCTCCCTGAACTCGCCAAGCTCCCAGCCGAAACGCAAACTGATGTTGGGCCGCGTGCGCGCATGTTCGAGTAGAAACTTCTCGACGTACATCTGGTTGGCGCGATGGATAGGCTCGAAATTCTGGTGATTGCAGGGTGCTGCGATCACCGCGCGCAACTTTTCGATGCTCGATGGCATGCGCACCTGCGCAAGCTGCCGACCATAGAAGCGCGTCAAGTACACGACATCGGTCGGATGATCCTGCGGCAGGCCCAGCTGGCGCACCTGCGCGCCGATGCCCAGGCGCCGGTAATGCTCCATGGTGCGGGAGTTGTGGGTGCTGCCCTTCGGATGCCAGCGGGTGGTCTCTTCCCAGTTGAAGACCACGCTCTTGACGTTGTGGCGGTCGAGAAAAAGCGCCAGCATCAACCCGACCGGGCCGCCGCCGACGATCGCAACCGGCGCATAAAAGGGGCGCGGTGACATACGGCCGATTGTAAGTCGAAGGGGGCTTGGTAAAGCCGACCCTGACCTGGTGAACCTTAGCTGAGCGGCGCCACGTCCAGCCGCGCGACGATGCCCTCGAGCGCGGGATTCGGCGCCGGGTAGCGCTTCAGCACCAGTGGGTCGTGCCCCGGGATCACGTGCTGCGGCGAACTGGCGAGCGCGTAAGCGCGCTGATGGCCGGCGAGCATGTCGGCGACGTTATAGACGATAGGGTAGGGCCGCGCCTGTTCCATGTTGGCGTAGAGATGGCTGGCGTCCGATGCCAGCACCACCCAGCCGCGCTCGGTCCACACCCGCACCATCTGCAAGCCCATGGTGTGGCCGCCGACCCGGTGCACGCTGAGGCCGGGCGCCAGTTCCTCGTCGCCGTCGTGGAAAGCGACTCGACCGTCATACAGTCGCCGCACCATTTTCACCACGTCCTCGACGTCGAAGGGGTGACGCAGCGGCGCGTGACACATGCAGCGGCCGGTGGTGTAGAACATCTCTTTGTCCTGCAGGTGATAGCGGGCGCGCTCGAAGAGGGAATGGTTGCCGCAGTGATCGTAGTGCAAGTGGGTGATGATCACGTCCTCGATCTTGCCAGCGTCGATGCCGAGTGCCTGCAGGCCCACGGACGGACAGCGGATCACATTGCGTTGGCGCTGCCTGCCCATGGCTGCATCGAAACCGGTATCGACGATCCAGGTCTTGTCCGCCCCTTTGATCGCCCAGATGAAGTAGTCGAGCGGCATCGGCCCGCTGTGCGCATCGTCGGGCATCGCGCCGATGAAATTATCCGCGGCGAGGCGCGGGTGGTCGCCGTACTTGATGGCGTAGATCTCGTAGGGTCGCAGTTCAGCCATTGCTCGTCTCCCGGGTTAGCTACTCTTGACCTCGACGCCGGTCGCTCGCTCGAGGAGCTGCACGATGGCGGTCATGTCCGAGCCCGCGCCCAGCTCGGCGTTGGCACGGGCCCACAGTTCGCGTACCCCGGTCGCTACCGTCATCGGCACGCCGGCGGCTTGCGCTTCCTCGAGGCAGAGCCGCACGTCTTTGTACATCAGGCCGGTGGTGAACCCCTGATTGAATTTGCGCGTCAGCACCTGGCGCGGGAACTTGTCTTGCGAAGCGGTGTTGCGCCCACTGCCGGCGTTGATCACCTCGCACATCACTGCCGGATCGAGCCCGGACTTGACGCCGAACACGATCGCCTCGGCCGTGGCCGCGGTGGCCGTGGCCGAGAGCAGATTATTGGCCAGCTTCATGGTCTGGCCCATGCCGGGGCGCTCGCCGATGAAGAACACCTTGCCGAAAATGGCGAGCATGGGCTGGAGGTCAGCAAAGCGCGCCTGCGGACAGGCCACCATTACAGCAAGCGTCCCGGCGATTGCTCCGGCGACGCCGCCGCTCACCGGCGCATCTACCGCGGTGATGCCTTTCTCCGCCAGCGCGGCCGCGATCTCGCGGGCCGCTATTGCGCCGGTGGTGGAAAGATCGAGCACCGTTTTCACTTTAGCGCCGGCGATGACTCCGTTGGCGCTGCCCGTACCAAGCGCGACTTGGCGCACGATCGTCGGCTCGGGCAGGCTCAAGAGCACGGTGTCCACGGCGTCAGCCACTGCCGCCGGTGAGGCGGCGGCCTGCGCGCCCTTTGCCACCAGGGCATCGACGCAGTCCTGGCGCAAGTCGTAAACGGTGAGCTGGTAACCAGCGTCGATGAGGCGTGTAGCCATAGGCGCGCCCATCTTGCCCAGGCCGATGAAACCGATTTGTTTTGTCATAAAAGTGATTCTAGACGACAATTTCCCCATGGCGAATTTTCCCGAGTTGGCGTGGATGGAAGGCTACCGGGAGCGGGTCAACGCGGATCCGGAAATGGCGGTGATCGGCGGCTGGTTCAGCACCGCCCTCTCGTTCACCTTCGGCGACCAGCGTTACGTGGTCCGTGTCGAGCGCGGCAAGATCGCCGACATCAATGCCGCGCCGCGCGTCGATGCCCGCGCGGCCTTTGGCTTTCGCGCACCGCTGGCGGTGTGGAACAAGTTCGTCAGCCCCAACCCGCCGGCGCTTTATCACGACTTCTTCGCGATGCTGATGCGCGTGCCCGAGTTCGTGTTGGAAGGCGACGGTCTCATCGCCATGCAGAACGCCCGCGCGCTGCAGCGCATGATGAACCTGATGCGCGGCTAAAAGAGCGACCATGCCGAATCTCGAACCTATCGTCGGTCGCTACCTGGAAGTGTCGGTGGCGGGCGCAGCCTGCCGCATTTTCTTCGAGGAGGCGGGGCAGGGTATCCCGCTGCTTTGCCTGCATACCGCGGGCGCCGACAGTCGCCAATGGCGCCACGTGCTGAGCGACCCGGAGATCACGCGACGCTTCCGTGTCATTGCGTTCGATCTTCCCTATCACGGCCGCTCCAATCCGCCGGATCGGTGGTGGCTGTCCAAGTACCAGCTGACCACCAAGCTTTATCTGGAGATCATTCGCGCGTTCTGGCGGGCACTCGAACTCGAGCGCCCGGTGGTGATGGGCTGCTCGATGGGCGGCGCGATCGTGCTCAAGGTCGCCGCCGAATATCAGCAGGAGCTCACCGGTATCGTCGGCCTCGAAGCCACCGCCTATGCGCCCGGCCGCTACAACGATTTCCTGCACCATCCGGCGATCCACGGCGGCGAGCTCGTCGCCAGCTACACCGCCGGGCTGAACGCGCCCTCCAGCCCCGAAGTCGCCAAGCGCGAGAACTGGTGGGTCTACAGCCAGGGCGGCCCGGGCGTCTATGCGGGCGACGTCCACTACTACAGCTTCGACTGGGACGCGCGCGCGGACCTCAAGCGCATCGACACCCGTCAGTGCAAGGTGTCGCTGCTCACCGGCGAGTACGACTACTCCTGCACGCCGGCGATGACCGAGGCGGTGGCTGCGGCCATCCCCGGTTGCCGCCTGACGATCATGCAAGGGATGGGACATTTCCCGATGGTCGAGAACTACCCGGTGTTCCGACCCTTCCTGCTGCCCGAGCTCGCTTACATGGTGGGCTGAGCTCCGCTCGTAGACGCCCAACCGCACTCACCCTGGCGCGGGCGGTTCCTTCCGTATACTTGCAGCAACACCAACCACGCAGGGACGGGGGAATTCAGATGGCGGTCATACTGGGCAGCGGCGCGCACCGCTACCGTGTGCTGGAAAACTGGGCCAAGCTGCCCGAGGGCTGGGAATTCAAGGACGTGGCAGCGGTCGCTTGCGACAGCAAAGACCGTGTCTATGTGTTCAACCGCGGCGCGCACCCGATGATGGTGTTTGATCGCGACGGTAATTTTCTGCGCTCCTGGGGCGAGGGCAGCTTCCCGCGCGCACATGGCCTGCACATCGACGCCAACGACCTCCTGTATTGCACCGATGACGGCGGCCACGTGGTGCGCAAATGCACCACCGAGGGCAAGGTGCTGCTGGAACTGGGCGTTGCCGGCAAACCGGCGCCGTTCATGAGCGGCGAGCCATTCCACCGCTGCACTCATACTGCCCTGTCACCCAAGGGCGAGATCTACGTCAGCGACGGCTACGGCAACGCCAAAGTGCACAAGTATTCCCCGGACGGCAAGCGGCTGCTGTCGTGGGGCGAACCGGGCACCGATGCGGGCCAGTTCAACATCGTGCACAACATCGTCACGGACGCCGAGGGCTGGGTTTACGTCGCTGACCGCGAGAACCATCGCGTGCAGGTGTTCGACGGCAACGGCAAGTACGAGACGCAGTGGGTCAACATGCACCGGCCCTGCGGCCTGTACTGCTGCCGCGGGCCCAAGCCGGAGTTCCTGATCGGCGAGCTTGGGCCGGGGATGACGGTCAACCGCCATCATCCGAACATCGGCCCGCGCCTGAGTTTTGTTGACGCTAAGGGCCAGTTGATCGCGCGCTTGGGCGGCGAGGATGGCCCGGGCCTGGAAGCAGGGAAATTCATCGCCCCGCACGGCCTGGCGGTCGATACGCGCGGCGACATTTACGTCGGCGAAGTTAGCTACGTCGAGTACCCGCGCATGTTTCCGGAGAGCCCCATCCCGTGGCGCATGCGCTCGCTGCAGAAGTTGGAGAAAGTGAACTGAAGCGGGCTCGCCAACTCTCCCGGCGCGCGCTTAGCCGCGCCAGCGCCTCTTCGTCGCCCACTGCTAGGCCGTTCTGGGTCTGGGGCGCTACAAATAACGGACGATTGATTCGTTGTCGCTGGATGAATTAGGCATCGAAGAAGCCGGCGATGTGAGCCGTCGTCCAAGTGGCGACACCCACCCCAAAAAAGTCCGCGTCCTGCGTCCAGATCGGGCAGGACAGAGCGAGGGCCGCAGCAAGTACCGGCCAATCATTCAGGTCACGGTTGGTGATGCGCGCTTTGGCTAGAGACTCATAGTCCTCAAGCCATTCGTTATCGAGACTCTGAATGTGCGTGAGCAGAAGATCGAGCACCTCCATCGCTGGGCCAGGGTCGATGCCCTTGGATTGCAGGATCTCGGGCAGGTACCGCTTCGCGTCCTCGATGCACTCGATGGGCGTAAAAAAGTGGACCCGACCTGCGTTTTCAAGAATCAGATTGCGAACGCGTGGACCCAGAACTGCGCGAATCAGGATGTTGGCATCCAGCACCAACGCGCGGCGCGGGGATGCCATTACTTCCTGCGGCGGCGACGGGCGGTGAAATCGGCAACGACCTCCTCCGTATCGAGCTGGGCCGATTTCAGTAACGCATCGAGCTTGGCTGCGACCGCTTGCAACGCGGTGAGGTCTGCGACCGGTTCCTTATCGCGGCTGGGGATGTAGTAGCCGATGGTTTCGCCATGGCGCGTGATGGCCACGGGCCGCCCGGCCTGCAGAAGGTAGTGGGGTAATTGACTGCGAAATTCCCGAATGCCGACTTTAAGGGCTTCCATGAGAGGCCTCCATTTGTGTACACACGAGCACACTATATACCAACCCCTGAAGCAAAGGAAGCAGCCATCAGAGCTTGGCTGGAATATACTGGTTATATATACAGTATGTCCATGCCCGCCACTTTTCCCACGCAAGCTGCCGGACCATCACTGCACCAGACTCCACGGGGTCTGATGCAGGATGTGCCGGCCTCTGGGTTGAGGGTGCTGTCCCACAGGATGAGTGCCGGCTTTCCTTCGCCCGCAACAGACGACTCCGAGGAGGAGCTGGATCTCAACGCCTACCTGGTACGCAATAAACCGGCAACCTTCATGTTTTCGGTGAAAGGCGACTCCATGGTTGGTGCCAGCATTGAAGACGGCGACAAGGTGGTGGTGGACCGCGCGCTCCATCCCAAGCACAACGACATTGTCGTCGCGGTCGTGAACGGCGAATACGCCCTCAAGCGTTTGTTCAAACACCTGGGCCGGGTGGAACTGCGGCCAGAAAATCCCAATTACCAGCCCATCAAGTTCAAGGATGGATCGGAGCTTCAGGTCTGGGGGGTGGTGGTCGGCGTGGTGCGCCGTTATTCATCCAAAAGTTGACCGATGGCGCCTGCGCCCATGTTTGCGCTGGTGGACGTCAACAATTTTTATGTCTCCTGCGAGCGCGTTTTTCAGCCCAAGCTGGAGAACGTGCCCATGGTGGTGCTCTCCAACAACGATGGCTGCGCGGTGGCCCGCTCAGCCGAGGTCAAGGCCCTCGGGGTGAAGATGGGCACGCCGTGGTTCAAGATGAAAGAACTGGCCAAACAGCACGGCATTTTGGCCCTCTCATCCAATTACGCCTTGTACGGCGACATGAGCAAGCGTGCCACGACCGTGCTGCGCGATTTCTCGCCCGACCTTGAGGTCTACAGCATCGACGAGAGTTTCCTGCGGGTGGAGGCGGTGGCACATCTTTATGGTGGCGTAAGCGCCATGGGACAACAAATCCGCCAGCGCCTCAGGCAGTGGACGGGTTTGCCGGTGTGCGTGGGTTGTGGGCCGACCAAGACACTGGCCAAGATGGCCAACCACCTGGCCAAGAAAAACGCCGTATTCGACGGTGTGTGCGATTTGCACGCCATGACCCAACCCGAGCGCCTGCAATGGATGTCCCAGCTCGAAGTGGGGGAGGTTTGGGGCGTAGGCGGGCGCATTGCCAAGCGTCTGAAAGTGATGGGGGTGGAGACAGTTCTGGATCTGAGAAACGCGCCGCTGAAAGAAATCAGAACCCAGTTTGGCGTGGTGATGGAACGTACCTGCAACGAGTTACACGGAGTTTCCTGTTTAGACCTGGAGGACGTTGCGCCCCCTAAACAACAGATCATGTCGTCCCGCAGTTTCGGCGTACCCGTCGAAACGCTGGCAGAACTGCGCGAGGCGGTTGCCAGTTACGTGGCCCGCGCTGCGGAGAAACTGCGTCGCCAAAACTCGGTAGCGGCGGCGATACAAGTCTTTGTCCAGACCAATCGTTTCAAGGAAAGCGACCCGCAGTACAACGCTGGCCTGGTGGTGCCGCTGCCCGAGCCAACTGACGACATTCGGGCGCTGACCCGGGCAGCGATGTTGGGCCTGGGCCTGATCTTCAAGCCAGGCTACAAATACAAAAAAGCCGGGATCATGCTGATGCTGATTTCAGACAAGACAAAACGACAGGAGACGCTGTTTGATGAACCCGTACTGCGCGACCGATCCGCACGGCTGATGGCGGTGATGGATGCGGCCAATGCACAATTTGGACGGGACACCGTGCGCACGGGCGCCAGTGGCACGAACCGGCGCTGGGCTATGCGTTCAGAGTATCGATCGCCGAGATTCACTACGCGATGGGATGAACTGCCTGTGGCACGGTGATAGCCACGACTAACAAGGGTTTGATCGCCGCCAGCAGATCGTCCACCGAGGCGGGCTTGTGGAGCACTTCACGGATGCCCACCGCCAGGGCCTGCGCGCGCAACTCTTGGGTGAGGTAGCCCGAGGCCAGCACAATGGGCAGATCCGGGCGCAGACGCAGCACCTCTTTGGCTACCTCCAGGCCCGAGATGCCGGGCATGCTCAGGTCGGTGACCATCAGGTCAAACCCGCTCGGGTCGGCATTGAATGCCGCCAACGCTTCGTG
>SHXK01000004.1 GCA_009693335.1 Betaproteobacteria bacterium | reverse complement strand
CCAGCGTCGGCGGCGCACAGATCGAGGGCGCACTTGAGGAAAGTGGTCTTGCCCGCGCCGTTGGCGCCGACCAGGCCCATCGCGACGCCGGAGCCGATTTCCATGCCGACTCCATCGAGGGCTAGTCGCGCGCCAAAGCGCTTGACGAGCCCCTCGGCGCGAAAAGCGGGTGCGAAGGTGGGGGCTAACATTCAGGGTTTACCATGCCTACCATGCCGACGATACTATAATCCTCCCCTTGCCTTACGCATCTTTCCAGCCGTGGCCGGCCTCCCCGTCGTCGAGATAGACAAAGTTTCATTTGGCTACGATGCCGCTCGCCCGGTGCTGCAGGGGGTGAGCCTGCGGGTCGAGCCGGGCAGCGTGGTCGGCATCATGGGTCAGTCCGGCTGCGGCAAGACCACCCTGCTGCGCCTCATCGCCGGTTGGCTCAAGGCCGGCGCCGGCGCCACCCGCGTGCTGGGCGAGTCCGTGGGCGAACTCGACAGCGAAGGCCTCTTTGCCTTGCGCCGCAAGATGGGCATGCTGTTCCAGTTCGGGGCCTTGTTTACCGACATGACGGTGTTTGACAACGTCGCTTTCCAGATGCGTGAGCATACCGATCTCCCTCCGGAGTTGATCAGCGATCTGGTGATGATGAAACTGGAAGCGGTCGGCTTGCGCGGCGCGGCGCAAATGATGCCCGCGGAGCTCTCGGGGGGCATGGCGCGGCGCGTGGCGCTGGCGCGCGCGGTGGCCCTGGATCCGCGCCTGATGCTCTACGACGAGCCGTTTACTGGCCTTGACCCGATCTCGCTGGGGGTGATCGCGCGGCTGATCCGGACCCTGAACGACTCGTTGGGGCAGTCCTCGATCGTGGTCAGTCACGATGTCGAGGAATGCTTCGGCATCGTGGACTACGTCTATTTCGTGTCGGCTGGGCAGATCGTGGCCCAGGGAACGCCGGCTGAGCTGCGGGGCTCCGCGGCGTCTTTCGTCCAGCAATTCGTGCGCGGCGAAGCGGATGGCCCGATCCCCTTTCACTATCCAGCGCCGGGCTACCAGGCGGACCTGGACGGGGAAGAAACCCAGTCGAGCTCCCTGGCGACGGCGCAGGCTTGCCATGGCTGAGCGCACGGTGTTGGCCAGGCTCCGCACGGTGCTGGCCGGGCTCCTCCAGGGGTTCGAGCGCCTCGGCCATGGGGCCAGTGCGAAAATCTGGCGGCTGGGCTACGCCGCACGGTTTTTCGCCTATCTGCTGTTGCACTCCGGCACGGCGTTCCGGCGCTTCGGTCTGACGATCCGCGAAATCTACTTCACGGGCGTGCTGTCGATGACCATCATCCTGGTTTCCGGCCTGTTCGTGGGGATGGTGCTGGGCTTGCAGGGTTACGATACCTTGCAGCGCTATGGCTCCAGCGAGGCGCTTGGCGTCTTGGTGGCGCTCTCCCTGGTGCGCGAACTCGGGCCCGTGGTCGCTGGCTTGCTGTTCGCCAGTCGGGCCGGTTCGGCGATTACGGCCGAAATCGGCCTCATGAAGGCGACCGAGCAGATTGCCGCTATGGAGATGATGGCCGTCGACCCGATCGCTCGCGTCGTTGCGCCGCGTTTTTGGGCGGGGGTGATTTCGATGCCGCTGCTGGCGGCCCTGTTTTCGGCCATGGGAATTTTCGGCGGCTACTTGGTCGGCGTGCAATTGATCGGAGTGGACGAGGGCGCGTTCTGGTCGCAGATGCAGGCATCGGTGGATTGGCGCGAGGACGTCATGAACGGCGTCGTCAAGAGCGTGGTGTTTGGTGTTGCCGTGACTTGGATCGCGGTGTTCGAGGGCTATGACGCCCCCCCCACGGCGGAGGGAGTCTCAGGGGCTACGACCCGCACCGTGGTGTTTTCCTCGCTGGCTATCCTGGCCCTCGATTTCGTGCTCACAGCGCTCATGTTTACCGGAGGCAACGCAAAATGAAACGCTCCACCATCGACATCTGGGTCGGCGTGTTCGTCGCCCTGGGCTTCGCCGGGCTGTTGTTTTTGGCTCTCAGAGTCGGCAACCTGACCTTCTCGACCGCCCAGACGTATCAGGTGCAGGCCAAGTTTGCTAACATTGGCGGTTTGAAAGTGCGGGCGGCGATCAAGAGCGCAGGAGTAGTCGTGGGGCGCGTGTCGAATGTCACCTTCGACAGCGAGAGCTACGAAGCCATCGTCACCTTCAGTGTGGATGCGCAATACCGGTTTCCGCGTGATACTTCGGCGAAAATTCTTACTGCGGGCCTGCTGGGCGAGCAGTACGTGGGGCTGGAAGCGGGCGGGGACGGGGTGATGCTGAAGCAGGGCGACCGCTTGCGGCTGACGCAATCGGCCATCGTGCTGGAAAACCTGATTAGCCAGTTCCTATTCAATAAAGCGGCTGAGGGGAAAGACGGCAAGTGATGATGAAACGTATGCTGAGGCATTTCCTGTTGGCGCTGCTCCTCGCGGGCGTGGCGGGTTGTGCGACGACCGGCGGTGACCACCACGATCCGCTCGAGGGCTTCAATCGGGCGGTGTATTCGTTCAACGACGGCTTCGACGAGGCGGTTGGCAAGCCGGTGGCGAGCGCCTATCGCGACCTGCTGCCCGGCCCGCTTCGCAGCGGAGTCCGCAATTTCTTCGCCAATCTCGCCGATCTCTGGATCGGCGCCAACAACCTGTTGCAGGGCAAGCCGGCCGATACCGTCACCGACTGGGCGCGCTTCGCGTTCAATTCCACCGTCGGCATCTTTGGCCTGATCGATGTCGCCACCGAGATCGGGCTGGAGAAGCACGACGAAGACTTCGGCCAGACTTTCGGTCGCTGGGGCGTGGGGGACGGCGCATACCTGGTGTGGCCGATTTTGGGTTCCAGCAATGTGCGCGATAGCGTCGGGCTGGTCTTAGACTTCGGGCTGGACCCGGTGCTGCGCCACCTACCTGTCCGGGCGCGCAACGCCTTGACGGTTTTGCGCGCCACGGGCACGCGCGCTGACCTACTGGATGCGAGCCGCATCCTGGAGGAGGCCGCACTCGACAAGTATGTGTTCCAGCGCGATGCCTATCGGCAGCGCCGCCGTAATCTGGTGTATGACGGCAATCCGCCGCGCGCCGGGTTCCCGGTGCCGCGGGCCGAGGCCAGCGCGCCGGAGGCGGCGATGATGGACGCGGCGGTGCGTTTGCTTGAGCAGCCGGCGTCACTCGCCGCCAGCACCGGAGGCTAGGATGTTGCCGATGTTTGTACGGCTCGCTATGGTGGCCGTGGCGGCTCTTGTTCTGGCCACAGGTGCGCGTGCGCAGGCGCCCGCGGAGATCCAGGCGCCGGACCTGCTGGTGAAGACCGTGACCCTCGAAGTCGTGGATATCATCCAGAAGGACAGCGACATCCAGAAGGGCGACCGTAAAAAAGTCATCGCCCTCATCGAGACCAAGGTCCTGCCGCACTTCAATTTCCAGGCGATGACTTCGAGCGCGGTGGGCCGCAACTGGGACAAGGCCAGCGCCGACCAGAAAGCGCGCCTGATGGAGGAATTCAAGACGCTGCTGGTGCGCACCTACGCCAGCGCGCTGGCGGCCTACAGCAACCAGAAATTTGAATTCCGTCCGCTGCGCGCCAAGCCCACCGACACCGACGTCACGGTACACGTGCGCATCATCCAGTCGGGCAACCAGCCGGTCACCATCGACTACGACCTGGAAAAGCGGCCTGCCGGTTGGCAAGTCTGGGATGTGCGCGTCGGTGGTATCAGCCTGGTCGCCAATTACCGCACCGAATTCGATAATCTGATTCGCGAGAAAGGCATCGAGGGCTTGATCAAAGCCTTGTACGCAAAGAACAATTCTCTGGCTCAGCCCGCGGTCGCGGGCGCGCAGAAAAAATGATTCGGCGCCAAGGCGATCGCCTGCTGGTGAGCGGCGCCTTGACGCTTGCTAGCGTCAAGGCAGTTTTGCTTGAGGGCAGCACTGCCATCGGGCAGGGCGTGCGCAGCGTGGATCTAGGCGAAGTCGATGAACTGGATTCGTCCGCGCTGGCGCTGCTGATCGCCTGGTTGCGGGAGGCCAAGCGACTGAAGCGAGCTCTTGTTTTCACCAACCTGCCGCCGGGACTGACCACCATCGCCCGTCTTTACGGTGTCGCCGATCTGCTGTGCGTATCGCAAGCGACTGGTTCGCCGGCGGCCGGTTCGTCCTCACCTGCGTCTTCATCCCACCACTGACGCTCGCGCGCGCTGCCGCGCACAAAGGCGCGCAGCAGGTGGTCGCGGTAAGCTTGCTGATCCTTACGGCTGCCTGCCGCCGTTCAACTCGGGCGACAAACTGAGGCAATAACCATGGTGACTCCGGAAAGCGTGAAAAGTGGCATCGAAGCAGGGCTTGCCTGTGAGCGCGTCGAAGTGCTCGGCGACGGCCAACACTTCGAGGCCCTAGTGGTGTCGTGCGTATTCGAGGGCAAGAGCCGGGTGCAGCGCCACCAACTCGTCTACGGGGCGCTGGGCGAGCGCATGCGCGAGGAAATTCACGCCCTTTCCATGCAAACCTTGACACCACAGGAATTGGCCTCAAGGGAGGGGGCGGGGAGAGCCTCCGCGTCCGATGGATAAGCTACTGATTACAGGGGGCAGGCCGCTAGAGGGCGAGGTGCGCGTTTCCGGCGCCAAGAACGCAGCGCTGCCCATTATGTGCGCCGCCCTGCTTACCGCGCGGCCGCTCCAGCTGACCAACGTGCCGATGCTGATGGATGTGCGGACCATGGCGAAGCTGCTGGCGCAGATGGGGGTCGAGGTCGGCGAGCACTCGGGCGGCAGAATCGAGCTGCGCGCGCGCGCGGTCACCAACCCTGAGGCGTCCTACGAGCTGGTCAAAACCATGCGCGCGTCGGTGCTGGTGCTGGGCCCTCTGCTGGCGCGCTGCGGGCAGGCCCGTGTATCCCTGCCGGGCGGCTGCGCGATAGGGGCGAGGCCGGTGGATCAGCATCTCAAGGGTCTGCAGGCGATGGGCGCGACCATCGCCATCGAGCATGGCTATATGCATGCGCACGCCAGCCGTTTGCGCGGCGCGAGAATAGCCATGGACCTGGTGACGGTCACCGGCACCGAGAACCTGATGATGGCAGCCGTCCTTGCCGAGGGCACCACCGTGCTGGAGAACGCGGCGCGCGAGCCTGAAGTGGTGGACCTGGCGCAATGCTTGGTGGCGATGGGGGCGCGCATCGAGAGCGCGGGCAGCGAGGTGATTCGCATCGAGGGTGTGCGTACCCTCGAGGGCGCCGCGTACGGCGTGATGCCGGACCGGATCGAAACCGGGACATTTCTTGCTGCTGCCGCGGCCGCGGGCGGCAGGATCCGCTTGACGGGGGCGGCGCCCACTGCGCTTCTGGCCACCCTGGACAAATTGCGGGAGGCCGGGGCCCGGATCAAGACCGGGGATTCCTGGATAGAAATCGAGATGTCCGGGCGACCTGTGGCGGTCAGCGTGCGTACTGCCCCTTATCCGGATTTCGCTACCGACATGCAGGCGCAGTTCATGGCACTTGCCGCCGTGGGGAGCGGCACGGCGCAGATTACCGAGACGATTTTCGAGAACCGTTTCATGCACGCGCTGGAACTGCAACGCCTGGGCGCGGACATATCGATACACGGCAACACGGCGGTGGTGAAGGGCGTCGAACGCTTGCAAGGCGCGAAAGTGATGGCCACCGATCTGCGCGCCTCGGCGGGCCTGGCCATCGCCGGGCTGGTGGCGAAGGGCCAGACGTTGATCGACCGCATTTATCATCTCGACCGCGGTTACGAGGCGCTGGAAAAGAAGCTGGGCGCACTGGGTGCGCGCATCGAGCGGGTAAACTGAGGCGTCTATGGGCACTATTAGCATCGCGCTTTCCAAGGGTCGGATCCTCGAGGAGACCCTGCCTTTGCTGGCGCGGATCGGGGCGAGTCCCAAGGAAGATCCGCAAGGTTCGCGCAAACTGATCCTCGGCACCGAACGGCGTGGCCTGCGCCTGATCGTGGTGCGGGCCTCCGATGTGCCAACCTATGTCGGACACGGCGCTGCGGAACTGGGGATCGCGGGCGGCGACGTGCTCGCTGAGCACGGCGGCGCCGGGCTCTACCAACCGGTGGATCTGGGTATTGCCCGCTGCCGCATGATGGTGGCGGCGCGGCCCAACTACGATTACGCAGCCGCGGTGCGCCAGGGCGCGCGCCTGCGGATCGCCACCAAGTATGTCCAGATCGCGCGCGAGCACTTCGCTGCCAAGGGCGTACACGTGGATCTGATCAAGCTCTACGGTTCGATGGAGCTCGCGCCGCTGCTTGGTCTGGCCGATGCGATCGTGGACCTTGTTTCCAGCGGCAAGACCTTGCGCGCCAACAAGCTGGTGCCGGTGGAGGCGATCATGCCGGTGTCGGCGCGGCTGATCGTCAACCAGGCGGCGCTGAAAACGCGCCGGGCCGAACTGCAGCCGCTGATTGATGCCTTCCAAAAAGCCGCCAGACAGGGAACACCCGCATGAAATTGCGCCGCCTGTCGACGCGCCAGTCCGGTTTCGACGGCAAGCTCGCGGCGCTGACGCGCTACGAGGCGGCCCAAGATACGAAAATCTCCGGCGTCGTGCGTGCGATCGTCGCTGCGGTACGCAGGCGCGGCGATGCGGCAGTGCTCGAGTATGCGCGCCGTTTCGACCGGGTGAAGGTGGCTGCGGTGGCGACCCTGGAGGTGCCGCGCACGCAGTGGCGCGCCGCATTGAACAGTCTGCCGGAAAAAGATGCCGCCTCGCTGGTCCAGGCGGCGGCACGTATCCGCCGTTTTCACCAACGCCAGTTGTCGCGGTCCTGGAAATACACCGAAGCCGATGGCACACAGCTAGGCCAAATCGTGACGCCGCTGGAGCGCGTCGGTCTCTACGTGCCTGGCGGCAAAGCGGCTTATCCGTCTTCGGTGCTGATGAGCGCGATCCCGGCCAAAGTCGCGGGGGTGGCGGAGGTGGTGATGGTGAGCCCGCAACCAAACCCGCTGGTGCTCGCGGCGGCGGACATTGCGGGCGTGGACCGCGTCATCGGGATCGGCGGCGCGCAGGCAGTCGCGGCGCTAGCCTATGGCACGCGCTCGGTGCCGCGCGTCGACAAGATAGTCGGGCCGGGCAATGCCTATGTCGCGGAAGCCAAGCGCCAGGTGTTCGGCCAGGTTGGCATCGACATGATCGCCGGGCCTTCCGAGATTTTGATCATCAGCGATGGCAGCACTCCCGCCGACTGGGTGGCGATGGATCTTTTCGCGCAAGCCGAGCATGACGAACTGGCGCAGGCGATTTTACTGTCGCCCAGACGCGCCTATCTGGACCAGGTCGAGGCGGCGATGCGCCGCTTGATCCGGGAAATGCCCAGGCGCAAGATCATCGAAACCTCGCTGGCCGGCCGGGGCGCTTTGATCGAAACGCGCGGCCTTCTTGAGGCCTGCGAGATAGCGAACCGGATCGCCCCCGAGCACCTGGAGCTGGCGGTGGCCAAGCCGCAGGCCCTGCTGCCGAAGTTGCGCCATGCCGGCGCGATCTTTCTCGGTCGCTGGAGCTCGGAAGCCATCGGCGATTATTGCGCCGGCCCGAACCACGTCCTGCCGACCTCGGCAAGCGCGCGCTTTTCCTCGCCACTGGGCGTTTACGATTTCCAGAAACGCAGCAGCCTGATCAAGGTGTCGCGACCAGGCGCGCGCAGGCTCGGGCGCCTCGCCTCCGACTTGGCGCACGCCGAGGGCCTCTACGCGCACGCCAGATCTGCGGACATGCGAGTGGAAAAGCGACGATGAGCACCCCAGCCAAGGCCATCGTAGCCAAGGTCATACGGCCTGAGATACAGGCCATGCAGGCCTATGCGGTGTCCGATGCGGCCGGCTTGGTGAAGCTGGACGTCATGGAAAGCCCGTACCGGCTGCCACAGGATCTGGCTGCGGAGATCGGCGACATCGTCTCGAAGCTGGCTTTGAACCGTTATCCGGTGCCGAGCGCGCACAAACTTCGCGCCCTGATCCACGAGGTGATGCAGGTTCCCGAGGGCTGCGAGGTGCTGCTGGGCAACGGCTCGGATGAATGCATCCAGTACATCACGGCAGCGGTCGCCCGCGAGGGCGCGGTGGTGATGGCGCCGGCGCCCTCCTTCGCGATGTTCGCGATGCACGCGCTGTTCCTTCGCTTGCGTTTCGTCGGCGTCGCTCTGCGCGAGGATTTCTCCCTCGATACCGAGGCCTTCCTTGCCGCCATGGCGAGGGAAAAACCTGCGCTGGTGTGGATCGCCTTCCCCAACAATCCGACCGGCAATGCCTTTCCGGTGGCCGATATTGAGCGCATCGTGCGCGCCGCGCCGGGCCTGGTGGTGATCGACGAGGCCTACCAGCCCTTCGCTGGGGTGACCTTCATGCCGCGCTTGGCCGAGTTCGAGAACATGGTGGTGATGCGCACCGTCTCCAAGATCGGCATGGCGGGACTGCGGCTGGGTTATGTCTGCGGCCGCCCGGAGTGGATTGGCTCTTTTGACAAAACCCGCTCGCCGTTCAACATCAACGTGCTGACCGAAGCGGTGGCGATCAAGCTGCTGCAGAACAAATCGGTGCTGGACGCGCAGGCGGCCAAGGTGCTCGAAGAGCGGGAACGCGTGCGTTCCGAACTGACGCGCCTGGCCGGACTGACGATATTTCCATCGGCGGCAAATTTCCTTTTGGCGCGTGTTGCCGGCGGCAAGGGCGCCGGGACGCGCGTCTTCGAGCGGGTGAAGGACCAGGGCGTGCTGGTGAAGGACTTCTCGGGCGGCCATCCATTGCTGGAGAACTGCCTACGGCTGACCATCGGCACGCCTGAGGAAAACCGTATACTGCTGAGCGCAGTACGCGAATCCCTCTAATCGCAGTGCGCGAATCCCTCTAATGCATTGCACGAGGCGCTGAAATGAGAACCGCTGTAGTCGAACGAAATACCAAAGAGACGCAAATCCGCGTCCAGCTGAACCTGGACGGCAAGGGCGCGGCCAGGCTGGTTACCGGCATCCCGTTCCTCGAGCACATGCTCGAGCAGGTCGCGCGCCACGGCATGCTCGATCTCGAGGTGGAAGCCAAGGGCGACCTGCACATCGACGCCCATCACACGGTTGAGGACATCGGTATCACCCTCGGTCAGGCCTTCTACCAGGCGCTCGGCGATAAATCCGGCATCCGTCGCTTCGGCCATGCCTATGTGCCGCTGGACGAGGCGTTGACACGGGTGGTGATCGATTTCTCGGGTCGTCCGGGGCTCACTTATGACGTCAAGTTCACGCGCGCGCTGATCGGCGAATTCGATGCTGATCTGGTGCACGAATTCTTTCAGGGCTTCGTCAATCATGCCCAAGTGACGCTGCATATCGACAACCTGCGCGGCGACAACGCGCATCACCAGTGCGAGACCATGTTCAAGGCCTTTGCGCGCGCGCTGCGCATGGCCGCCGAAGTCGACCCGCTCGCACTGGGTTCGGTGCCTTCAACAAAAGGTTCGCTTTAGTTGAAAATTGCAGTGCTTGACTACGGCATGGGCAACCTGCGTTCCGTGTCGAAGGCCCTGGAGCGGGTCGCGCCGCAGGCCGAGGTGCGGGTCACTGCCGACCCAGAGGCAATTCGCGCGGCCGAACGCGTCGTGGTGCCGGGTCAAGGGGCGATGCCCGACTGCATGCGCCAGTTGGCGGCGAGCGGCGCGCGCGAGGCAGTGATCGAGGCGGCCCGCAGCAAACCCTTCCTTGGCATTTGCGTCGGCATGCAAATGCTGTTCGAGCGCGGCGAGGAAGGCGATACGCCAGGTTTGGGGCTGCTGGGGGGCCGTGTGCCGCGCTTCCCGGATGGCAAAACGGACGAAAAAATGGCCGGCCTCAAAATCCCGCATATGGGTTGGAATGAGGTCAGCCAAGTGCGTCCACACCCGGTCTGGGAGGGGATTCCTGACGGTTCACGCTTCTATTTCGTGCACAGCTACTACCCGCAGCCCGCCGCGAGCGCCATCACGGCGGCGACCTGCGCTTATGGCCTCACCTTTACCTGCGCGGTGGCACGGGATAACATCTTTGCCGTGCAGTTTCATCCCGAAAAGAGTCAGGACTCCGGCTTGCGTTTGCTGTCCAATTTCGTCCAATGGCGGCCCTAGTCCCCTTTTCCTGACGCTCTCCTGAATCCGCTTCGTAGCACCGCGTGCTGATCATTCCGGCAATCGACCTCAAAGACGGCCACTGCGTACGCTTGCAGCAGGGGCGTATGGACTCCGCGACCGTGTTCTCCGAAGACCCGGTGGCGATGGCCAAGCACTGGTGCGTCGCAGGCGCCCGACGCTTGCACATCGTGGACCTGAACGGCGCGATCGCCGGCCGGCCGAAAAATGAAAAGGTCATCCGCGAGATGATCAAGGCGGTTGGCGAGAAAATCCCCATCCAGCTGGGCGGCGGCATCCGCGACCTGGACACCATCGAGGGCTACATAGACGCTGGTGTCACCTACATCATCATCGGCACCGCGGCCGTGAAGAACCCCGGCTTCCTCTCCGATGCCTGCTATGCGTTTCCCGGACACATCATCGTCGGCCTGGACGCCAAGGACGGCAAGGTTGCGGTGGAAGGCTGGTCGAAGATGACGGGCCACGACGTCATCGACCTGGCGACAAAATTCGAAGAATATGGCCCTGAGGCGCTGATCTACACCGACATCGGGCGCGACGGCATGATGACCGGCGTGAACATCGATGCCACACTGAAGCTGGCGCGGGCCATCAAGACGCCGATCATTGCCAGTGGCGGTCTGAACAGTCTGAACGACGTGCGCACCATCTGCAGCAAACTCGCCCCTGAGGGCGTGGTCGGGGCAATCACCGGTCGGGCTCTGTACGAGGGCGTGCTCGATTTCAAGATGGCGCAGGCCGCAGCCGACCAAGCAACGGAAAAACCGGCCGCCAAGGAATAACGGTGGGACTGGCCAAGCGCGTCATTCCCTGCCTCGATGTCACCGCGGGTCGGGTCGTCAAGGGCGTCAATTTCGTCAAGCTGCGCGACGCCGGCGATCCAGTGGAGATCGCTGCGCGCTACGACGCCGAGGGTGCCGACGAGCTGGCCTTTCTCGACATTACCGCCAGTTCAGATCAGCGCGACATCATCCTGGAGGTGATCGAGCGGGTGGCGGCGAAAGTCTTCATTCCGCTGACCGTGGGGGGCGGCGTGCGCAAACTTGAGGACGTCAGGCGCTTGCTGAACGCCGGCGCTGACAAGGTCGCTATCAATACCGCGGCGGTGCAGAATCCCGGCTTGGTAAGCGCAGCCGCCAGCATCGTCGGCAATCAGTGCATCGTGGTGGCCATCGACGCGAAGAAAAAAGGCGCCAGCTGGGAGGTATACACCCACGGCGGCAGGAATCCGACCGGCCTTGACGCGGTGGTTTGGGCGCAGCGCATGACCGCAGCTGGGGCGGGGGAGATCCTGCTCACCAGCATGGACCGCGACGGCACCTGCGAGGGGTTCGACCTCGCCCTTACGCGTGCGGTGTCGGATGCAGTCAGCGTGCCGGTGATCGCCTCCGGCGGCGTCGGTACGCGCGAGCATTTGGCCGAGGGAATAATCGAGGGACACGCCGACGCGGTGCTGGCGGCCAGCGTATTTCACTTCGGCGTTTTTACGGTCCTGAATTCAAAGCAGTACCTTCAATCCCGGGGAATTGAGGTCCGGCTATGAGCCGAGAATCGACTGTTGCCGATCAATGGCTGGATGAAGTGCCGTGGAACGATCAGGCACTGGTGCCGGTAGTGACGCAGGAATTCTCCACTGGCAGGGTGCTGACGCTGGCCTGGATGAACCGCGAGGCGCTGGCTGAAACGGCGGCGAGCGGCGAGGCGGTATATTGGTCGCGTTCGCGTGGCAAGCTGTGGCGCAAGGGCGAGCAATCCGGTCATCGGCAGGAGGTGCGCGAGCTGCGGCTCGACTGCGATGCCGATGCGATCCTGCTCAGGGTGGACCAGCTTGGCGGCATTGCCTGCCACACCGGGCGGACGAGTTGTTTTTTCCGCAAACTCGAGAACGGGAGCTGGGTGAGTACGGATCCGGTACTCAAGGATCCGGCGACCATCTACAAGAAAAAATGAGCGACATCCTGGAACGCTTGGCCCGAACCATCGAGGCCCGCAAGGAGGCAGACGCGGAGAAGTCCTACGTCGCGCGGCTGCTGGCGGCGGACGAGGATGCGGTGCTGAAGAAGATCGGGGAAGAAGCCACCGAAACCGTGCTTGCCGCGAAGAGCGGCGATCGCCAGCACCTGGTGAACGAAACCGCTGATCTGTGGTTCCACTGCATGATCCTGTTGGCGCGCAAGGGTCTTGGCCCGGGCGATGTGCTGGCCGAACTGCAGCGGCGCGAAGGAATTCCGGGACTGGACGAGAAGGCGGCCAGGAAGAAATGAAGACAGATTCGAATTGCATTTTTTGCAAGATTGTTCGAGGTGAAATTCCGTCCAACAAGGTCCACGAAGACGAGGACGTATTCGCTTTTCACGACGTCCGGCCACAGGCGCCGGTGCATTTCCTGATTGTTCCCAAGGAGCACGTGGCGACCCTGTACGACGCGGGCATGGCCCAGCACCGCGCCTTGGGCAAGATGCTGGCGCTGGCCGGAGAACTCGCCATCAAAGAAGGGGCGACGCAAGGCTTCCGCGCCATCATCAACACCGGACGGGTCGGGCATCAGGAGGTGTATCATGTGCACATGCATGTAGTCGGGGGCCCGGAACCGCTTGGGCCCATGATTATGAAGAGGACTTAGGGCGGGGGAGACGGGTTTCCCGCGTTTGCACAGGAGACGTTATGGGCTCGCTCAGCATCTGGCACTGGCTGATCGTTCTGGTGATCGTGATGCTTGTGTTCGGCACCAAGAAGCTGCGCAATATCGGCACCGACCTTGGTGGCGCGGTACGCGGTTTCAAGGACGGCATTCGCGAAGGCGGCAACAAAGCGGCCGACGCCGGTCCGGCGCCGCAGGTTGTCGGCACCACTGTCGAGGGCGAGGTCAAGGCAAAGACCGAGACCAAGGCCTGAGCGGCGTGCCCGCTCGATCGTAGGTCACCCGGGGAAGGGCTGGCCTCCCGCCCACCAGTAGCTATTCTGTTCGCAGGGTTCCTGTGTTCGACATCGGCTTCTCCGAATTGATGGTCATCGGCCTGGTCGCGCTGATCGTGATCGGGCCCGAGCGCCTGCCGCGCGTTGCGCGCACCCTCGGGCATCTGGCCGGCCGCTTGCAGCGCTACGTTGCCGATATCAAGGCCGACATCAACCGCGAGGTCGAACTAGACGAGCTGCGCAAGATCCAGGACTCGGTGCAACAGGCCGCTACCGGCATCGAGAGTTCGGTGCAAGGCGAGCTCAGCAAGACCGAGAGTGAACTGAACGCCGCCGCAGCTTCAGTCACCGCTACGGCCGCAAGCGAGACGCCTCAGCTTCCAGAGAAATCCGCCTAGCCGTGCAGCAGGACACCTTCATTTCTCACCTGATCGAACTGCGCACGCGGTTGCTGCATGGGCTGCTGGCGGTGCTGGCGGCATTCGTGCTGCTGTTTCTATGGCCGGGCTCAGGCGCGATCTATGATTTTCTCGCCGCGCCGTTGATGCTCGCGCTGCCCGAAGGCACCAAGATGATTGCCACCGGGGTGATTACGCCGTTCATGGTGCCGATGAAAGTGACGGCGCTGGTGGCCTTCCTACTGGCGCTGCCCTACGTCCTGTACCAGGCCTGGTCCTTCGTCGCCCCCGGCCTCTACGAGCACGAAAAGACGTTTGCGGTGCCGTTGATCGTGGCGAGCACGCTGCTGTTCCTGAGCGGCGTCGCGTTTTGCTACTACTTCGTGTTCGGCACGGTATTCAGGTTCATCAACGATTTCGCACCCAAATCGATTACCCCGGCACCGGACATCGAGGCCTATTTTTCATTCGTCATCACCATGTTCATGGCCTTTGGCGTCACTTTCGAGATTCCGGTGGTGGTCATCATCTTGGTGCGCTCGGGCCTGGTGAGCGTCGAGAAGCTAAAAGAAGTGCGTCCCTACGTGATCGTCGGCGCCTTCGTGGTGGCGGCGGTGGTGACCCCGCCGGACGTGCTCTCGCAGTTCATGCTCGCGCTACCGATGTGCCTGCTGTACGAAGCCGGCCTGTTTTGCGCCCGCTTCATCAATGTGCGGCACAAGGTCGCAACCCAGACTGATGAAGGGCAATCCACAAGCCCCTAGGCTGAGGTAGAATCGCGCCCCTGCATTTCAACCGTCACGCAGAACCGACCGGGAAAATCCCATGAAACGGAAATACGGCTCCGCCCTGAAGAACGAATCGATCGCTGAACAGCGCATGCGCGAGCGCGCCAAAGAAGCCGGCGACAACAGCTTTAATTTCGGTTCACAACTACGAAAGGGCGCCATCGGCCGCGGCAAGCATCGCGGGCGCGCCGACGTGGCGGGCCACACCAAGTAGGTTTAGCAGGAACGCACTCTTGCGTTAGCTGGAACGCACTCGTGCGTTAGCTCGGGCCCCGCGTTATTCCGGCCGCGACTGGGGCTTGGGGCGGCGGCCGATGACGACCGCGAGTTCCAGGTCCTGTCCTTTGCGCTTTAGCCGTACTTTTACGGCGTTGCCGGGGGCGATGCCGGCAACCACGTTCAACACGCTTTGCGGATCGACGATTGGCTTGCCGTCGATCGCCACCAGCACATCACCGGGTCTGGCGCCCGCCTTGTCGGCCGGACCGCCATTCATCACGCCGTTGATGATCACGCCCTCCAGCGTGCCGAGCTTGAATGATTCAGCGAGCGCGGGGGTGAGCGGCTGCATCTCCACGCCCATCCAGCCGCGCGTCACGGCGCCGGTTCTGATGATCTGTTCCATGACGGCGCCTGCCATGGATGCCGGAATTGCCAGACCGATGCCGATTGATCCTCCTGTCTGGGAAAGGATCGCGGTGTTGATGCCGACCAGATTGCCACGCGCATCGACCAATGCGCCGCCGGAGTTGCCTTGGTTGATGGCCGCGTCGGTCTGAATGAAGTTTTCAAACGTATTGATGCCAAGGCCGCTGCGCCGCAGTCCAGAGACGATCCCGGAGGTGACGGTTTGGCCGATGCCGAGCGGATTGCCGATCGCCAGCACGATGTCGCCCACGCGCAGATTTTCCGAGGAGCCGAAAGTGATGGCGGGCAGGTTCTGGGCCTCAACTCGTAGTACCGCTAGGTCCGTGTCTGGGTCGCTGCCGACGACCTTGGCGAGCAGTTTTCTGTCATCGTGTAGCGCGACCTCGATCTCGTCCGCCGCTTCGATCACATGGTTGTTAGTGAGGATGTAACCGCCAGCGCCCACCACCACGCCCGAGCCCAGACTGGTCGCGCGCCGGGTCTCGTTCGCAAACTGGTCGCCGAAAAAGCGCCGCAGTGATGGATCGTTGAGCAGCGGGCCGCGACGCACCCTCACGTCTTTCGAGGTGAAGATATTGACCACCGAGGGCGCCGCCTTGCGCACCGCGTCGTGATAGGAATCGGCGCGCGGGCCGCTTGCTGCACCGCTGCTTGCAGGCTCTTGTTGCGGGGGCGAGGCCCGCATGACTTCCGCCGCCGGCGCTGTTCCGGAGGGCAACCACTCGGGCTTTAGCGTAGAGACCACAAACAGCACCGCCAGGCAGATCGTGGCGGTCTGCGAAAAGATGATCCAGATGGAACGCATGGAACTTTGCAATTTACCATGTTTCGCCTTTATTTATAACCACTTAGGCGTTAAAACGTGGACATTCCGCGAGCGCCTCGCTAAAATGCTGGGGGTTTCTGAATTGACCCTACCTTGCCCTCGTTTTCCATTTCCGATTCAGAGACTTAAATGAGCGAAAAAAAGATTGATCACACCCGTCGCAACCTGATTGTCGCCACTACGGCGGTAGCAGGCGCCGCGGGCGCCGGCGCCGCTATCCCATTCGCCTGGAGCTGGTGGCCCTCGGAGCGCGCCAAGGCGGCCGGAGCGCCGGTCGAGGCGGATATCTCCGGTCTTGCGCCGGGGGAATTGCAGGTCGTTGAATGGCAGGGCAAACCGGTGTGGATCATGCGCCGCACCAAGGAAATGCTCGAGGCGGTCCGCAAGTCGGACGACAAGGTCACTGATCCGAAATCAGAAGTCGCGGTGCAGCCGGCGTATGCGAAAAACGAGAACCGCTCGATCAAGCCAGAGTTCCTGGTGCTGGTAGGCATTTGTTCGCATCTGGGCTGCTCGCCGCAGAGCAGGACCGCGGAGGCCAAGGGGGAAATGGGCGCGGACTGGCCGGGTGGCTTCCTGTGCCCCTGCCACGGTTCCAAGTTCGACCTCGCCGGCAGGGTCTACAAGGGAGCACCGGCGCCGGTCAATCTCGAGGTGCCGCCGCACGCCTACCTCTCGGACACCAAGCTGCTGATCGGCGAAGATAAGAAGGGGGTCTAAGACATGGCCAACCGTCTGACGGCGCTGTGGAACTGGTTCGACGCGCGGATGCCCTCGGTGGCGGAGGAATTCCGCAAGCACATGACCGAGTACTACGCCCCGAAGAACTTCAACTTCTGGTACTTCTTCGGCGCCTTGTCTATCCTGGTGCTGGCAATCCAGATCGTCTCGGGCATTTTCCTGACGATGAACTACAAGCCTGATGCGAACCTCGCTTTCGGTTCGGTCGAGTACATCATGCGCGACGTCCCTGGCGGCTGGCTGATCCGCTATATCCACTCGACCGGCGGCTCGGCCTTCTTCATCGTTGTGTACTTGCACATGTTCCGCGGCATGCTCTACGGCTCGTACAAGCAGCCGCGGGAACTGGTCTGGATCTTCGGCGTGTTGCTCTACCTGACGCTGATGGCCGAGGCTTTCATGGGTTACCTCCTGCCCTGGGGCCAGATGTCGTACTGGGGCGCGCAGGTGATCGTCAACTTGTTCGCCAGCGTGCCCTTCATCGGGCCCGACCTCGCGCTTTGGATCCGCGGTGATTACGTGGTGGGGGATGCGACGCTGAACCGCTTCTTTGCGTTGCACGTGATCGCCATTCCGCTGGTGCTGCTGGGCCTGGTGGCGGCGCACATTCTGGCCTTGCACGACGTCGGCTCCAACAATCCGGATGGCGTTGAGATCAAGAAGAAAAAAGGCCCCGACGGTCATCCGCTCGACGGCATTCCATTCCACCCCTACTACACGGTCAAGGATATCGCCGGCGCGGTGGTGTTCATGATGCTGTTCTGCGTGGTCATGTTCTTCGTCCCGGAGATGGGCGGCTACTTCCTCGAGTACAACAACTTCATACCCGCCGATCCGCTGAAGACCCCGGCGCACATCGCCCCAGTCTGGTACTTCACGCCTTACTATTCAATCCTGCGCGCGGTGCCGCCGCTGTTCACCTCGCAGTTCCCGGGGGTGCTGGCGATGGGCATCGCGGTCCTGATCCTGTTCTTCCTGCCCTGGCTAGACCGCAGCCCGGTGAAGTCGATCCGCTACCGCGGCATCTTCTACAAGAGCGCGCTGGCGATTTTCGTCGTCACCTTCCTGGTGCTGGGTTACCTCGGCACCGAGCCGATCACGGTGTGGGGCCAGTTCGGTCCCTGGCTGGGCAACGCCGACGTGGCCACGGTGGCGGCGCGGATCTTCACAGCGCTCTACTTCGCGTTCTTTTTGCTGATGCCCTGGTATACGGCCATCGACCCATGCAAACCCGAACCGGACCGGGTAACGATGTGAGGCGCGCGATGAAAAAACTGCTCCTCGCCATACTCTTTGTTCCAGCGCTGGCTTGGGCCTCCGAAGCTGCTTATCGGCTCGACCGCGCGCCGCTCGATGCGAAAGATCTGCTCAGCCTGCAGGCGGGTGCGCGCACCTTCGTCAATTACTGCCTCAACTGTCACGGCGCGCAGTACATGCGCTACAACCGGCTCACCGACCTCGGTCTCACCGAAGCCCAGATCCGCGACAACCTGATCCTCACCGGCGCCAAGGTGGGCGAGACGATGAAGGTCGCGCTCACCGAGAAGGACGGCAAGGCCATGTTTGGCGCCGCGCCACCGGACCTTACGGTGATAGGTCGTGCGCGCAGCGCCGACTGGCTCTATACCTACCTGCGAACTTTCTACCGTGATAGCAAGTCGCCGACCGGTTGGAACAACGCTGTGTATCCGCAGGTGGCGATGCCGCATGCGCTCTGGTCGCTGCAGGGAGAGCGCGCACTTGAGATTGTTCCCGCCAAAGACGGCCACAGCCCGGCCGATTACAAATGGAGTCGGATTTCCGCCGGCACGCAGAACACGGTGCAATACGACACCACGGTGCGCGATCTGGTGAACTTCCTTGTCTACATGGGCGAGCCCGCCGCCAACGAGCGCAAGCGGATCGGTATCGTGGTGCTGTTTGTGCTCGGCATCCTGTTCATCTTTGCCTACGCGCTGAAGAAGGAATATTGGAAAGACGTGAAGTAGTTCTCATCAATAGGTAACCCTAGCCGGGCGCCGCCCGGCTTTTTTCACCGCCTGGAAAGTCCGCAACATGATGCAACTGTACTCTGGCACCACTTGCCCCTTTAGTCACCGCTGTCGCTTCGTGCTCTACGAGAAGGGCATGGACTTCCAGGTCATCGACGTGGATACGTACAACAAGCCCGAAGACATTGCGGTGATGAATCCGTACAACCGCCTGCCGGTGCTGGTCGAGAGGGATCTGATCCTCTACGAGTCGAACATTATCAACGAGTACATCGACGAGCGTTTCCCACATCCGCAACTGATGCCGTCCGATCCGGTGATGCGCGCGCGCGCGCGCCTCGCGCTGTTCAATATGGAAGTCGAACTTTTCTCGCAGATCGAGACGCTCGAGACTGGCAAAGAGAAACAGGTCGAGCGCGCCAAGACCCAGGTCCACGATCAACTGGTGCAACTTGCCCCGATCTTCACCAAGACCAAGTACATGCTGGGCGACGACTTCAGCATGCTCGATATTGCCATCGCGCCGCTGCTATGGCGCCTGGACCGTTACGACATCAAGCTGGGCAAGCCGTCCGCGCCGCTGATGAAGTACGCCGAGCGCATCTTCTCGCGCCCGGCGTTCATCGAGGCGCTCACGCCCTCAGAGAAAGTGATGCGCAAGTAGTGTTGCCATGGCCCACACCGAAATATCCACCAAGCCCTACCTCCTGCGCGCGCTCTACGAGTGGTGCGTGGACAACGGCTACACCGCGCATCTGGCGGTGAAAGTGGATCTGCGCTCGCAGGTGCCCGCCGACTATGTGCGCAATGGCGAGATCACCCTGAACATCTCGCCTAGCGCGGTGCACAAATTGCAGATGGGCAATGAACAGATCGAGTTCTCGGCCCGCTTCGCCGGCGTCGCGCGCCAGATCTCGGTGCCGATCGCCGGCGTCTACGCGCTTTACGCGCGCGAGACCGGCCACGGCATGACTTTCGAGGTGGACTCGGCCAATCCGGGGATTCAGGCCGCTACCGAGCAGGAAGCCGGCAAGGCCGGACCCTCCAACGAACCCGGCCCTACGCGGCCGGTACCGGTGGGCGTGCCCACTGCGACCGCCACGGAACCGCCGGCCGGCGGCAAGCCCAAGCTGCGCCGCATCAAGTAGTAGACTTTCCGCAGGGCCGGCTTAGCTCAGTTGGTAGAGCAACGGTTTTGTAAACCGAAGGTCGGCGGTTCGATCCCGTCAGCCGGCACCATTCATGGACAGGTTGTTTTCCTGCAGGCGCTGTTCGCGGATGGTTTGTGCGAAAGCAAGCACCGCCTGCGCGAGCGCCACCTGGTCCTCCGCCGTGCGCATCACGGTGTTCGTGACCAGGACTTCGATGCCGCTGGCGCGCAGGTCCTCGGCGCTCGCGGCATCCGCTGCGTCAATGACAAAGCCATCGATCAGTCTCAGGTACTCAAGCGCCACCCGGCGGGCCGAGACCTCGTGTCGCAACTCGCGCATCATTTTCCCGGTCGAGCCCTTGAGCGCCTTGCCGCCGATAAGCGGCGTCACCGCGATCACCGGCGCGCGGCGCTTGCGCATGAGTTCCTTCATGCCGGGCACTTCCAGGATCGGACGGATGCTGTGGTAGGGATTGGCGGGGCAGATGATCACCGCTTCCAAGTCCGCCGAGTCGAGGGCGTCGGATACTTCGGGCGTAAGCATCGCCGCATCCGCGCCCGCGTAATTGAAGCCACGCACTACCGGCTCGCAGGCGAGCGTGGTGAAGTATTCCTGGAAGGAAACCTCGCCGTCATCGGTGAGCACATAGGTGCATACCGGGTCATCGCTCATCGGCAGCACGCGCGCGCTGATGCCGAGCTGCTTGCAGAAGTCGAGCGTAATGGCGGTCAAGCGTCGGTCCTCGGCCAGCCAAGCGGTGCGTAGCAGGGGCGCGGCGAGGGATCGGTCCGCCGAGCGAGAGCCGGTCCGGGCCGCCGAATTGCTTGAGTGTGGCGTAGAGGGCATAACTATCGCCGGCTGGCTCCCAGGGCGCCATTGGATTGGCGATGCCGGCGAGCACATAAAGCACGGTGTCGATGTCCGGCGAGAAACGCAGCGTCAGGTGATCGTAATCATCGCCGGTGTTGACGATGGCGGCGAGATTCTTGCCGCGCAAACGGTAAAGCCCGTTCACCAGCTTCGCGCCGCCAGCCTGGCCGGTAAGCGCCACCACAGTTCCCATGCCGTTAGTGTACGACCAAGTCAGAGCCTTGCCGCTAGTTCGGCGCCTTCGAGCATCGCACGCTTGGCATCGAGTTCGACGGCCTCCTTGGCGCCACCGATTGAATGAAAGTTCGTGGATTCTCTGGAAAAGGGCCGCACAGAATCTTGCCCGGCGCAAACGACTGTCGTATCAGCCTGGAGGCAGAGTTCCTTGCCGTCCACCGCGATGTGCACGCCAGCGTCGTCGATCTTGAGGAATTGGACAGCTTTCAGCATTCTGACCCCGTGGCGGGCAAGTTCGGTGCGATGCACCCAGCCGGTGGTGCGGCCGAGCGTGTTGCCGAAGGGCGTGGCGGAGCGTTTCAGCATGGTGATCTGGAACTCGCTGTGTGCTTGCTCCATACCGCCGGAGGCCAGGCCGCCGGCAACGGCAAGATCCTGGGTAATGCCCCAATGCCGATTGAATTCGACGGCTTCCAGCGCGGCGCGGCTCGAGCGCTCAAGCAGATAGAGTGCCACATCGAAACCGATGCCGCCCGCGCCGATGATGACCACCTTGTTTCCCGCCCGTACACGGCCCGACAGCAGGTCCACATAGCTGACCACGCTCTGGTGGTCGATGCCGGGAATCGCTGGTTTGCGCGGCTCGACGCCGGAGGCGAGCACGACTTCGTCGAAGCGCTCCAGCTCTAGCGCGGAAGCAGGGTGGTTGAGCAGCACCTTCACCCCGGCGCGCCGCAGACGCTCGGCGTAATAGGCCACCGACTCGGCGAATTCCTGTTTGCCTGGAATCCTTTTGGCGAGATTGAACTGGCCGCCGAGTTGCGCGGCCTTTTCGAACAGCACCACCTCGTGGCCGCGCTCCGCGGCGAGCGCCGCGCAGGACAGGCCTGCGGGACCACCACCGACGATGGCTATTTTTTTTCTGGTTAAAGTCTTTTTGAATAACAGCGTCGTTTCGCGACCCGCCCGCGGATTCACCACGCAGCTCGCCGGTTGGCCGATGAAGTAGTGGTCCAAGCAGGCCTGGTTGCAGGCGATACAGATATTGATGCCGGCGCGGTCGCCGGCCTTCGCTTTGTTCGCGAACTCCGCATCGGAGAGCATCGCACGGGCGAGCGAGACCATGTCGGCGTCGCCGCGGGCGAGCAGTTCCTCGGCGCTTTCGGGCGCGTTGATGCGGTTGGAAGCGATCACCGGAATTTTTACGCACTCCTTGATCCGTCGCGTCGCCCAGGAGAATCCCGCGCGCGGCACCGCCTGCGCGATGGTCGGGATGCGCGCCTCGTGCCAGCCGATGCCAGTGTTGATGAGCGTGGCGCCGGCCCGCTCGATCGCCTGGGCGAGTTGCACCGTTTCTGCCCCCGAGAGGCCACCTTCGACCAGATCGAGAGCCGAGATGCGGTAAATGATGATGAATTGCGGCGCCGTGGCGGTGCGGATCTGGCGCACGATCTCGCAGGCCAAGCGCATGCGGTTCTCAAGCGAACCGCCCCAGTCGTCCTGGCGCTGGTTGGTGCGTGGGGCGAGGAATTGGGTGATCAGGTAGCCCTCGGAAGCCATCACCTCGACTCCGTCATAGCCCGCTGTCTGCGCGAGCACTGCGGCGCGCACGAAGTCAACGATGGTTTGTTTTATTTCATCAGCGGCCATCTCGCGTGGCACCTGGGGATTGATCCCGGACTTGAGCGGCGAGGGGGCGACGATGTTTTGGTGAAAACCGTAGCGCCCGGAGTGCAGCACCTGCAACACGATGCGGCCGCCGGTGTCGTGCACCGCTTGCGGGATCACTCGGTGGCGCTGGGCGTCTGCTTCGCTGCTCATCTGCACGCGGTGCGGGCCCAGTTCACCTGCATCATTCGGCGAAAACCCGCCGGTAACGATGAGCGCCGCGCCACCGCGCGCACGCTCGGCGTAGAACGCGGCCAGCCGGGTCATGCCGTCGGGTCGCGCTTCCAGTCCGGTATGCATCGAGCCCATCAGGATGCGGTTGGGAAGGGTGACCCCCGGCAGCTCAAGCGGGCGAAAAAGATGAGGGTAAGCTGGCATAGGCTGGACATTCTAGCCGCGCGCGCTCATATTGCGGCCATGCTGCTCGACTCCGCCAGCCGCGACCGGGCGCGTGTTCGCACTCGGCGGGCGCGCCACTGCACTGAGGCGTCTCTGGCAATCTCTACCAAGGAAAGCATGACCATTCATTACTACGACACTTATCAAAGTCCGCAAGGCGGCATGCTGCTAGTCGCCACCGAAACCGGCGTTTCCGGCGTGTACTTCGTGGGACAGAAATACTTTCCGGAAAAAGAAAAAGCATGGCAGCGCGACCTGCATCACGTGTCCCTGCAGCAGGTGAAGTGCGAGCTGGCCGAATATTTCGCCGGTAAGCGCAGGCGCTTCGAGGTGGTGTTGGCTCCGCAGGGCACGTCCTTTCAGCGCTCGGTATGGCAGTCCATCGCTAGCGTTGGCTTTGGTGAAACCATCAGCTACGGCGAACTCGCGCGGCGGGCCGGCCATCCGGGCAGCGCGCGCGCAGCGGGTGCGGCGACCGGGCGCAACCCGATCACTATTCTCGTGCCCTGCCACCGCATCATGGGCGCGAACGGCGCCTTGACCGGTTACGCCGGTGGCATGGAGCGCAAGCGCGCCTTGCTCGCGTTGGAAGGCGCCGTCTGCCAGTAACGGGTCATCTGTCGTTGATTTGAGATTCGATCTTCGGGCTGGAAACCCGAACTGGCCCTATCACCAGCCCTTGAAGTCCGGCTTGCGTTTTTCCAGGAACGCGGTGACGCCTTCTCGGTAGTCCCCGCCTTTGCCGATCTCGCGCTGCAGGTCGCGCTCGAGATCGAGCTGCGCCGCCAGCGTGTTGTCGACCGATGCGTACATCGCTTGCTTGATGAAGCCGAGGCTACGGGTCGGCCCGGCGGCGAGGCGACTGGCTAACGCCATCGACTCCTGCGCCAGCTTGTCGTCGTCCACTATCTTCCAGACGATGCCGTAGCGCTCGGCGTCCTCCGCCGAAAGTCGCTCGCCCGTCATAGCGAGCGCCATCGCGCGTTGCGTGCCCGCGAGCCGCGGCAGGAAGTAGCTGCCGCCGCAGTCGGGCACCAGGCCGATCTTGACGAAGGCCTGGATGAAAGAGGCCGAGCGTGCCGCGAGCACGATGTCGCAAGCGAGGGCGAAATTGGCGCCGGCGCCTGCGGCTACGCCGTTCACTGCGCAGATGATGGGCTTGGGCAGTGCGCGCATGCGTTTGATTAGCGGGTGGTACCAGGTCTCCAGGCCTGAGCCCAGATCGATGGGTCCGACCGCTTTCATATCGCGCTCCGTCAGATCCTGCCCGGCGCAGAAACCGCGCCCAGCGCCGGTGATAAGCAGGCAGCGGATCGTGGCATCGGTTTCGGCGCGCGTCATGGCATCGGCGAGACCTTGGTGGACGGCAGGATTGAAGGCGTTGAGTTTTTCCGGGCGGTTGAGCGTGATGCGCTGCACCCCGGCTTCGACAGCAACAAGTATAGGTTTCATGGGCAAAGCTTAGCTAAAATTCGGCTCTTCCCCAAGAGCCTTTTTGAAAGCGACTAGCCATGAGCTATGAATTCATCACTACCGAGGTTAAGGGGCGCGTGGCCCTGATCGCACTCAACCGGCCGCAGCAGATGAACGCGCTGAATGCGCAGCTGATGCAGGAGCTGGCCGCCGCGCTGTACGGCTTCGACGCAGACGACGGCGTCGGCTGCATAGTGATCACCGGCAACGAAAAGGCTTTCGCCGCTGGCGCCGACATAGGCGCCATGAAGGACTACGACTTCATGCAAGCATTCAAGTCCGACTACATCACGCGCGACTGGGAGCACATCCGCAACATCCGCAAGCCGATCGTCGCCGCAGTGTCCGGCTTTGCGCTCGGCGGCGGCTGCGAGCTGGCGATGTCCTGCGACATCGTGATCGCGGCCGATAGCGCGAAGTTCGGTCAGCCGGAGATCAAGCTGGGCATTTTTCCGGGAGCGGGCGGCACACAGCGCTTACCGCGCGCGGTCGGCAAAGCGAAAGCGATGGACCTGTGCCTCACGGCGCGCATGATGGACGCGGCTGAGGCCGAGCGTGCAGGACTCGTATCGCGCGTGGTGCCGGCAGCGAAGCTGCTCGAGGAAGCGATGGCGGTGGCGCAGAAGATCGCCGAGTATTCGCTGCCGGTGGCGATGATGGCGAAGGAGGCCGTCAACCGCGCCTATGAGACGAACCTGACCGAGGGCGTGCGTTTCGAGCGGCGTTTGTTTCACGCCTGTTTCGCGCTGGAAGATCAGAAAGAGGGCATGGCGGCGTTCGTCGAGAAGCGCAAACCGAAGTTCAGGCACCGCTAGGTTCAAGCCCGGCTGAGCTAGAATCCGCTAGAGGAGGAGTCCCCATGGAAAAAATCTGGTTGAAGAGCTACCCCCCGGGCGTGCCCGCCGAAATCGACTATTCGCAGTACCAGTCGGTGGGCGATCTGGTGGATAAGAAAGTTGTGGAATTCAGCGACCGCCCGGCTTTTCACTGCATGGGCAAGACCATCAGCTTTGGCGACCTCGATGGTCTGTCGCGCACCTTCGGCGCCTGGCTGCAATCGAAGGGCTACGGCAAAGGCGTGCGCGTGGCGATCATGATGCCCAACTGCCTGCAATATCCGGTGGCGTTGTACGGCACGCTGCGCGCAGGCGGCATCGTGGTGAACGTCAATCCACTCTACACGCCGCGAGAACTCGAGCACCAGTTGAAGGACTCGGGCGCAGAAGTGATCGTGATCTTGGAGAACTTCGCCACCACGCTGCAAGCAGTGCTGCCGAAGACGCCGGTGAAGCATGTGATCCTGGCCTCGCTGGGTGACATGCTCGGCGTCAAGGGCCTGCTCGTGAATTTCGTGGTGCGCAAAGTGAAAAAGATGGTGCCGCCGTTCGAGCTGCCCGGCGCCTTGCGCTTCAACGACATGCTCGCCGAGGCCGCCGGCAAGGAAATGAAGCCTGTGCAGGTCGGGCATGAGGACATCGCCTTCCTGCAGTACACGGGCGGCACCACCGGGGTATCGAAAGGCGCGATGCTGCTACACCGCAACATCCTTGCCAACATCGAGCAGGCCGCCACCTGGCTGGTGCAGGGTATCGGCGACGAACGCCCGATGATCATCACCGCCCTGCCGCTGTATCACATCTTCTCCCTCACGGTGAACTGCCTCAACATGATGAAGCTCGGCGGTATGAACGTGCTGATCACCAATCCGCGCGACATTCCGGCCTTCGTCAAGGAGCTGGGCAAACACCCGTACAACATGATCACCGGGGTCAATACGCTGTTCAACGCCTTTCTCAACAACGAGGAGTTTCGCAAACTCGATTTCTCGCAGGTCAAGGTTTGCGTTGGCGGCGGCATGGCGGTGCAGAAAGCGGTCGCGGACAAATGGCAGCAGGTGACCGGCAAAGTGCTGCTCGAAGGCTATGGCCTGACCGAGACCAGCCCTTGCGCGACCATGAACCCGCTCAATCTCACCGCCTACAGCGGCTCGATCGGCCTGCCGATGCCTTCGACCGAAGTGGTGCTGCGCGACGACGACAAGAAGGACGTGCCGCTCGGCCAGCGCGGCGAGATCTGTATCAGGGGGCCGCAGGTGATGAAAGGTTACTGGCAGCGCGACGACGAAACCGCGCAGGCGCTCGGCACCGACGGCTATCTTTATACCGGCGACGTGGGGGTGATGGACGAGAAGGGCTTCGTGCGCATCGTCGATCGCAAGAAGGACATGATCCTGGTGTCGGGATTCAACGTCTACCCGAACGAGATCGAGCAGGTGGTGGCGATGATGCCAGGGGTCCTTGAAGTTGCGGCCATCGGCGTGCCCGACGAGAAGTCGGGTGAGGTGCCGAAAGTGTTCATCGTCAAGAAGGACCCCTCGCTGACCGAGGCCCAGGTGCTGGCGTACTGCAAGGCTCAGTTGACCGGTTACAAGCAGCCCAAGCATGTCGAGTTTCGCGCCGACCTGCCCAAGACCAACGTCGGCAAGATCCTGCGGCGCGCGCTGCGCGACTAACGCACGAGTGCGTTCCTCTCTAACACACGAGTGCGTTCCCGCTAACGGCAGCGTCCCTACAGATCGGCACCCAATATTGCAGCGCCGCAATTCTGCTATGGTAGGGGCCTATGCTTTATAAACTCTACGAAACCCAGCACCAGATCCTGGGGCCTTGGCGCTACGCCGCCGAAGCGGCGCGCAGCTGGTTTGACCACCCTTTCAGTCCCCTCGCCTATACGCCGATCGCGCGCCGGGTTGCCGCCTCCAACGACCTTTTCCTGCGCATTACCCAGCGCTATCAGAAACCGCCCTGGAACATCGATTGCACCACCGTGGCGGGCGAGGAGGTCGCGGTCGAAATCGTCACCGAACTCGACAAACCGTTCTGCAAACTGATCCATTTTCGCCGTGCGATCGAGAGCCCGCAGGGCCGCAATCGAAAATCCAAGGCCCCGCGTGTCCTGCTGGTGGCGCCGCTCTCCGGCCACCACGCCACCTTGCTGCGCGACACGGTGCGCTCGCTCCTGCCTGAGCACGATGTCTGGGTCACCGATTGGGTGGACGCGAGGATGGTGCCGCTTAGCGCCGGGCCATTCCAGCTCGCCGACTATGTTGATTATGTGCGCGAGTTCATCACCCTGCTGACTGACCCGCAGCAGCCCAACCTCAACGTGATCTCAGTCTGTCAGCCCACCGTGCCGGTACTGTGCGCGGTAGCGCTCATGGCGCAGGACGCAGAACCTGCCGCTCGCCACCTGGCGCCGAAAACCATGGTCATGATGGGCGGGCCGATCGACGCGCGCAAGAGCCCCACCGCGGTGAACAACCTCGCCACGCAGAAATCCTATGCGTGGTTCGAGCAGAACGTGATCCAGCGCGTGCCGGAGAAATATCCAGGTTATTCGCGGCGCGTGTACCCGGGGTTCCTGCAGCACCTGGGCTTCGTGGCGATGAACCCGGACCGCCACCTGAACGCGCACTGGGACTACTTCAACCACCTGCTCGCGGGCGACGACGGCTCGGCGGAGAAGCACCGCGAGTTCTACGACGAATATAACGCGGTGCTGGACCTGCCCGCCGAGTATTACCTCGATACGATAAAGCTGGTGTTCCAGGATTTCGCCTTGCCTAAGGGGCAGCTGTACATACGCGAGCAGCTGGTGCGGCCGCAGGTCATCCGCGACACCGCGCTGCTGACCATCGAAGGCGAGCTCGACGACATCTCAGGCAACGGCCAGACCGAGGCGGCGCACCTGCTGTGCTTCAATATTCCGGCAGCGCGGCGCGAACACTACGTCGCCCCCGGCACCGGCCACTACGGAATTTTCGCCGGCCGCCGCTGGCGCGAGACCATCTGCCCGAAGATCCGGGACTTTATAAGGACGCACGCATAGGCGTGCGTGGGACCCACGCCTAGAGCTCGTAAGTAGAGCCGGCTTTGTCCAGCACGGTCTTTTCCACCAGTTCGCGCGACAGGTTGGGCGCGAACAATTCGATGAAGTCGTAGGTGTAGCGGCGCAGCCAGGCGCCGCGCTTGATGCCTAGGCGCGTAATTGACGACGCAAACAGGTGCGAAGCGTCGATGGAGCGGAGCTGCCGGTCGCGCTTGGCGTCGAACGCCATGGCCGCCATGATGCCGACGCCCAGGCCAAGCTCGACATAGGTTTTGATCACGTCGGCGTCGAAAGCCGTGAGCACCACCTGCGGCGCCAGACCGCGCTGCTCGAAGGCGCGGTTGACGACGGAGCGGTTGGCGTAGCTGAAGTCGTAAGTCACGATCGGATATTTCGCGATTGCTTCCAGGGTCAGTGGCTCGACCTTCAGCAGCGGGTGCTTGGCCGGCACCACGATGCAGCGGTTCCACTGGTAGCAGGGCAGCGCCACCAGGCCAGGGTGCTCGGCGATGTGCTCGGTGGCGACGCAAAGGTCCGCCTCACCCTGCGCTACCTGTTCGCAGATCTGTGTCGGATTTCCCTGATGGATGAACAGCTGCACCTTCGGGTAGCGGCGCTTGAACGCGGCCACCGCCTTGGGCAGTGCGTAGCGCGCCTGCGTATGGGTGGTGGCGATGGTCAGCGTGCCGGTTTTTTCCCTGGCGAAATCCTCGCCGGCCCGCTTCAGACTGGCTGCGTCGGCCAGCATGCGCTCGGCAATCGCGAGTACTGCGCGCCCTGGTTCGGTGATGCTTCTGAGGCGCTTGCCGCTGCGCACGAAGATCTCGACGCCCAGTTCCTGCTCCAGTCCCTTGATCTGTTTGCTCACCCCGGGCTGGGAGGTGAACAGTGCTTGCGCAGCTGCGGACACGCTCAAATCGCGACGTGCCACCTCACAGATGTAGCGTAATTGCTGAAGTTTCATGGACTTAGATAAGTCTAAAAAGTTATATGATATTAATATAACAGTCTTTTGGGAAATATGATGCGGCACGTAAGCTCGCGGTTCCGTGTATCGCTACGACGACATAGACCAGCGACTGGTGGACGAGCGGGTGGCGCAATTTCGCGACCAGACACAGCGCTTTCTCGCCGGCGCGCTGTCCGAGGATGACTTCCGCCAACTGCGGCTGAGGAACGGCCTGTACGTGCAGCGCTACGCGCCGATGCTGCGCATTGCCATTCCCTACGGGCTGCTGTCTTCGCGCCAGCTACGCAAGCTGGCCGGGATCGCGCAAAAGTACGACCGTGGCTACGGCCATTTCTCCACCCGCCAGAACCTGCAGCTCAACTGGCCGAAGCTCGAAGAAGTGCCGGAAATCCTCGCCGAGCTGGCCACTGTCGAGATGCACGCCATCCAGACTTCCGGCAATTGCGTGCGCAACATCACCGCCGACCACTTCGCGGGAGTGGCGCGCGACGAGATCGTGGATTCCTTCGTCTGGTGCGAACTGGTCCGCCAATGGTCTACTTTTCACCCAGAGTTCAATTACTTGCCGCGCAAATTCAAAATTGCGATCAACGGCGCGAGCGTGGATCGGGTGGCTACCTTTGTTCACGATATTGGTCTGCATGCCGTAAAAAATTCCGCCGATGAAACCGGCTTCAGGGTTATCGTTGGCGGCGGCTTGGGTCGCACCCCGATCATCGGCCACGTGATCCGCGAGTTCCTGCCCTGGCCGCAGCTGCTGAACTATCTCGACGCCATCCTGCGCGTCTACAACCGCTACGGGCGGCGCGACAACCTCTACAAGGCGCGCATCAAGATCCTGGTCAAGGAGCGCGGGCTGGAGAAATTCCGCGCCGAAGTCGAGGCCGAGTGGGCGCATCTGAAGGATGGCCCGGCGACTGTCACCGAAGAGGAGATCCGCCGCATCGAGGCGCGCTTTACCCGGCCGCGGTACGAGAAGCTGGTTGACGTGGACTTTCCTGCCGCGAAGACGCCGTTCGCTGCCTGGATGAAGCGCAACGTCCATCCACACCAGCAGCCGGGTTACGCCGTCGTGACTTTGTCATTGAAGAAGACTGGGGTGCCGCCGGGCGACGTCACCTCCGAACAGATGTCGCGCATCGCCCAACTGGCCGAGGATTACTCCTTTGGCGAGCTGCGGGTCACGCACGAGCAGAATTTGGTGTTCGCCGACGTGCGCCAAGCCGAACTGAATAGCCTGTGGCAGGCTTTGCGCGAGCTGGGTCTGGCGACGCCCAACATCGGCCTGCTGACCAACATCATTGCTTGCCCGGGCGGCGATTTCTGCTCGCTGGCGAATGCGAAATCGATCCCCGTGGCCGAGGCGATCCAGCGCCGTTTTGACGATCTGGATTACCTGCACGACATCGGCGAGTTGGATCTGAATATCTCGGGTTGCATGAATGCCTGCGGCCACCACCATGTCGGCCACATCGGCATCCTGGGCGTAGATAAGAACGGCGAGGAGTGGTACCAGATCGAGATCGGCGGCAATCAGGGAGAAACTCGACCTGGCGTCTCCGCGGCAACCAAGGCAACCCCCACGGCCTTGGGCAAAGTGATCGGCCCCTCGTTCGCGCGCGCCGATGTGCCCGACGTCATCGAGCGCTTGATCGAAATTTACCTGAAGCGGCGCGACAGCGAGGCCGAGCGTTTCGTGGACGTGGTGCGCCGCCTCGGTATCGAACCTTTTAAAATCGGTGTTTATGGCAACCCTGATCAAAGAACGACGGATCGTCGAAGAATCCTCGCGGCCGCCTGAGCTGGTGCTGCTGCAGCCCAGCGACGATCCTGCCGCGCTCGTGGATAGGATCGGCGGTATCGCGGCGATTACGGCGATCGCGGTCAATTTTCCCAAGTTCGGCGACGGGGGCGGCTACTCCATTGCGCGGCTGCTGCGCGAGCGTTACGGCTACCAGGGCGAATTGCGTGCGGTCGGCGAAGTGGCGCGCGACCACCTGCATGCCATGGCGCAATGCGGCTTCAACGTTTTCGAGTTGCGCGCGGGCGAGGATCCCGAAGAAGCCCTCAAGGGGTTCGGCGACTTCAGCGAGCAATACCAGGCGACGACCGCGCAGCCGGCGCCGCTGTTCCGCCGGCGGGCCGGACCATGAGCGGCACGGTCTATCTGGTCGGCGCCGGACCCGGCGCTCCGGATCTGCTCACGCTGCGTGCCGCGCGTCTGCTCGAGCGGGCGGATATCGTGTTCCACGACGCACTGGTACCGCAGGCAATACTTTCCTTAGCGCTAAGAGCGATAAAAATTGCAGTCGGCAAGCGCTCCGGCCAGCACTCAACGGCACAGAAGTTCATCAACAAGCGCTTAGTGGATGCCGCGCGCATGTATCCGGTGGTGGTGCGCTTGAAGGGTGGCGATCCGATGCTCTTTGGCCGCGCGCAGGAAGAGCTTGCCTGGTTGCAGCAGCACCGCATCCGCTGCGAGGTCGTACCTGGTGTCACCGCAGCCCTTGCCGCCAGCGCCGACCTGGGTGTCTCGCTTACCGCCAGGGGCTGGTCGCGTTCCGTCGCTTTCCTGACCATGCGGACCGCGGCCGGCGCGCGGCCGAACAACTGGCTGAAGGTGGCGCTTGCCGCGGATACGGTGGTGATCTACATGGGTGCCGGAGAAGCCGAAGAAATTTCGCGGGCACTGATCGGGGCGGGGAAATCGCCCGCGACGCCGCTCGCCATCGTCGAGCATGCTTCGCTGCCCGGCATGCGCAAACTGGCCGGCACGCTGGAACAATTGCCGGCGCTCGCCGAGCGCTGCGGCAACGGGCCGGTGGCGATTCTGCTGGGCGAGGTCTATCGGGAAATCGCCGCCTCGGGGATAATCGCGCCGTGGCTGAACCAGCTATCGGCCGGCGAGCAATTGTCCTTTTCGCCCACGGTGCGCGCGACCCGCGGTGGGCGCGCCCATTCCAGCAACTCGTAACCGAGTTAGGCGAGCGGTTGCCCGGCGAGCGCATCGTGCTCGCTTTTCTGGAGTTAATGCAGCCCTCGCTGCCGGAGTGCGCCGCGGCGCTGTACGGCGATGGGGTGCGCAGCTTGCGGGTGGTGCCGGTATTCCTTGGCGTGGGCGGACACCTGAAGGATGACCTGCCTAAGCTGGTCGCCAAGATACACGGACATTCTCCGGACCTCGAGATCACCGTCGAGCCGCCCATCGGCGAGCAGCCCGAGGTCATTGCCGCGATCGCCCGGGTGATCGCGCTCCTTTACGAGGAGTGAACTGTGTTTCGCCCCCGCAAGGTGAGCCATAGCGCGTAGATCGCGAGCGCCGCAAAACACAGCAGAGACCACCCGGCGATGGATAGCCCGAGGAAGGTCCAGTTCACCTCCGCGCACTGCCCGGACCCAGTGAACAACTTCTCAAGCATGCGTGCGAGCGGGAAGTTTTCCAGCATGAAATACAGATCCGGCCCGCAGGCGGGTACCTGATCTGTCGGCAGATGTTGCAACCAGACCTGCCGGGCGGCGACCCCGAAACCACCCAGCGCGAGTAGGGCTGCCGCAGAGCCGTAAATCGAATTTCCGGTTCTGCCAGGCAAATGCAGCGCAGCAATGGTGAAAAGAAAAAGAATCCCGTAGTAGAAGCCGCGCTGAACGAGGCACAGGGGACAGGGGTCTTGGCTGTCGAAATATTGGAGGTAATAGCCGCAGCCAAGCAGGCCGACGCAGGCCAGCGCCGGTGCGACGTAAAGGAGGCGTGGACGGATCACCACGAGGTCACGGAGCGTATTTAAAGACGAGATGCCCTGGTCTGCCTATAGAGTTGGCGCTAGGCGATGAAAATCGCTCGTGCTCTGGTAGGCGTTGCCCAGGGCGAACAGCGTCGCCTCGTCGAATGGCCGACCGAGCAGTTGCATCCCGACGGGCAGCCCGGCACGCGTGAAACCGGCCTGCAGCGACAGCACAGGAACGCCGAGGTAATTAGCGGGGCGCGTCAAGCGCGTCACCTGTGCCATCAACGCCGAGAGCTTGGGTCCGCCGCCGACATCGGTCTGGGCGATCGTCGGCGTCTGGAATGCCACCACCGGCGCATGCAACACATCCACTTTGGAGAACACGCTGCGGCAGAATTCTTCCAGCGCGACCCCGCGCAGGCGCAGGCTGTCGAGGTAGGCCGTCGCTGGGATAGCGAGACCCTGCTCGAGGCGGGCGCGTACCTGTGCCGAGTAATCCTGCGCCCGGGTGCGCAGCCAGTTGCCGTGGAGCGCGGCGGCTTCGGCTGAGATGATCATCGCGCACGCCGCGTTCCAGGCTTCCAGGTCCGGCAGGTCCACGTCCACGACCTTGGCGCCGATGCTACGGAAGCTCTCGAGCGAGGCGTCCATCAGCGCGGCGATTTCCGGGTCGCAAGCGTCGTAGAAGTACTGGCGCGGCCGACCGATCGTCAGGCCCGCGACGGGACGCGCCATGGCACTCAGGTAATCGGGGACTGGGCGCGGGTCGCTCGTCGGGTCGCGTGCATCCGGCCCGGCGATGGTGGCGAGGATGAGTGCGCAGTCCTCCACCGTGCGTGCCAGCGGCCCGACTGTGTCCATGCTGAACGACAAGGGCATCGCGCCGGCGCGCGACACCCGTGCGTAGGTCGGTTTAATACCCGAGGTGCCGCAGAAGGTCGCCGGCAGGCGGATCGAACCGCCGGTATCCGAACCGAGCGCGGCATAGGTCGCGCGCGCTGCCACCGCGGTGCCCGAGCCAGAGGAAGAGCCGCCGGTGATGTAATCGGGGTTCCAGGCGTTGCGGCAATGGCCGTAGTGATAGTTGTGGCCGGTGGGGCCGAAAGCAAACTCCGCCATGTTCAGCACGCCGAACTGGATGGCACCGGCGACGTCCAGGCGCGCCAGCGCGGTCGCGGTGGCAGGCGCGGGCCGCGTGGGTCCGATCTTGCCGCCGTAGCTCGAGGCAAGGCCTTTGCGGTAGTACATGTCCTTGTGCGCCATCGGCACACCATGCAAAGGGCCGCGCAAGTGACCGCGCGCGAGGTCTTTATCGGCCAGGCGCGCTGCGTCCAGCGCCAGGTCCGTGTCGATGCGCAGGAATGCGTTCAGCTTCGGTTGCACCGTCTGCGCGCGGGCGAGCACCGTCTCCATTGCTTTCACCGCGCTCAGCTGCCGGTCGCGGATCGCGCCGGCAAGCGCCGTGCACGACAGTTCCAGGATCGCGGTGTCGTTCATGGCGCATTTTTCCGTAGTGCCGCGGTGTAGCCCGAAGGCTCATCCTCGAAGGCGAGCTGGGCGAAGGCCTGGGCCGAGTTTTTGAGCACCAGCGTGGCGAAGCGTGCGGTGGCCTCGGCGCTCTCCGGGGTCGATACAACCCCTTGCGCGCCCAGCAGCGCCACCGTTAGATCGAGATTAATCGGTTTCGTCATGGGTTAGGTTTCCTCAGTTGCGAATCATCCCACTAGCTTATCCGTAAGCGCCGCGCCCATGTTGGTGGCCGCGGTCGGTTTCGCATCCGCGCGCCGTGGATAAGGGCACGGCCCGAGTCAATGCCAATCGGTGTACAGTTTGCAGAATCTCACCTTCAAGCTCACCTTCAAGAATGGGGAATCTCTCCTTGCAGACCCTGCACCGCGATAGCACGCCCATTCTTCAGATCAACCCCGACCGGCTCTGGCAGTCCCTCATGGCGCTCGCAAAAATCGGCGCCACCGAAAAAGGCGGCGTGCGGCGGCTGACGCTGACCGATGTGGACCGCCAGGGGCGCGACTTGTTCGTACGCTGGTGCAAGGACGCGGGCCTGAGCGTGGCGGTCGACGGCATCGGTAATATTTTCGCGCGCCGCCCCGGCACCGAAGCGGGCGCGTTGCCCGTGGCGATGGGCAGCCATCTCGATACGCAGCCTTCGGGCGGGAAATTCGACGGCGCCTATGGGGTGATGGCCGGGCTGGAAGTGATACGTACGCTAAACGAGGCGGGTGTCCGTACCCAGGCCCCACTCGAAGTCGCAGCCTGGACCAACGAGGAGGGCTCGCGTTTTGTGCCGACCCTGATGGGCTCGGGCGTCTACGCGGGTGTCTACGAACTTGACTACGCGCTGGCACAGACGGACCTCGAGGGCATCAGCGTGCGCGAGGCCTTGACCAGCATCGGCTATGCGGGCGTGGCGCAGCCGCACCGGCTAGGCGCGTATTTTGAAGCGCATATCGAGCAAGGTCCGGTGCTGGAGCAGACCAAGACCACCATCGGGGTGGTGCTGGGTGCGCTCGGCCAGCGCTGGTTCGATGTCGCCATCACCGGCCAGGATTCGCACGCCGGCCCGACGCCGATGGAAACCAGACGGGACGCGCTGCTGGCCGCCAGCCGGTTGGTGCTCGAAGTGAACCGCATCGCCACCACCTTTCCTGACTACGCGCGCGGCACGGTGGGCTTCCTGCAGGTGCAACCGAACTCCCGCAACGTGGTGCCCGGCGCAGTGCGCATGACGGTGGATTTCAGGAACGCCAAGGACGCGACACTGTCGGCGATGGTCGAGGTGCTGAAGCAGAGCGTGGCGAAGGTCGCGGCGGAATGCCGGGTCAGCATCGAGCTGAAAGAAGTGGTCTATTTTCCGCCCAGCGAGTTCGCTGCGGACTTGGTGGAAAGCGTGCGCCAGGGCGCGGAGAAGTTCGGCTATTCGCAGCGCGACATCGTCAGCGGTGCGGCGCACGACGCCGTTTACATGGCGCGCATCGCCCCCAGCGCCATGGTGTTCGTGCCCTGCGAGGGGGGCATCAGCCACAATGAGATCGAGAACGCGCGGCCCGAGGACCTCGCTGCCGGTTGCAACGTGCTGCTGCACGCGGTATTGCGCCGGGCCGGCGTGGCTTAGGCGCTGCTTGATGATTCCGCGCACGCTGTTTACCTCAGAGCACGAAACTTTCCGCGACAGTGTGCGGCGCTTTCTGGAAGCCGAGGTCAAGCCCTTTGATGAGCGCTGGCAGGAGCAGGGCTACGTCGACAAGGCGGTGTGGCAGAAGGCGGGCGAGAACGGCTTCCTGTGCATGAGCATGCCGGAGGAATATGGCGGCTCGGGCGCCGACCAGCTCTACAGCATGGTGTTGTTCGAGGAGCAGGCGCGCATCAACAATTCGTCGCTGGGCTGGGGGCTGCATTCCGAAATCGTCGCCCCCTACCTGCTCAACTACGGTAGCGATGCGCTGAAGAAGAAATACCTGCCGAAAATGGCGCTGGGGGAAATGATCGGCGCCATCGCCATGAGTGAGCCCGGCGCGGGCTCGGACCTGCAGGGAATCAAGACGACCGCGGTGCGCAGCGGCGGCGGTTTTGTCTTGAATGGATCCAAGACTTTCATTACCAATGGCTGGAATTGCGACCTCGTCATCGTGGTGGCGAAAACCGATCCCGCCAAGGGCGCTAAGGGCACCAGTCTGGTGGTGGTGGATACCTCGATGCAGGGCTTCGCCAAGGGCAAGCGGCTGAAGAAAATGGGCTTGAAGGGCCAGGACACCGCCGAGCTCTTCTTCGACAACGTCGAGGTGCCGGGTGAAAACCTGCTGGGGCAGGAGAACAACGGCTTCATCTACCTGATGCAGGAGCTGCCCTGGGAGCGTATGCAGATCGCGATCACGGCGGCGGCCAAATGTGAAGCCGCCCTGCGCTGGACCATCGATTACGTGAGCGAGCGCAAGGCCTTCGGCCGCAACCTTGGCAGTTTCCAGAATACGCGCTTCAAGCTCGCCGAGGTCGCCACCGAAACCCAGGTGATGCGTGTGTTTGTGGACCGTTGCATGGAACTGCTGCTGGCAAAAAAACTCGACGCCGCCACCGCCTCGATGGCCAAGTACTGGACCACCGAGATGGAGGGCAAGGTGCTGGACGCATGCCTGCAGCTGCACGGTGGTTACGGCTACATGTGGGAGTTTCCGATCGCGCAGGCCTATGTGGACGCGCGCGTCACGCGCATCTACGGTGGCACCAATGAAATCATGAAGGAGGTTATTTCCCGGTCGCTAGGTCTCGGAGGCAAAGATGGCTAGCAAGGTCACCGAGGCTTTCGTTTTCGATGCGATCCGTACGCCGCGCGGCAGGGGCAAGGCCAGCGGCGCGCTGCACGAGGTGAAACCGATCACCCTTCTCACCGGCGTCCTGAAGGAGCTGCAGCAGCGCCACCACCTCGATACCTCGCAGGTGGACGACGTGGTCATGGGCTGCGTCACGCCGGTGGGCGAGCAGGGCAGCTGCATCGCCAAGACCGCGGCGCTGGCGGCCGGCTGGGATTACCGCGCCGCGGGCGTTCAGCTCAACCGCTTTTGCGCCTCGGGTCTGGAGGCAGTGAACCTGGCGGCGCAGAAGGTGCGCTCCGGCTGGGAAGACCTGGTGGTCGCCGGCGGCGTCGAATCGATGTCGCGCGTGCCGCTCGGCGCCGACCGCGGACCCTGGGCCTGCGATCCCGAAACAGCGTTCGACACCGCGTTCATTCCGCAGGGCATCAGCGCCGATCTGATCGCGACGCTGGAAGGCTACACGCGCGAACAGTTGGACGCTTACGCGCTGCGCTCACAGCAGCGCGCCGGCGCGGCGCGCGATGCCGGGCGCTTCGAGCGTTCCCTGGCGCTGGTCAAAGACGCGGTCGGCAATGTGATCCTCGACCATGACGAGTTCATTCGCCCGCAGACTACGCTTGAGGGTCTCGCGGCGCTCAAGACGTCCTTCGACAAGATGGGCGAGATGGGCTACGACGCGGTCGCCCTCCAGCGTTACCCGCAGGTGGAGCGCATCAGGCACGTGCATACGCCGGGCAATTCCTCGGGCATTGTCGACGGGGCGGCCGCGGTGCTGCTGGGCTCGGAGGAAAAAGGCCGACAGCTTGGCCTCACGCCCCGCGCGCGCATTGTCTCGGCCGCACTTTCCGGCGCCGATCCGACCATCATGCTGACTGGCCCGATGCCGGCGGCGAGAAAGGCCTTGGCGAAGGCGAAGATGCAGATCGGGCAAATCGATCTGTTCGAGGTGAACGAAGCCTTCGCCGTGGTGCCGATGAAATTCATGCAGGAACTGCGGGTAGCTGAGGAGATCGTCAATGTCAACGGCGGTTCGATCGCCATGGGCCACCCGCTCGGCGCTACTGGTGCGATGCTCCTTGGCACGCTGATCGACGAGCTGGAGCGCAGGAAGCTGCGCTACGGCCTGGTGACGCTGTGCGTGGGTGGCGGCATGGGTATCGCGACGATCGTAGAGCGTCTCTGAAATGGCGGTTTCGCCGATCCGCTTTGAGAAGGATGCCGAAAACGTCGTCACCGTCACCTTCGATGCCCCGGGCGTCCTGGCCAACGCCAGCGAGGTCTGGCAGGCGGCATTCAGCGCGGCGGTGGAGCGCCTGGCACGCGAGCAAGCCTCGATCAAAGGGGTGATCCTCGCCTCGGCGAAGAAAACCTTCTTTGTCGGCGCAGAACTGAAGGACCTGCTCAAGTTCGGCCCGCACCAGGGGCCCGCGATCTTCCGCTGGGTCGAAGCGGTGAAGAAGCCGATGCGCACGCTCGAGCAGCTCGGCATCCCGGTGGTCGCGGCGCTGGAAAGCGCCGCGCTGGGCGGCGGTTGGGAGATCGCGCTGTGCGCGCACTGCCGCATGGTGCTGGACGACGCTTCGATCGAACTCGGCCTACCGGAAGTGACGCTGGGCTTGCTGCCAGGGGCAGGCGGCATCACCAAGATCGTCCGCCTGCTCGGCCTGCAGGCGGCGTTTCCCTATCTGGTCGAAGGTAAGACCCTGCGTCCGCAGGAGGCGCTCAAGCTCGGCCTGGTGCACGGCCTGGCCGCCAACCGCGTGGACCTCTACAAGAGGGCGCGCGAGTGGATCGCTGCGAATCCGGCGCCCAAGCAGCCCTGGGACGAGGAGAACTACCGTCTGCCCGGCGGCGGGCCCGCTGAGCCGAAGGTCTCGCAGATGCTCTCGATAGCGCCTGCCCTGGTGATCAAGAAGACGCGCGGCCTGTGTCCGGCACCCAAAGCGATTCTGTCGGCGATGGTGGAGGGCGTGTACGTGGATTTCGATACCGCGCTGCGCATCGAATCGCGCTACTTCGCCAGGCTTGCGGTGGGCGGCGTTCGATGAGATCGCGATGTCCCTCTCGGTGCAGGTGATGGAGCAGACTGTCGCCGACCTCAAGGCCGCGCGCCGGGACAAGGTGGCCAAGCAACAGCAAACAGCAGCTCAGGAAACGGAGATAAAGCGATGGCGGTCCCGCCGATACTGCAGAAATTGCGCCTCCCGGTCATTGGCGCGCCGATGTTTATCGCCGGCAATCCGCGGCTGGTGATCGAGCAATGCAAGGCCGGCATCGTTGGCTCGTTTCCGGCCTTGAACGCACGGCCCAAAGAAGCGCTCGATGGTTGGCTGACAGAAATCGAAAGCGCGCTCGCGGGCCAGCCGAACGCCGCGCCTTATGCCGTCAACCAGATCGTGCACAAGTCCAACGACCGCCTGGAGCATGACCTCGAGGTTTGCGTCCGGCATCAAGTGCCCATCACCATTACCAGCTTGCGGGCGCCGGACGAGGTGGTGGCGAAGATCCATGCCTATGGCGGCATCGTGCTGCACGACGTGATCAGCGTGCGGCATGCTGAAAAAGCCCTCGCCGCCGGGGTGGACGGCTTGATACTGGTGTGTGCGGGTGCTGGCGGCCATGCCGGCACGCTGTCGCCTTTCGCTTTGATCGGCGAAGTGCGGCGTTTTTTCGACGGGCCTATCGTGCTCTCGGGCGCGATTTCAAGCGGCGATGCGATCCTCGCCGCGCAGGCCGCCGGGGCGGACCTGGCCTACATCGGCACGCGCTTTCTCGCCACGCCCGAGGCCAGCGTTCCCGATCGCTACAAGGAAGAGCTGCTGCGCTCTTCGGCAGCCGACATCGTCTATACCGATTTGTTCTCCGGCGTGCACGGCAACTACTTGAAACACAGCGTGTTAGCCGCCGGTTTTGACCCGCGTGATCTGCCGAAGTCCGATCCCAATAAAATGAATTTCAGCGCCGCTGGCGGCGCCGAGAAAAAAGTCTGGCGCGACATCTGGAGCGCCGGGCAGGGCGTGGGGCAGATCGACGCCGTGGTGCCGGTGGCGCAGGTGGTGGACCAGTTGGCCGCCGAGTACCTCGCCGCCCGGCAACGGCTGCAGATCAACTGATGAAACGCTTCTCGAAACCGCGCCATACGGCGTCATAGTCCTTTTGCAGTTGCGGCGCGCGCAGCGCAAAGCGGGTCGGGCGAAAAATGAATTTGGATTCCCACATGAAGGCGAGCGTGTTCTCGATCTTGTGAGGCCTTAATTCCGCCGCGCTCGCTTTGTCGAAGGTGGCGAGATCCGGTCCGTGGGCCTGCAGGCAATTGTGGATCGAAATGCCGCCGGGCAGAAAGCCTTGGGCCTTGGCGTCGTAGACGCCGTGCACCAGGCCCATCAACTCACTCATCACGTTGCGGTGGAACCAGGGCGGGCGGAAAGTATGCTCGGCGACCTGCCAGCGCGGCGGGAAGATGACGAAATCGCAATTCGCCACCCCCGGCTGGCCCGAAGGCGAGGTGAGCACTGTGAAGATGGACGGGTCCGGATGGTCGAAGCTCACGGTGTTGAGCGCCATGAAGCGCGCCAGCGGGTATTTATAGGGCACATAGTTGCCGTGCCAGGCGACCACGTCGAGAGGCGAATGGCGGTATTCGGCGGCCCACAGTTTGCCGAGGAATTTCAGCACCACCTGGCACTTGTCGTCGCGGCCCTCGAAAGCGGCTACCGGCGCGAGGAAGTCGCGCTTCTGCGCCAGGCCCTGAGAGCCGATGGGCCCAAGTTCGGGCAGGCGGAACGGTGCGCCGTAGTTCTCGCAGATATAGCCACGCACGCCACCCGCGCCTGCGGCGACTGGGCCCTCGAGCAAGCCGACCTTGAACTTGATTCCGCGTGGCAGAACTGCGATCTCCCCTGGGGTTACTTCGATTTTTCCGAACTCGGAGAAAATCAGCAGGCCGCCCTGCTGCGGCACCAGCATCATCTCGCCGTCGGCATTGTGGAAATAGCGATCGCTCATCGAGCGGTTGGCGCGGTAGACATGTACGCCCAGGCCGACCTGCGCCGCCGGATCGCCCGCGCCCGCGATGGTGACCAGGCCGTCGATGAAGTCGGTCGGCTGCTTGGGTATTGGCAGCGGATCCCAGCGCAGCCGGTTGGGCGGCGTGGCGACCTCGTTGAACGGGCCCGAGCGCAGCAGAATCGCGGTTTTACGGTGATCCAGGGGTGCGTAAGGGCGGTGCATCGCCGAGGGTCGCAGCTTGTACAGCCACGCGCTCAGGTTGTCTGCGCGCGGCGCAGTGAAGGCGCTGCCCGAGACGCCTTCCGCGTAGAGCCCGCGCGGCGCGCGTTGCGGCGAATTCTGGCCCCTGGGCAACGCGCCCTTCACCGCTTCGCTCTGGAAGGTGTTGCCGAATCCTGCCTGGTATTTTAGTTTCATGGCCATGATTTTAATTACGTTGATTTCAGAACGCCGCGCCGGATCTGGTCGAGTTCGATGGACTCGAACAGCGCCTTGAAGTTGCCTTCGCCGAAGCCCTCGTCGCCTTGTCTCTGTATGAACTCGAAGAAAATCGGCCCGAGCTGGTTGTCGCTGAAGATCTGCAGCAGGAGCGCGCCCGCTTTGCCGTCGATCAATATCTTGCGCTGCTGTAGCTCGGCCACGTTCTTGCCGTGGCCTGGGATGCGCTGGTCGATCAACTCGTAATAGGTATCCCTGGTGTCGAGCAGTTGTACGCCGCTCGCGCGCAGTGCGTCCACAGTTTGCAACAGATCGCGCGCAGCCAAGGCGATATGCTGGATGCCCTCGCCGTGGTAGCGCTCGAGGTACTCGGTGATTTGGCCGGCTTTTTCCTTGCCTTCTTCGTTGATCGGGATGCGGATCTTGCCGCAGGGGCTGGTCAGGGCCTTGCTCTTGACACCGGTGCTCTGGCCTTCGATATCGAAGTAGCGGATTTCCCTGAAATTGAACAAGCGTTGATAGAAATCCGCCCATTCTGTCACCCGACCCCGGTGCACGTTGTGCGTGAGATGGTCGATGTGGGTGAGGCCATGACCCAGCGGATCGAGCATGGCACCCGGCAGAGGCTCGAAGTCCACGTCGAAGAAGCCGATGTTGCCGATCGCGCCGTCCGCCGCGCCATTTTTGCCGCGCCAGCGGTCCACCAGGTAGATCAGCGAGTCGCCCACGCCCTTGAGCGCCGGAATGTTCAGCTCGCCGGGGCCGGCATGGTCGGCGTAGCCCCAAGCGCCCAGCGAGACGGCGCGCTCATACGCGGCTTTCGCGTCGTCCACACGGAAAGCGATGGCGCACACGCTCGGTCCGTGCAGTCGCCCGAAGCGCTGCGCGAAGGAGTCCGGCGTCGCGTTGAGGATGAAATTGATCTCCCCTTGCCGGTAAAGCGTGACGTTCTTATGTCGGTGTCTGGCGATGGGTCTGAAGCCCATGCGCACGAACACCGCCGCCATCGCTGCCGGATCGGGCGCGGCGTACTCGATGAACTCAAAGCCATCAGTGCCGGCGGGGTTGTCCCAGAGATCAGTCATCGCAGACTCCTTGCATCGCCAAGTTCAGTCGATCTTTGACGCCGCTCACCGTTATCATAGCCAAACTTACAGAAAGACCCCGGGAGACAGAAGCATGTTGACGATTCTGCAATACCTATGCGCTGCGCTGGCGCTGGCCTTCGCGCAGCCGCTTGCGGCGCAGACCTATCCCAGCCAGACCATCAGGCTGATCGCGCCCTTTCCTCCGGGCGGCAGCGTGGACATCACCGCGCGGCTGATGGCTGAACCGCTGGCCGCCGAGCTGGGCGTCCGGGTGATCATTGACAACCGTTCCGGCGCCTCCGGCAACATCGGCATGGAGGCCGCGGCTCGCGCGGCGCCCGACGGCTACACGGTGGTCCTGAATACCATCCCGCTGGTGACCAACCAGAGCCTGTTCGAGAAGCTCAGTTGGGACCCGATCCGGGATTTCACGCCACTGGGTATGGTCGCCACCTCGCCCCACGTGCTGGTGGTTCACAGCAAGGTGCCGGCTGGCAAGGTCGCAGACTTGGTGCAGCTGGCGCACGCCAATCCCGGCAAGCTCAGCTACGCTTCGGCGGGCGTGGGCACGACCTTCCACCTGTGTGGGGAAATGTTCAAGGACTCCACCCGCACTTTCATCCTGCATGTGCCCTATCGAGGCGGCGGTCCGGCGCTCCTGGACACGCTCGCCGGGCAGGTGGACATGAGTTTTCCCACGCTCTCGGCAGCACTGCCGCACGTGAAGACGGGCGCCCTGCGCGCGCTGGCGGTCACCGGCACGGCGCGTTCCGCGCAGCTGCCCGATGTGCCGACCTTGCAGGAAGCCGGCGTGAAGGATTTTCAGTTCACGCAGTGGCTGGCGCTGCTCGCGCCGGCCGGCGCCTCGCCGGTGGTGGTGAGCCGGCTGAATGCCGCTCTCAGGAACGTGCTCAATTCAAAAGAGCTGCGGGACAAGTTTCAGGCGCAGGCCTTCGAGGCCTTTATCACCACGCCCGAGGAAGCCGGCAAATTTATCGCCAGCGAGGCGCAACGCTTCGCCAAGCTCATCAAGACACGCGGCATCACCGCGAATTGAGTCGCCACATGTCGGGTCTACACCAATCATGAAGGAAATCCTCATTGCCGGCGGCGGCATCGGCGGCTTGGCCGCGGCGCTGGCGCTGGCGCAAAAAGGCCGCAAGGTACGCGTGCTGGAGAAAGCGGCCGAGTTCGGCGAAATCGGCTACGGCATCCAGATGGGGCCCAATGTCTGCCGCATGCTGGATCGCCTGGGGGTGCTGAAGGCGCTCGAGCCGGCAGCGGTGTTCCCGGAAGCACTGATTTTCGCCGATGCCCTCACCAACGAGGAGATCAGCCGCATTTCTCTGGGCGCCGCGTTCCGCGCGCGCTACCAATTTCCCTATTTCGTGATCCACCGCCGCGACCTGCATGGCGGCTTGCTGGCGGCCTGCCGGCAACGGCAAGAAATTGTGCTTGAGTCTTCCACTGAAATAAAAAAATTCACACAACAGGATGAGCAGGTGACGATCACGTGCGAAAACGGCGCGGTCCATGAAGCTTGCGCGCTGATCGGTGCCGAGGGTCTGCGCTCGCCGACGCGCCAGGCCGTGATCGGCGACGGTGCGCCGCGCATGGCGGGGCATTACGTCTATCGCGGCGTGGTGCCGGATGCGCAGATTGTCGACCGGCGCCGGGTCAATTGCATGACCATCTGGGGTGGGCCGGACTTACACCTGGTGCAGTACCGCCTGCAGAGCGGGGCGGTGATGAACAACGTCGCCACCATCGCCAGCCGGCGCTGGCGCCGCGGCGAGCCGGATGCGGGCGCGCCCGATGAGCTGGAGGAGCTCTTCGCGCGTATGCATCCCGGGGTGCGCGACAGCCTGCGCTACATCTCGCGTGAGCGTAACTGGGTGCTGCATGATCGCGAGCCGGTGACCAACTGGACCGACGGCCGCGTCACCCTGCTGGGCGATGCCGCGCATCCGACGCTGCAGTACCTGGCGCAGGGTGCGCAGATGGCGATCGAGGACGCTGTGGTGCTGGCCGAGAAAGTGGCTGCGGCGGGCGAGGACTACCCGCGCGCTTTCCTGGCCTACCAGCGCGAGCGCATGAACCGTAGCGCGCGCGTGGTGCTGTCATCGCGCTTTTTCGGCGAGTACATACACCTCGACGGTGGCGCGCGCGAGTTGCGCAACGAGCTCGCGCGCGGGCGCGATCCGGACCTGCCCTGGGAAGTGGACTGGCTGTACCGGGGCATCGAGGTCAACGGCAGACTTTAGAGGGCCCGTTGCAGCCCCTGCTCTTCGGGCATACTGACGCCATGCAACGCCTGCCCTCGGTCCAGTTCGAACCCGTTCTGCAAAAACGCCTGGAGGAACTCTGGGGCCAGCCGGTCAATCTCTACCGCGCGCTCGGCAACAACCCGGCGCTGACCGCAGCCTGGACCGAGTTCGCGAACGCGATCCGGCACCATAGCCGCACGCCGCGCGCGCTGCGTGAACTCATGATCCTGCGCACCGCCCAGATGGCACATTCGGAATACGAATGGGCGCACCACCTGCGCATGGCGCGCAAGTCCGGCGTGAGCGAGAGCAAGATCGCGGCGCTGGCAGACTGGCGGGCTTCTGGAGAATTCGATGCACAGGAGCGCGCGGCGCTCGCCTTGACCGAAGCGGTCATGGTCTGCGACGTCAGCGATGCGGTGCACGCCGAAGTCAAGCGGCATTTCAGTGACGCCGAGTTCGTCGAGCTCTCGCTCACCGCAGGTTTTTACGCGATGGTGTCGCGCCTGCTCGAGGCCATGCGCGTGGATCTCGACGACGACGTGCGAGACTACAGCCCCCCGCTGCCGTGAAGTTTCACCATGCCATGAGCCTCACCCTGCCATGAAGACCTACCGTTACTACGATTTGGTCATGGTGGCTTTCGTCACCATCCTGATCTGCGCCAACCTGATCGGCCCCGCCAAGATCGCCCAGGTGGACTGGCCGCTGGTGGGCACGCTGACCTTCGGCGCGGGCGTGCTGTTCTTTCCGCTGTCCTATGTTTTCGGCGACATACTCACCGAAGTCTACGGCTACTCGCGCGCACGCAGGGTGATCTGGGCCGGATTCGCGGGCCTCGCTTTTGCTGCGTTCATGGCCAGCGTGGTGGTGGCGCTGCCGCCGGCGCCGTTCTGGAAGCATCAGGCGGCCTACGAAGTCGCGTTCGGCACTGCCTGGCGCATCGCCGCCGCCTCAATGTTCGCGTATTTCTGCGGCGAGTTCGTCAATTCCTATGTGCTCGCCAGGATGAAAATTCTCACCGCCGGCAGGTGGCTCTGGACGCGCACCATCGGTTCGACGATTTTTGGCGAGGCGGTGGACTCGGCGCTGTTTTATCCGCTCGCTTTTTACGGCGCTGGCATCATTCCGGACGACAAGTTGCCGACCGTGATGCTGGCGCAGTTCCTCACCAAAGTCGGCGTGGAGGTAGTCTTCACGCCGCTGACTTACCGGATAGTGGCGTTCTTGAAGCGCGCCGAGAACGAGGACTACTATGACCGCGCCACCAATTTCAATCCCTTCGCCTTGAAGGCCGAGCCAAGGAACTAGCGGGCGATTTTTCCCGCGCGGTAGGCTTCCAGCACCCAGCGCAGATTGGTACGCGCCTCGTTGGGCACATCGTCGAGCAGGTATTTGCCCTCGATTTCGACGAAGTATTGGCCGGCGATGCGGTTCACGCCCTCGTTCAGGTCCCAGATCAGCAAACGATGCTTGCCGATGGCGATCTCGGCGAGCAGCCGGTTCTCAGGGTAGAAATAGCGCGCGAAGACCTGCTTGAACTCTTCTTCGCCCACCGCCGCGCGGTAGTCGCGCAACACGTCGAAACGACGGCGCGGCGCATTCGACAACAGCGCCGCTGCCTCGATATCGCCCGCCGATAGGTGCAGGTTGAGCAGCTTGGCGGCATTGAGCGCACTGGTAGGCGCCAGCTCGCCGACCGGGGGCGCCGTGTGCGCATCGGCCGGATGGCTGTGCAGCGTGTAGCTCAAGCGCTTGCCACCTTCCAGCTCGAGGCTGCGGCTTTCCCCGGTCTGGGCCTGCGACGTGGCGGCAAACACCAGCACCGCAAGAAAGGTCAGGGACCTCAAGCGGCGGCGCGGATCGGGGGGCTGCGGTAGTGTGTGAGGAGTTGCTCGCCCTTGGCGCGCGCGGCAGCGGCGCTTTTTGCCTTGAGGTGGCCGTAACCGCGGATGGTCTCCGGCAGCGAAGCGATCTCGAGCGCGAGCGCATGCTTGTCCTGTGTCAGACCGTCGAGCAGGGTAGTCACGGTCTGTTCGTACTCCACGATCAGCGCGCGCTCCATGCGCCGCTCTTCGCTGCGCCCGAAAATATCGAAAGCGGTTCCTCTGAGACCTTTCAAGCGGGCAAGAATCTTGAACACGCCCAGCATCCAGCCACCAAACTGCATCTTGCCGGGTTCGCCGGTGCGCGCATCAGCTCTGGCGAGCAGCGGCGGCGCGAGGTGGTACACGAGCTTGTAGTCGCCTTCAAACATCGACGCGATCTTGTTGCGGAAGGCGCCATCGGTGTACAGGCGCGCCACTTCGTATTCGTCTTTGTAAGCGAGCAGTTTGGCGTAATAACGCGCGACCACCTCGGCCAGCTTGGATGATCCGATCTTGTCTTTTTCTATCGTGGTCACGTGGCGCACCAAATTTCTGTATTTCTTCGCGTACGCTGCATCCTGATATGCGCTGAGGAATTGCACCCGCCGCTCGACCAGTTCCTCCAGGTTGCGCGACAAGTGCTGCTCGAGTGGGATCACCTCGGCTGGTAGGGCGATGCGCCGCACACGCTCCAGATCCACCGCCGCGCGCCGCCCCCAGACGAAACTCTGGCGGTTGAACTCCACCGCGACGCCGTTCAGCTCGATCGAGCGCTCGAGCGCCGTGACCGAGAGCGGCACCCAGCCCTTTTGCCAGGCGTAGCCGAGCATGAACATGTTGGTGGCGATGGCATCGCCCATCAGCGCAGTAGCGAGCTCGGTGGCGGGAAAAAAATCGGCGTTCTTGCCGCCGCAGGCTTCATGGATGTCGTGCGTCAGGTCGCTACCCGGCAATTGCCAGTCCGGGTTCTTGACGAAGGCCGCGGTCGGCGAGGTGGTGGCGTTGATCACCGCACGGGTACCCGCCAGAGTATTGCGCTCGCCGCCCATGCGCGAGAGCGCGTCCAGGCTGGCGCTGACCACCAGGTCGCAGCCGATCACCAGGCCGGCGTCGCCCATGCCGAGGCGCGCGGCGTGCAAGTCCTCCGGGCGCGCGGCGATTTTCACGTGCGACATCACGGCGCCGTATTTCTGCGCCAGACCCGACATGTCGAGCACCGACACGCCCTTGCCTTCCAGGTGCGCGGCCATGGCGAGGATCTGACCGATGGTAATCACGCCGGTGCCGCCGATGCCGGTCACCAGGATGCCGAAAGGGGTCTGCAATCCGGGAATTTCAGGATTGGGAAGTGGAGGAAAATTTTCCGCCGCTTTGGCGCCCGACTTGCCTTTCTTCAGTTGCCCGCCCTCGACGGTGACGAAGCTCGGGCAAAAGCCCTTGACGCAGGAGAAGTCCTTGTTGCAGGCGGACTGGTTGATCTTGCGCTTGCGGCCATACTCGGTTTCCAGCGGTTCGACCGACAGGCAATTGGATTTGG
>SHXK01000066.1 GCA_009693335.1 Betaproteobacteria bacterium | reverse complement strand
CGCGCGCCGGTCGCTTTCGAGCTGGTGCGCAGTTTCCAGCTGCGCGACGATGGCTTTTTGTCTTTTGAAATAAACAAAATACTGCAAGACATGGAACGCGAGGCCACGGCCATCGTCGCGGCGGGCGCCCTCGGTGCACAATTGGAGGTGCAACGCGCGGTGGAGATGCGCTACCTCGGCCAGGGCCACGAAATTTCTGTGCCCTTGCCCGCCGGTGAATTGCAGGCCGCGCACGCGACCCATCTGCGTGCCGACTATGAATCGCGCTACGAGCAGCAGTTTGGCCTGCGCATCCCGGATGTACCGGTCGAATTCCTGACGTGGTCGGTGAATGTTTCGACACTTGCAGAGAAAACCGTGCCTCTGAATTTCAGCGAAGATATTCCGCTTCCGCTCAGCCAGGATCAACGACAGGTTTTCGATCCGCTCGCAGGCAAGACAACCTCCATTCCAGTGCACCCGCGCAGCAAGCTCAAAGCGGGCATGCAACTGAGCGGGCCGGCCCTGATCGTCGAGCCGCAGACCACCACGCTGCTGCCACGCGGCTGGCGCTGCAAGGTGACGGCAGCCGGCCACCTCTTTCTGGAGAAGCAAGCATGAGCGCCATGCAAGAAGAAATGCAAACGCGGCTGGTGCGCCAGATCCTGTGGAACCGCCTCATAGCGGTGGTCGAAGAACAGGCCAACGTGCTGCTCAAGACCGCTTTCGGCGTGATCACGCGCGAGGCAGGCGACCTTTCGGCCGGGGTCTATGACAGCAAAGGCCGCATGCTGGCGCAGGCCGTCACCGGTACGCCGGGGCATGTCAACACCATGGCGCGTGCGGTGGCGCACTTCCTGGATCGTTTCCCCGCGGAGTCGCTCAAGCCTGGCGATGTGCTGGTGACCAACGACCCGTGGATGGGCACCGGGCACCTGTTCGACTTCGTCACCGTGACGCCCGCCTTTCTCAACGGCAAGCTGATCGGCTTCTTCGCTTCGACCTGCCACATCATCGACATCGGCGGTCGCGGCTTCGTCGCCGAGGCGACCTCGGTGTACGAAGAAGGTGTTTGCGTCCCCCATATGAAGTTGATGGATGCGGGATTAGTCAACCAAACCCTGCTCGCCATCCTGATGAGCAATGTGCGGGAACCCATACAGCTGCGCGGCGACCTGATGGGCCTGGTTTCCTGCAACGAGGTGGCGACCCGGCGCCTGGCGGCGATGCTGGAGGAATTCGGCCTCACCGAACTCGATACGCTGGGCGAGTACATCGTGTCGACCTCGCGCGAATCGATGCGCGCAGCGATCCGCAAACTGCCGCGCGGCACCTGGTCGGCCTCGATGACGCTGGACGGCTACGAGTCGCCGGTCGAATTGAAGGCCGCGCTGACCGTGTTGGACGGCGCGATCCACGTCGATTACGCCGGCAGCTCACCCGCCTCGCGCTTCGGCATCAATTCGCCCAAGTGTTACACCGATGCCTATACCTCGTTCGGCGTGAAATGCATCGTCGCGCCCGCCATCCCGAACAACGCTGGTTCGCTCGAGGTGGTCACGGTCTCGGCGCCGGAGGAATCCATCGTCAATCCACTGCGACCGCGGGCGGTGACCGCGCGCCATCTCATTGGCCAAATGCTGCCCGAGCTGGTATTTGCTTGCTTTGCCGAGCCGCTCGCCGGAAAAGTGCCGGCGGAGGGCGCAGGCAGCATGTGGATCCTCGGCCTCTCGGGTGGTCCGCAACTGGAAGGTGCGCAGCCGGACGCGGCGCGCTTCAATGTCATCTCAATCGGCATCGGCGGCATGGGCGCACGTCCCGCCAAGGATGGCCTGTCCACGACCGCGTTTCCGAGTGGCGTCGGCGCGATCCCGGTAGAAATCACCGAAGCGCAGTCGCCACTACTGTTTCGCCGGCGCGAGTTGGCCGAAGGCTCCGGGGGCGTCGGCCAGCAGCGTGGCGGCATGGGCGTGGTGCTCGAGATCGAGAACACCGAGCCCGCGCCCTTCAGCATCGCCTGCGCCACCTTCGACCGGCGCCACAACCCGGCGCGCGGCCGAGCCGGGGGTGCACCTGGCCACGTCGGTCGCGTCACGCTGGCGAGCGGCAAGGTATTACCGGGAAAAGAAACCTATGTCGTCCCGGCAGGCGACCGCCTGATCGCAGAGATGCCCGGCGGCGGCGGCTACGGCGCGAAGTAGCAACCGTTATATGGCTAGCGCGAGAGCGAGCTGGCGAGCGTGGCGTAGCCTTGCAAGCGCCGCGCGGCACGCTCACGCTGCTCGGTACTGAGCGTGCGGTCCAGATCGAGCAGCAGCTCGACGTACTCCACGTAGGTGGCGCGAAATGCCTCGACGTAGGCCGCTTCGCGGCCGGCTTCCCAGTTCTGTGACCACGGCCCGAGGCGCCGGGTTGCTTCACGCGCACGCAGCATGGCGAGCAACTCCGCCTGGCGACGCTGGCGGTCGCGCGCACGCAGTTCGGCGGAGTCTGGCGCGCGCGTACTGTAGCGCCGCACGCGCTCGACCTGCGCGTCGCTGAGAGGGCCGAACCACTCCTCGAGACGCTCGAGATTGCGCTTCAGCCGTCGCTTGTGAAGCTCTGCCACGCTGCCTTGCAGATGCTCTTTCGCGAACTTGCGGTTCTCTTCGGCCAACCGCCGCTCGAAATGACGAATCTGTTCTGGGCTAAGCTGGTCGAGCAGACCGGCCGCTGCACCGGCGGCGGCGCCTAACGCCTCCCGAATCTGCGCCCGCACCGCGTCGTAACCCCATTCGAGATCCTCCTGCTTGAGACCACGCAGCATGCGTGCGGCCGCGTCTTCGCCGATGTGCGCGTACTTCGGCAGTGCCTTGGCGCGATGCCAGGCGAGGAAGGCGGCCAGGTTGCGGTCCAGCTCCTCGCTTTGCTCCGCCTGGAAATCGAAGTAGCCGTTGGCCTGCCAACGCAGGTACAGGTCGGCGTTGTCGTAGGCGAAACGCGTCACGCTGCAGCCCTGCAGCAAGGTCAGCACCAGAAAAACAAAAAGCCATTTTGCTTTCACCAGAAACTCTCGACGGTAATAATGTGGCTCAGTGCAGTTCGTACGGTTCCAGTTGCAGGTCTTGCAGTTCGCCGCCCAACATCACGATGGTGCCATGGCGGCGGTTGTTGCCGGTGTCTGAAAATTCGAAGCTATAGGTGCGGCGCAGGCGCAGCTGACCCTCGTCATCGCGCGCCAGACGCAGCTTGGCGAATTGCACGGTCTCATCGAGCAACTGCAGGCCGTAGCGCCCGCAGGCGCCGCGCCCAGCAGCGAGCGCGCGCTCGCGCACCCGCAGGCTGTCGACCCAGAAATAAGCGCCTGCGACGATCAAAACAATGGCGCCCGCCTCCCACATCTACTGCACGGACCGAATCGGATAGACCTCGGCGGTATCGAGGCAGTCGATGCGGTGCGCTAGGGGCTTATTTTTCATACCCGGAGTTTAAGTCATCATCCCCCAGACAACCGCCTGCGGATCAGCTTCAAAAAATGAGGCCAACTGTACCGGTACGTCCCCCTGTATAGTCCCGGCATGAGCACCTTGATACCTTTTCCGGACGGCGGCTACTCGTTCCTCAAGGGCGGCTTCCCCTATTCGCAGGGCGTGGCGGCACTGCCTGGCTACGCCATCGAACGCGTGCGCTTCGTGCAACCGGTGCCGGTCACGCGGGGTTTTGAACTGATTGCAAGTTATTTAAAAAAGATCCAGCGACCCCTGACCGCACTCTGCGCCTGCGAGCTGCGCTCGCCGCAGCCTTTCACGTTCACCGGATTCGCAGAATTCAACCAAGGCTATGTGGCGGTACTGGAGCAATGGGGCCTGTATCGCGACAGCAAGAACCCCGTGGCGCGCTCGAACGTCGCCCCCGCAATCGACCCACCAGACGAGCCCTGCTTCTACGCGTTTTGCTACACGGTCCCGTCGCAGGAATCCGGTTCGTTCATCGTCTCCGGCAGCGGCGAGTGGCCCGAGGGAGGACGCTTTCCCGAGGACATCGTGGCGCTCAGCGACACCTCGGCGGCGGGAATGCGGGCCAAGGTCGAGTTCGTGCTCGGCAAGATGGATGCCAGGATGAACGGACTGGGCGTCGCTTGGCGTCAGGCGACCGTGAGTCAGCTCTACACGGTGCAGGACCTTCAGCAGCAGATGGCAAGAATTCAAAAGCACATCCTGCCCAGTTCCCTCACCTGGCACTACTGCCGGCCACCTATCGTAGGCCTGGACTACGAGATGGACCTGCGCGGCGTCAGCGTCGAGCGGCTGCTCTAGCCGAGGAGTGCTTACGCCAGGCGTCCGTGGCGGTGCCGAGGATCCCCTTGGGCAGGTAAATGATGAAGAGGACCAGCATCAAGCCGTAGATCGCCAGGTCGAGTGCGGGGAACTGCTTGAAAGCATCTCCTAGCGCTAAGCGCAGACCCTCGGAGAGTAGCAGCGTGAACACCGCACCCACGGTGGGCCCCAGCACCACGAACATGCCGCCGACGATGACGCCGAACACCATCTGCAGACTGATGCCGATGCCAGACACTGTCTCGGGGTTGATGTAGAGCTGGTACTGCGCATACAGCACGCCGCCGATGCTGGTCATCACCGCGGAGATCAGCGTGACGAATAGTTTCGAGCGCGTCACGTTGATACCGATCGAGGCGGCGGCTTCCTCTTCCTGGCTGATCGCCTCCAGGGCGAGGCGCGTCATGCCGCGATCCACCTTGGTCCAGACCCAGAGGCCAGCGAGCCAGACAACCAGGATGGCGTAGAACCAGACGATCTTGTCCGAGAACTGCAGCGCGCCCAGCGACCAGGGGTTGCCCTGCGCGAGCGCGGTGTTCGGCGTCGCGCCCAGCGAACCGCCGGTCTGGTCGCGCAGCGCGACGATAACCAGGCGCGTCACCTCGGAAAGCGCCAGCGTCACCAACGCGAAGTAGTGGCCGACGATCTTGAAGCGAAAGCACGGCAAGCCGATGATTACCGCGACCAGCGCCGATGCCACGACCCCAGCTAGCGCCCCGATCCACGGCGAGACGCCGAAATGGTTCCACAGCATCACCACCGAGTAGGCGCCGATGCCGAGGAAAGCGCCGTGGCCAAAGCTCACCAACCCCAGACGCCCCATGATCGACCAGCTGGTGTACACGTAGCCCCACAACAGGCACATGATCACCAGGTGCAGCAGATAGTTGCCCAGACCATAGAAAGGCGTTCCGGCCAGCAGGGCAAGCGCCAGGAATTTCAATTCATTTTCCCCTGCTCATTTGCCACCCTCATTTGCCACCCAACAATCCCTGTGGCCGCCAGAACATCACCGCAATGAAGAATACGAAAGCGATCACGTACCCCCATTCGATGGCGAAAATGAAACCGCCCACCGAAATGAACTGCGCGAAGATGAATGCGGCGGCCAGACCGCCCAGCATATTGCCCAGCCCCCCCAGCACGCAGATCAGGAAGGTGATCGGCCCGAATGACAGGCCGATCGCCGGGTGGATGTCGTATTGCAGCACCAGCAGGCAGGCGCTCAAGCCCGCCAGGGCGCCGCCCAGCGCCGAGGTGACCACGAAGATGCGGTCGGGATTCACTCCCATCAGCGGCATGATGGCGCGGTCCTGGCTGATGGCGCGGATCGCGGTGCCGAGGTAGCTGCGCGTGAGGAACAGCCAGGTCACCGCGACACCCGCGACCGCCACCATGAAAGCAATGATGCGCGGCAGCGAGAACGACATTTCGCCGATCGACACGGGCGGCAGTCTCACACCGAGGTTCTTGAACTCGATACCGAAAGCGAGCGTGGCCGCCGCCTGCAGGAAGAACAGCACCCCGCCCGTCACCAGCAGCTGGTTGATCGGTTCGGCGCTGAGCACCGGCCGGATGACGAACTGGTGCATGAGCGCACCCAGAAGAGCAACGAAGGCAATGCCCGCGGCCATCGCGGCGAGCAGCGGCCAGTGCTGCTGCACATGCAATGCGTACACCGCATACATGCCGATCATGATCATCTCGGCGTAGCAGATCCACACCACGTCGATGACGCCGAAAATCAGGTTCAAGCCTAACGAGAGCAACGCCAGCAGGCCGCCCAGCAGAATGCCGTTGAGAACGGCTTCCAGCAAAAAAATGTCAAAAACCTCCATCAGCTCTCCCACATCACAATCCTAGGTAGGCCTTGCGGATTTCATCCGACGCCAGCAGTTCGGCGGAGCTGCCGCTCGTCTTGATACGCCCGGTCTCCAGCAAGTAGGCGCGGTCCACCACTTTGAGCACCTGGCGGATGTTCTGCTCGACGATCAGCACAGTAGTGCCCTCGGCGCAGATCTTTTTCACCATTTGCATGATCGACTGCACAATCACCGGCGCCAGCCCCGCGGAGGGCTCGTCCAGCAGCAGCAGCTTGGGCCTGGACATCAGCGCACGACCGATCGCGCACATCTGCTGCTCGCCGCCCGAGAGCGTACCGGCTAGTTGCGCGCGCCGCTCCTTCAACCGCGGAAACAGATCGAAGACGTGATCGCGTTGTTGCTGATGTTTTTTTCTTGCGGACAAAAGAAAAGAACCCATGCGCAGGTTCTCCTCTACCGTGAGACGCGGAAACAGCCGCCGGTTCTCCGGCACCTGGGCGATCCCGTTAGCGATGACTTCGTGCGGTGCCACATGTTTGAGCGAGCGACCTTGCATGGTCACTTCGCCCGCGCCCAAATTGATCAGCTTGGAGATCGCGCGCAGCAACGTGGTTTTGCCCGCGCCATTGGGCCCGATTACCGCCACCGATTCGCCCGCGCGCACTTCCAGACTGACGCCGAACAGGGCTTGGAAGGTGCCGTAACCGGCGCAAACATCGGTCAGCGCGAGCATCAGGCGGCCCGCTGCGCCACGGTCTGCTGCACTTCGGCGGCATCGGTCCCCAGGTACACCTCGATCACCTTCGGGTCGTGCGCTACCTCCACGGGCTGGCCCTGCGCGATCACCTCGCCATGATCGAGGACGATGCAGCGATCCACCACGCGCATCAGCACGCCCATGATGTGCTCGACCCAGATAATGGTGATGCCTTGCTCCCTGCGGATCATCGCCAGCATGTCGGCAGCCTGCTCCATCTCGGCATGATCCAGCCCGCCCAGCGATTCATCGGCCAGCAGCAGCTTGGGCTGGGTCGCCAGCGCGCGCGCCAGTTCGAGCTTCTTCAGCCCCGCGGCGCCCAGGCCCTCCACACGCGCATCGGCACCGCCTGGCAGTTGCACCAGGGCGAGCGCATCGGCGGCGGCAGCGTAGGCTTTGGCCCTGGAAATTTTTTGATTCTGTCCATAAAAAGCGGCGATTGCCACGTTTTCAAGGAGCGAGAGCTTGCGGAACGGCCGCGGGATCTGGAAAGTACGCGCGATGCCGCGATGACAGACCGCCGCCGGCGCAAGGCCGGCGATCTCCTCGCCGGCAAAGCGCACTGAACCGCTCGAGGGCGCATGCAGCCCCGCGATCAAATTGAAAGTCGTGCTTTTGCCGGAGCCGTTGGGGCCGATCAGCCCGAGAATCTCGCCCTCTTGGAGCTTGAACGAGACCTCGGAGACCGCCGTGAACCCGCCGAACTTTTTGCTTAGGCCGCTAACCTCCAGCACTTCGAATTACATCCCGTAGGGATGGCCGACGTCACATCCCATAGGGATGTCCTTTAGGGAACGGTACCACCGGGTCGGTGGTGCGAATCGCTTTCGGCCAGGCGATGTAGGTGCGGCCGTTGACGTACTGCATCACCACCGGCGAGGCGCGCTCGTTCTGTCCCGCCATCTGGGTTCCGGGCGCAAAGAACTTCACGCCGTAGCCCTGGATGGTGCCGCCCACCGGGATGTCAGTCTCGAGGGACGCTTTCCTGAGCGCCTCCGGATCGATGCCGCCATGCTTCTTGATGGCGCGCGGCAGCACATCGGTGAAGAAGATCCAGCTCTGGTTAAAGCCCATCGAGGTATGCGGCGGCAAATCGTTGGGGCCTTTCTGTGCCTGGTAGCGCTTCACCATTTCTTTGGTCAGATCGCCCAGGCCAGGCTTCAAGGTCTTCGGATCGAGCAGTTGCGCCGCCACTGGATCGACATTGAAGAAGTAGTTGACGTCGGCGCCGAAGGTCTCGGTCAGCTTGCCGATCTGGCCGTAGCCCGCGCCGTGGCCGATGATCGCCTGGAACTTCAGCGCCTGTTCGCGCGACTGGCGCAGGAACAGCGTGATGTCCGGGTTGTAGCCGGTGTGCAACAGCACATCGGCGCGCGCGCGTTTCAACTTGGTCACCAGGCTAGAGAGGTCCGGCGAGGTGGCTGCATAACCCTCTTTCAGCGCCACTTGGATGCCGAGCGCTTTGCACTTGGCCTCGTTGCCCATCGCCACGCCTGCACCGTAGGGGCCGTCCTCGTAGATGATGGCGACTTTCATGTCCTTCACCGCCTTGCCGAATTTCTCCTTGGCGTTTTCGGCGATGTAAATGCACGAGGCCTCGCCGAACTGGTCGGAATGCACCTGCGGGCGGAACACGTAGGAGAGCTTCTTGTCCTTGAACACCGCCGAAGCGACGCAGACGTTGGCCCACATGAACTTCTTCGCCGCATCGACGCGCTGCGCCATCGGTACGCAATGCGCCGAGGAGTACACGCCCATGATCAGGTCAACCTTCTCCTGGTCGAGGAGACGCGTCGCCTCGTTGATCGCGACCTCGGTTTTCGATTGCGCATCGGCGTAAATGGCGTTGATTTTGTAGCCCTCGATGCCACCACGCTCGTTCAACATGTCGATGGCGATTTTGGTGCCGATGCCCGCCGCCTCCGAGCCGCCACCGGCGAAGGCGCCGGTATAGTCGAAGATCACCCCGACCTTGATGACCTTCTGCTGAGCCTGCGCGAGTGAAGCAAACGTCATCGCGGCTGCGATGGCCCAAATGGTGAGACGCATCATGATGTTATTCCTCCTCTGGGTAAGTGTATCAGGTCGGCCGCTTTCTCCGCGATAGCAATAACAGCAGCGTTGGTATTGCCGGAAACCACCGCCGGCATCACCGAAGCATCCACCACGCGCAAGCCCTCCAGACCTTTGACGCGCAGTTGCGAATCGACGACCGCATCGGCGCCAGTGCCCATTTTGGCGGTGCAGCTCGGGTGGTAGATGGTGCTGCCAGTGTCGCGGAAATACGCCAGCCAATCGTCGTCCGACTGTACCTGGACGCCGGGCAGGTGTTCGGTGTCGATGTAGGGGCGGATCGCTGGCTGCTCGAGGATGCGCCGCAGCACACGCATGCCTTCGATCATGGTGTGCCGGTCGTGCTCCGTGGCGAGGTAGTTGTAGCGGATCGCGGGCGGCGTGCGCGGATCGGCCGAGCGGATGCGCACCGAGCCGCGCGAACTCGGGCGCAACTGGCAGATCGAGGCGGTGAAACCGGAGAACGGGTGCAGCTGTTCGCCCATGCGATCCAGACTGAAAGTGAGGAAATGCGTCTGCACATCGGGGCGCTTGAGCTCAGGCCGCGTGCGCCAGAAACCGCCGGCGTAACCGGCACTGACCGTGAGCGGGCCTTTGCGCAAGAGCGCGTAGCGCAGGCCCATGCGCGCCATGCGCCACCAGCTCTGCATATCGTCATTGACCGTGATCGGCTGCGTGCATTTGAGCACGATGCGCGCCTGAAAATGGTCCTGCAGGTGCTCACCCACGCCGGGCTGATCCAGCACCACCGCAATGCCGTGCTCGCGCAGCAGTGCTGCTGGCCCGACGCCCGAGAGTTGCAGCAATTGCGGGGTGTTGATGGCGCCGCCGCAGAGGATGACTTCGCGCTTCGCCTGGGCAGTAAATTTTTTATGCTGCTGTTCGTATTCAACCCCGTTCGCTTGCTTGCCAGCAAACAAGATCTTCAATGCCAGAGCGGAAGTCAGCACCGTCAAATTCGCTCGCTTCTCCGCCGACCGCAAAAATCCCGTCGCGGTCGAGCAGCGCCGCCCGTTGCGCGCGGTGAGCTGCTGGTAGCCCGCGCCTTCCTGCTGTGGCCCGTTAAAATCCGGGTTGCGCGGGTGGCCGGCCTGCACCGCCGCCTCGATGAAGGCGTCGCACAACTGGTGCGGCTCGCTCTGGTCCGAGACCGCGAGCGGCCCGTCCTTACCGTGCAACGCGTCGCCGCGCAGTCCCTGCCCCACCTGATCCTGCGACCTTTTGAAATACGGCAGCAGTTCACCGAAGGACCAGCCCGGCGTCTCCCAGTCATCGAAGTCTTCCGGCTGGCCGCGCGTGTAGACCAGGCCGTTGATCGAGGAGGAGCCGCCCAACACCTTGCCGCGCGGAGTGAAGATTTTTCTGCCGTTCAGTTGCGGCTCGGGCTCTGACCAGTAGCTCCAGTTGACCGAAGGCTTGTTGAATAGCTTGCCGTAACCCAGCGGGATGTGGATCCAGGGATCGGTGTCGCGCGGACCGGCTTCCAGCAGTAGCACGCGGCGACTGGGGTCGGCGCTCAGCCGATTGGCGAGCACGCAGCCGGCTGAGCCTGCGCCGACGATGATGGTGTCGTATACCCGGTCCACAGAAAAGTCAGCGCGGCGGGGCTATGTGCATGCCGCCGTCAATAAAGATGGTTTCGCCGGTGGTCTGACGCGCGCCTTCGATCAGCCAGACGATGGTGTCGGCGACGTCCTCGGGCCGCGCGTAATCCTTCAGCGGCACCAGGCTCGAGTAATGCGCTGCCGCCTGGTTGGCGCGCTCCTGGCCCAGGGCGCCGGTCTGCCATGGGGTGTCCACGTAGCCGGGGCACACCGCGTTGACGCGCACCTCCGGCCCTAGCACCCGCGCCAGGGAAAAAGTGAGCGAATTGAGCGCCGCTTTGGAGGCGGCGTAAGCGATCGACGACCCGGTACCGAGCAGCGCAGCGACCGAGGAGACGTTCACCACGGCGCCACGGTTTGCCTTCAGCGCCGCTGCACAGGCGCGCACCATCTGGAAGGGCCCGACCACGTTGAGGTGGTAGATACGCAGGAAATCATCGGCCGACAAACCGTCCAGGTCCGTGTGCTTGACGAATTTGGTGGTGCCGGCGTTGTTCACCAACGCGTCGATGCGGCCCCACTTGTCGAGCGCCGCCTGCACCAGCTTGCGGCATTGGGCCTCCTCACCAACATTGGCCTGCACGGTGATGGCGTCCTGGCACTGCGCAGCGATTTTTTCTGCCTGTTCTTGGCTCTTGGAATAGTTGACGACGACGCTCCAGCCGCGTTTCGAGAGTTCCAGCGCCGTCGCTGCGCCTATGCCCGAGGCCGAACCGGTAACGATCGCGACTTTGTTATTCATTTTCTTGTCCATGGTTTATACCGTGGCTATCGGCGTGGCAGGAGACCCGACCGCACCCGGCAGGCGCAGCGGCGGGGCAGTGAGGAGGAAGCGATTGCGTTGGTGCGCGCGCAACCACTGCGCCAGCTCGGTGAAGTACCACAGCTCACCCAGGTGGATGCCGTTCTTGAACAGGCAGTGCTCGTGCAGGGGCAGCATGGCGTGCGGCGTCGGCTTCCAGGGACTGGTGGAAAAAAGCTCCACCGCATAGTTGTCGGCGGCGAGCACCGCCAGGCCCGAATCCGAAATCCACTGCAGCAGTTTCTGGTCGCGTCCGTCCAGACCGGTGCAGGTGTTGTGCAGCAGCTCGGGGCTCGGGTTCTTCTTCAGCTCCATCACCACTTCGGCGAAACCGGTGTGCAGGCAAACGATGTCGCCGCGCTCGACTTCAACCTGGTCCTTCTCCAGCACCTTCATCAGCTCGTCATAACCGACCGCGTGCCGCTGGCGGCCGAAGTGCGCGTGCAGATCCACCATCACGCCGCGGCCCTGCGCGCCGTGCTCGGCGAGATTCTGGATGCCGAGCGCCTCGGCGCGCGTGCCTTCGAACTGCGCCCAGGGTTCATGGTCCGACCGTGGCGGATTTTCCGGCGCGGGCTTGATGTGCTCGCCGGCGCGAAAGCCGTTGTAGAACACGGCCTCCGGCTTGCCATCGCCGTCGGCATCGAACATGCCGCCAACATGGGCGAACGAGTCCCACTGCGTCGAGTACTGCAGCGTGAGCAGCACCAGGTCGTCGCAGACGACGTCGGTCTGCATCGGATTATCCTGTGCTACGGCGTAGCAGAAATTCTGCCTGCCGTTGCGCTGCGTGGCGGCGATGCGGGGCGGGTGACGGCGCGCATTGAGCGCGTTGCCGCCCGGATAGTCGAGCGGCAAGGACAACACGAAAGTGATCCCTTCCTTCACTTCGGCCACGCCCTGCAGCACCTTCTCGCGCGTGACCCAGTTCATGCGGCCGCGCTGGTCGTTGGGCCCGAAATCGCCCCAGTTGGAATCGGGGGGACGTTGCTGCCATCGCTGCTGGTTCATTTTTTTATCCATGAAGAGAGAATCCCGAGACTAGAAATAATGCCTGCCTATTGACTCGGCGACGCACACCGGCTTGTCGCCGCCTTCGCGCTCGATGGTCACGTTCCAGGTCACCTGCACGCCGCCCTCCAGTTTCTCGTACTTGGCCAGCGTGAAGCGGCCGCGGATCTTGGCGCCCGAGGGCAGCGGCGCGGTAAAGCGCACCTTGTTCAAGCCGTAGTTGAGGCCCATTTTCCGGTCGGAGAACTCGAAAGTGGATTCCGAGAGCTTGGGCAGCATGGAGAGCGTGAGAAAGCCGTGCGCAATGGTACCGCCGTAGGGTGAACCCTTGGCGCGCTCAGGGTCGACGTGGATCCACTGGAAATCCTCGGTCGCCTTGGCGAACAGGTCAATGCGTT